>NZ_JAIXSV010000221.1 GCF_027484505.1 Asticcacaulis sp.
AAGGGCGGCATCGAGGCGGGCACGGCCAAGGAAGCCGACTACCGCGATAAGCGCTACCATCAGGCCGACGACGAATGGTCGGCGGACTGGGACATGGCGGGCATGGTCGAGGACGTGACCCTCTATTACCAGATCGGGGCGAAGCTGGCCGATGCGGGGGACTGGCCGCAATGGGGCGCCACCTCAGAGTTCAAAACCGCCCGCGATAAGTCCGCCGATCAGCGGAAATAGAGCGCTTACCGAACGGAGAGACGCCTCCCCTGATCCTCGGGGGAGGCTTTACCGATGATAGTCCCCCGTGCCCCGATGAAATACGCGGTCGGTGGCTTCGATGCCGCCCGGCGTCAGGTCGGGCAGCCCGGCCAGCGCCTCATAGATCGGCCCGAAATCCTTTTGCGCCAGCCCCAGAAGCGTACCTATCGACGGCAGGACGAAATAGCCCTCCTGAAAATCGTCGATGCGATAGACGGTGCGCATGACGCGCTCCAGATCGAAGCCGATGCGGTTGGGGGACGGGCTTTCCAGCGCAAACTGCGTCTCGGTAAAGGACGACAATATGCCGGCGCCAAAGATGCGCACGCCACCGCCCTCTTCGACCAGCCCGAACTCCACCGTGTACCAGTAGAGCCGCGCCAGCCGGTCGAGCACGCCCAGCTTTTCGGCGCGCAAACCGCCTTCGCCATAGGCCTGCATGAAGTCGGCCATGACCGGGTTCATCATCATCGGCACATGGCCGAACAGGTCGTGGAACACATCCGGCTCGACCAGATAATCCAGTTCACGCCCGTCGCGGATAAACTGCCCCGCCGGGAAGCGCCGGTTGGCCAGATGGTCGAAAAAGACGTCATTGGGGACCATGCCGGGCACGGCCACCACCGTCCAGCCGGTACGGCGGTAGAGAACCTCGCTCAGGGCGTCGAAATCGGGAATAGCCTCTGCTGTGATCGGCAACTGGCTCAGGCCATCCATATATTCGGCGCAGGCGCGACCGCGAATGGTCTGCATCTGCCGCTCGAACAGGGTGCGCCAGGTGGCGTGCTCGCTCGCCGTATAGGCGTCCCAGTTTTGCGGGATGGTCCAGTCGGAACGGTCAGGCACATAGCCACCGACAATACCGTGACGCGCGGGGTGTGTTTGCGTATCCATCCCTTACCCTCCTCAGACCGCGTTAAACCGGGTGGCAGCGGCGTCTATCGCTTCGGCCAGTGCGACATCGCGATCACTGAGCCCGCCCGTGTCGTGGGTGGTCAGGCGGATCGACACGCGATTATAGACATTGGACCATTCCGGATGATGGTCCAGCCGCTCCGCGGACTGAGCCACCGCGTTCATAAAGCCAAACGCCGCCGTAAAATCGGCAAAGCGCAGATGGCGCTCTATGGCCTTATCCTCCGCCTCGCGCGTCCAGAGCGGCAGGCGCTGCGACAGGACGTCGATCTCAGCGGGCGATAGGGGCATAGCCGGGGGCAGGTCAGCGGGCATGACGGGTCCTCTTCAAGAAAGATGATCCCCCCGAAAGTCAAGAAAATCTTTCTTATTTTTCGCACTGCCGCCCGTTTCGCAAAATGATTTTCCGCAAAACCGCTGATCTTTAGTCGGCCTTGCTTCGGCGACGGGCGGCCCCGGCACTGCCGCCGCCCCAGATAAAGGACAGGCCCAGCAAGAAGCCGAAATCGTACCAGCCGCCCGAATTAGGCACGGCATAGATGCGGATGCTGTGATCGAAAATATGGCCGATCAGGGCAAAGGGCGCGATGGCCCCGTGGATCAGTCCCATCCAGAAGCCCGGCACGGACGGTTCGGGGGCCGCCCCCTGCGTCGCACAGGCCGTCAGCAACACCACAATCCCCGCCGCCATCAGCGGCAAACGCCAACTCCGGTTCACAGTCATGGCCAATATCCTCCCGCGTGTTAGGAAACGACCGGAACGCCCTCCTGTCAATCGGACACGCATCGGTGTACGACAGATAACAGAAACAATTTTGCGGGATCGCGCCCGAAATTTGCCTATTTTTAGGGCTTGATCACGCAACTTGTGATGTGCGGCGTTTTCGCTATGATGCGCCGCATCAGAACTGACCCTATCCTCGTCTTTTTCGATAGAGCCCTCCCATTCGTATCCCGTCGTACCTGCCGCATGTTGTGACCTGGGCCCGTCGTCTGCTGATCGTAGCGATGCCGTTCCTGCTGTTCAGCCTGTTCTTCCATATCGAGATCCTCGACCCGACCCGCATCGGCTGGCTGCTGGACGAGGACTGGGGGCAGCACGTGCTGGGCTGGCACGCCTTCCGCAACGTGCCGTGGGCGTGGCCGTTCAACTATCAGAACCTGCTGGCTTGGCCGACGGGGGTGAGTATTATCTATACGGACTCCAATCCGTTCTTTTCCTTTATCTTCAAGGCGCTCAGCCCGCTTCTACCCGATAATTTCCAATTCATCGGGCCGTGGTTCCTGCTGTGCGTAGTGATGCAGTTCTTCTTTGCGTGGAAGCTGGTGCGTCCGCACGCGCCGGGGCCGTGGTCGGCTCTGGCCGGGGCGATCATCATGTCGCTGCTGCCGGCCCTCTATTACCGGATGCGCCATGACACGCTGGTGGCGCACTTTCTTATCCTGTGGACGCTATGGATCTTCTTCAACGTCAAGGATGAGCGCAAAAAGAACATCTGGTACGCGACGGCGCTGGGCCTGACCGGATTCCTGCACCCCTACATGCTGTTCATGATGGCAGCCGTCTGGGGCGCAGACGTGCTGCGCATCTTCGTGCCGGCGGCGAAGGCCATGGACCGCAAGCGGGTCCTGCTGATCCTGCGCGACGCGGCTTTGGTGTTCATCTGCCCGTTTATCACGCTTGGCATCTCAGGAGCCTATTCGGGCTCATCGGCGCAGGCGCGCGGCTTCGGCTTCTACTCGATGGGGCTGGATGCGCCTTTCAACCCCGTGCAGCCCGACTTCTCCTTCTTCATCAAGGCCCACCCGCAGGATATGGGGCAGTATTTCGAAGGCTATCAGTATATGGGCCTCGGTATTCTGGGCCTGCTGCTGGGGGCACTTCTGCTCTATCAGATCACCTTCTCGGCCCGTCAGGCGCGGCCCTTTATCGACAGCGCCAAGCCGCTGATCATTCCGTTTATCTGCCTGTTCGTCATCGCCGTTTCGCACCACGTGCAGTTCTACGACATCGTGCTGTTCAAGCTGCCGCTGCCGAAGTACCTGCTGGATAAGCTGGCCGTTCTGCGCGCCTCCGGCCGCTTCTTCTGGCCCATCGCCTATACCCTGATCCTGATCGCGCTGGTCATCGTCTATAAGTCGCGGCCCAAGGTGATGAAGGTGGCTCTGCCGCTGGTCATCATTGTGCAACTGATCGACCTTCAGGGCTTTATCGCCGCCATGCGCAAACAGACCGAACTGGCCACCAGCCCGGTCATCTTCGATCAGGCCCCGGACCCCATCTGGGACAAGCTGATTTCCGGCGCGAAGGGCGTGGACTTCTATCCGGCGCAGGTGCACCTGAACGACAAGCTGTTCTATGAAATCGCCTGGCGCGCCGTGTCGAAGCAGCGCTACGTCAACACCATGTATATGGCGCGCGAAAACTATGAGCAGCGCGCCATCGAGCTGAAAGGCCGCGAAGCCTATCTCAACGGCAATATCAATAACGACAACCTCTACGTCTTCCTCAACCAGTGCATCGCCCCGGCCAATCTTCAGCCGCTGATGCGTGAGGTGGATGGCGTGTGGATCATCCCGCCGCAGTCGATGCGTAATCTGCCGCTGGCCCTGCCCGAATGGAAGCCGATCAAGGCGCGCATGGGCTTTGGCTATCTCAATCAGGGCTCGTGCCTGCTCGACAAAAACTGGGCGGCCCCTGAAGCCGACGGGGCGTGGACGCTGGGCAAACGTTCTGAGCTGGTCATCCCCATTCAGGAGGTGCAGTTCGAAAGCGGCGAACGCCCGGTCAAGCCGTCGATCCGGCTGGTGGCCAAGAGCTTCTTCCGCCCGATGACGGTCGATGTGCTGATCAATGGCCGCAAGCGCGCCACGATGGATCTGGAAAAAATCCGCTCCTATCAGGACATTCCGCTGCCACCGTCGGTGTTCAACCGCCCCGACATGAAGGTATCCTTCATCGTGCGCGACCCGCTGTCGCTCAAGGAGCTGGGGCAGGGCGACGATGAACGCCAGTGGGGCATGAAGCTGTTCCGCCTGACGATCGAAGACGCCGCTGTGCGTGAGAAGGAAGAGGCGGAGAAGAAAGCCAAAATCGCCGAAGCCCAAGCTGCGGTCAAAGCACAACCGGCCGGCGTCACCGCTGGCCAGCAGGCCCCTCAGAAACCCTAATCGTCTCTTTGAAAGCCCGGCTTCGGTCGGGCTTTTTTTGCACTGCAGCGCTTGTTTTAAGAATAGCCTGTCTTTAATGTCAGAGCTGCCGAGGGGGCGGTCATGTCCGGAGTGACAGGACATTACGTGCGTTGCTAAGCGTGCAATGGCCTCCCGTTGACAGACCGAGAGAGGCACATGCCAGAAACGACACAAAGCACCCATTATCGTTTGGCACTGTTTGGCGCGCCCGTTCTGCTGTTTCTGGCCTTTTTTAACCCGGCTATTGTGGACCCAACCAATATCGGCTGGGTGATGCACGGCGACTGGGCGCAGCATTTTCTCGGCTGGCACGCCTATCGTAACGGGGCAGATGGCTTCAACCATCAGGACTTGCTGGCGCACCCCACCGGTCTGAGTGTGCTTTACACCGACTCCAACCCGCTCTTTTCGCTGCCTCTGAAGCTGATCAGCCCGCTTTTGCCAGCGAATTTTCAGTTCATTGGGCTGTGGTTCCTGCTGTGCCTGTGTTTGCAGTACGTGCTTGCCCTGCGTCTGATGGAACGCTACGCACCGACGGCCTGGAGCGCTCTGGGCGGTGCCCTGCTTCTGTGCCTGCTGCCCACGCTGTATAACCGCATCGGGCACGACACGCTGTTTGCGCACTGGCTGATCCTATTGTCGTTATACATCTTCTTCGTCGTTGAGACGCCGCGCCGCAAAGCCATAGGCTGGGCCGCCAATCTGACCCTGGCCTCGCTGATTCACCCCTATCTGCTGATCATGTGCCTGTTTATCTGGGCCGCCGATCAGTGGCAGGCCTTACAGGCTATACGCCGCACGCGCGACCCGAAGGCCCTGATCGCATTGGTCGGTGCCGCCGGGATCAGTGCCACACTGTGTCTGATCGCGCTGTGGGCCGGGGGCGCGTTTTCCGGAACCAGCCCGGCGGGCGATGGCTTCGGCATCTATTCCATGGGGCTGGACGGGCCGTTCAATCCGTCAGGCCTGCCGTCCTTCCTGTCTTTTTTGCCGAAGCAGGAACCCCGTCAGGCCTTTGAGGGCTTCCAGTATCTGGGGGCAGGCGTACTGGTACTGATCGGGGCCGCGTGGTGGTTGTCGCGCCGGTCACGCAAGTTGGGCCCTCAGCCGCAACCAGAGCCAGAGGCGGCAAGCGACGAGCGTGATACGCGTAATGTGACCACTCAGGCCTTCGAGCGGGCGCGTGGACTCAAATGGGTGCTGATCTTACTTACCATCCTGGCCATCTCGACCAAGATCCAGATTTTCGGCAAGACCCTGATCGACATCCCCTTGCCGGAGGCCGCCCTCTCCGTGGCGGGCGTGATCCGCGCGTCCGGACGTCTGTTCTGGCCGGTTGCTTACACGCTGGTATTCCTGAGCCTGCTGGTCATCTATCGCGCCCCGAAGCGGAACCTGCTTCTGGGGGTAGTCGTCGGGCTTCAGCTTATGGACCTCGGCGCCTTCTCCAGCCATGTCAAGAGTCTGACCGCGCGCGCCTCGGATCGCGCCGTTGTCAAGGTCGCCCAAAGTCCACAGTGGACACAACTGATCGCCGCCAGTTCGCAGGTCAATTTCGTCCCCCCCAATGCCCTGGCCAATCAACCTGTCTTCTATGAAATGACCTATCGCGCCGTTTCAGCAAAGGTGCCCATCAATACCATGTACGCTGCACGCCCGAACCCCAAACAGGAAGCTCTGGAGTTTTCGGATTACCAGCGCTTTTTGCAGGGCGCGCGACATCCGGACCAGCTCTATGTGTATATCAATCCCTGCCTGCCGCACCCTTCGCTGAGGGGGCAGTTGCGAGAGCTTGACGGCATCTGGTTCCTGCCACCCGTCCGGGCGGATGCCTCGATTGGGCGCGTCCCGGCCCCGCATCCCTTCCCGCAAAACGTCATGCAGCCTGTGGCGCGCGACAAGCCCGCTGCCTGCCTGCTGGATGGCGACTGGGCTCTGGGTGAGGAAGGCGGTGTCTGGACCCGCGGTGCCGAAGCCAGTCTGACCCTTCCCGACTCCGCGAAAATTGCCCCCGGCTCAGAACTGCGGTTTACCCTGAATACCGCCCGCCCGGCACGCGTGACGGTACTGATCAATGGACAGGCGGTTCAGGATTATGAAATGTCAAAAAAGGTCAAAGCGATCACTGTACCTCTCACGGCGACCTCAGGTACGCAGGGACCACTACAGGTGCGGTTTGTCATCAAAGATCAGGCGCCCCCGGCAGAGCCGGTCCCGCAGGGTATGAAGCGACTGAAAATTTCACAACTGGGGCTGTTTACCGCCTCTTGAGTGCCTATTTGACAGCAACGGCCGAAGATGCTGAACGCATCCGGCCGTTGAGACCTCGCGAACGTCTCACCTGCACCACGGGCATGAGACATTCGCGAAACGAATACCAGGCGTCATTTTCAATGACGCCTGGTATGAAACAAGATTTGTTTTTTCGCGCGTTTTGCGCTATGAAGCGTGCCCCGTCCTGCAAGGGTGCTCCGAAATAGCGTCCGGCGCGCGGCTTAAGTTCCAACACAGGTTTTCCGGCCGGTCGCAGGCGCCCTCGACCGTCGTCGGCTCTATTGTCTTTCACTCAGGGCGTTTCAGAAACAATCGCACATGGAAAAAGTGCCGATGACCGTCGCGGGCTACCAAAGCCTTGACGACGAACTCAAGCGTTTGAAGTCGGTGGAACGTCCCGCCGTTATCGCGGCGATTGCCGAAGCGCGTTCGCACGGCGACCTGTCGGAAAACGCCGAATATCACGCGGCCAAGGAACGTCAGGGCTGGATCGAAGGTCAGATCGCCGAGATCGAGGACAAGATCAGCCGCGCCCAGGTGATCGACGTTTCGAAGCTGTCGGGGAACCAGATCAAGTTTGGCGCGACCGTCACCGTGGTCGATGAGGACACTGAGGAAGAAGGCCGCTATCAGGTCGTCGGCGAACACGAAGCCGACGTCAAGGCGGGCCGTATCTCGCTCAGCTCGCCCCTGTCGCGCGCCATGATCGGCAAGGAAGTGGGCGATGTGGTGGAGGTCAACACCCCAGCCGGCGTCAAGGCCTATGAAATCCTCAAGGTCGAGTGGATCTAGCTCTCATCACCCGACAGGCTACGCCTGCCGGGTGATGGCACTCAATTAAGGTCAAAGACTTGCTCGGGCTCGCCGCCTGCAGAGCGGCCCGTCGCAAGTCTTTGGCTTTT
Source organism: Asticcacaulis sp. (assembly GCF_027484505.1). GTDB lineage: Bacteria > Pseudomonadota > Alphaproteobacteria > Caulobacterales > Caulobacteraceae > Asticcacaulis. Next base: position 7,536 of record NZ_JAIXSV010000221.1, read on the forward strand.
TTCATACCTCCCCAGCTTGTTGGGGTTTAGCGCCAGCGAAAGTACAACTTTCGCCAGCGATGGGACCGCACGAGCCTGCCATCCGGCAGGTGAGATGCGGTGGTGGGGGCTCTTTCCGTCTCCGCATCTTGGGATTGAAGCGTGTTAACTCCGCCCGTCACTACCGAAGAGTCGCTGAGGATTCCCTCGGACCGCCCGCTGATCGTCTGGGCGGTGTCGGATGGTCGCGCCGGCATCCACAATCAGGTGCTGGGGCTGGCCGAAGCCATAGCCGCCCTCACCCCGACCCAGATCGTCGTGCGTCACATCCGCTATCGCCGTCTGTTCGACCGCTGGCCCACGGCACTGCGCCTGTGGCCCGATGTGATGCTGAAGCGCGATTCCGACCTCATCGGTCCGCCCTATCCCGACATCTGGATCGCCGCCGGGCGCGCCACCCTGCCCCATTCGCTGCGCATGCGCCGTCGCTCTCAGGGCAAGACTCTGGTGGTGCAGCTTCAGGACCCACGCGTGGCATCAGGCCGCTTCGACATGGTCATTGCACCGAAGCACGATGAGGTGAAGGGCGACAATGTGCTGCCGCTTCTGGGCTCAACCCATCGCGTCACGCCGGAACGTCTCAGCCGTGAAGCCGCCCCCTGGGCCGAGCATCTGTCGAAGTTCAGCGGCCCGTTTATCGCGGCGCTGATCGGCGGGCGCTCCAAAAGCCACGACATATCGCCGGCGCGCGCCGAAACCCTCGTCCAGCAGATTCGCGCCGCCGTCAAAGGCAAGAAGGCCACCCTGCTGCTCAGCGTGTCGCGCCGCACCCCCGAAGCCGCCCGCGCTATTCTGACCGAGGGGCTGAAAGACCTCGACGGGATCATTTACGATGGCAGCGGCGACAATCCCTATTTTGCCTTCCTCAACGCCGCCGACCACATCCTTGTCACCGAGGATTCGGTGAACATGGCCACCGAAGCCGCCGCTACGGGCAAGCCGGTGCACGTCCTGCCCATGGATGCCCGCGGCGCAGGGGCCAAGTTCGGGCGCTTCCATCAGGGCCTTCAGGAATATGGCGCCGCGCGCCCGTGGTCAGGCGAACTGCGGACGTGGAAATATACGCCGCTGAACGAGACGCACCGCGCCGCCGAAGCGGTACTGGCGCTGTATAATCAAACGCACCCCGACGAAAAACGTTAACAGCCCTTAACGGAGGGATGACAAGGCCGCGGCCGGTCATTATCTAAGGGGCCAGTTTACCCCAAGATAGAATCGAATCTGCCATGACCACGCCCCGTACTGTTCGTTGCGCCATCATCGGTTCCGGCCCGGCGGGCTGGACAGCGGCCATCTATGCCGCGCGGGGCCTGCTGCATCCGGTGGTGTTCACCGGCCCGCAGACCGGTGGTCAGCTCACCATCACCACCGATGTCGAAAACTATCCGGGCTTTGCCGAGGTCATTCAGGGCCCGTGGCTGATGGATCAGATGAAGGCACAGGCCGAGCACATGGGCACCGAGGTCATCACCGACATCGTGGTCAAGGCTGACCTCAGCCAGCGTCCGTTCCGCCTCGAAACCGATGCCGGGAACGTCTATCTGGCTGAAACCGTCATCATCTCGACCGGCGCTCAGGCCAAGTGGCTGGGCCTTGAGTCCGAAAAGACCTATCAGGGCTTCGGCGTGTCGGCTTGCGCCACCTGCGACGGCTTCTTCTATCGTAACAAGACGGTGGCCGTGGTCGGCGGCGGCAATACGGCGGTCGAAGAGGCCCTGTTCCTCACCAAGTTCGCCTCAAAGGTTTACCTGATCCACCGCCGCGACTCGGTGCGCTCGGAAAAGATTCTGGCCGAGCGCATGTACGCCGAGCCGAAGATTCAGCCGGTGTGGAATTCGGCCATTGACGAAATTCTGGGGGAAACCAATGAATTCGGCGGGGCCAGCGTCACCGGCGTGCGCCTGAAAAACGTCCATACGGGCGATACGCACGAACTGCCGCTCGACGGGGTGTTTATCGCCATCGGCCACGCGCCGTCGTCGCAACTGTTCCAGGGGCAGCTTGAAACCAATTCCGGTGGTTATCTGAAGGTCGAACCCGGCACACCGAAGACCGCCATCAAGGGCGTCTTCGCGGCAGGCGATGTGACGGACGACGTGTACCGTCAGGCGGTCACGGCGGCCGGCATGGGCTGCATGGCGGCGCTGGAAGCCATCCGCCTGCTGGCCGAAGAGGACCACCACCGTCAGGACGCCAAGATCGGCGCGTGGTAAGATTAGCCGCAGGTTTTAGCCACGAAAAACACGAAAAACACGAACACTGATCTCGCCCGAAAGGTCTGCCCTCTTGAGGGGCGCTACGCGCTTTATTGCGTTCGTGTTTTTCGTGTTTTTCGTGGCCAATACTTGCAGACACTGCGCGTGATTTGACTCACGCAGGCTTTTGCGCTTTTAGCTGCGGCTCAAGAAAAGGCCCCTGTCCGTGCAGATTCAGTTCACCCGTCGTTTTTCCATGGCTCACCGGTTGCGCGCCGACCGTTCGTCGAAGTGCGCGACCCCGCATGGCCATAATGAATTCGTGCGCGTGACACTCAAGGCCCGATCGCCGGACACGGTAAAGTGGGGGCAATCCAACTATGCCCAGAGCTTTGATGCGCTCAAGCGCGACTGGCACCGCTTTGTCGATGAGGCGCTCGATCATGCCTTTCAACTGGGTGCCGATGACCCGCTGATCGGCTTTTTTCAGGCACATGAGCCCGATCTTCTGCCGCGTTTGCTGATCATTCCGGGCGATCCGACGACGGAGGCCGTAGCATTAGCCCTCTATCACAAGCTGAACGCCATACTCGCTGCTCAGGTGCCGGATTTTGAGTGCGTGCGCTTTGAAATCGAGGAAACCCCGACCAATACGGTCATCCTGACGCCCGAAGACCTCAGCCACGGCCCGCGTCTGGCCGACTGGTGCCATCGGGCCGATTTGTCGATCAACGACCTCTTGCCGGCGCAGGCGTGGCAGGGAAAGGGCGACCCATGCCTCTGATCAGCCGCCACGTCTTTGTCGAAGGCCTGAAGGTCGAAGCCGCCATCGGCGTCTATGACTACGAACACGGCCGCACCCAACCCCTGATCATCGACGCCGATATCCGCATCGGCCTGCACGCGATCAAGGGCCTGAAAGACACGCTGAACTACGAAATGGTCGGCAATCTGGCGCGTGACCTCATTGCGCGCGGACATATCAAGCTGGTCGAAACCCTGGCTGAAGATCTGGCTGAGGCCGTGCTAGCCCTGCCGCAGGCCGAGGAGGTGCGCATCCGCATCTCCAAGCCCGAAGCTCTGGCCGATGCCGAACGCTCAGGCTGCACAGTGGTGATGCGTAAATGAGTCCTCTGGCGCATCTGGGCCTGATGGCCCGCTATAACCAGTGGATGAATGCCAAACTGCTGGAGCTGATGGCCGCGCATCCCCATGCCGATTTCCACGCCAATACGGGGGCCTTTTTCGGTTCGGTATGGGGGACGCTCAATCACCTGATCGTGGCGGACCTGCTGTGGATGGGGCGTTTGAGCGGCCACAAGACCGGCACCGCGCTATCGGCCGCCAAGGCCCTGCCGCAACCCACGGGCCTCAATGACGCCCTCTATAGCGAACTGGGTGCCTTCGCGCCGGTGCGGCGGGAACTGGACGCCCTGTGGCTGAGCTATATCGAGGGCCTGAGCGACGCCGATTTCGACACCCCCCTAACCTATCGCCGCGTCAATGGCGACGCCCATACCAAGCCGCTGGGGCTGGTCCTTAGCCACGTGTTCAACCACCAAACCCACCACCGCGGACAGATTACGACGCTTTTGTCGCAGATGGGGCTTGATATAGGCGTGACGGACGTGCTTGTTCTGGTACCCGAACTTGATCCGGATCTAAAATGACTGTGCCCGCCACCCGCACCAAACTCAGCGACACGACGATCATCCCCATCGTCAACTATCTGCTGCTGTTTTTCCTGATCGTCGGTGGCATTTCCGGGGTCATCGCCATCACCCTAATCTACCTGTTTCAGGACGACGCCCCCGACTGGCTGAAGACGCACTATGCCTTTCAGAAAAAGACTTTCTGGGTCGGTATCGGGGCCTTTGTGCCGCTGGTGGTGCTGCTGACCTCACCTGTCATGTCGAGCGTGGTGCTGGGCGGTATCGTGCTGATCCTCGTCTTCGCCCTGTTCCTGTGGATCGTCGGCCGCTGCACGATGGGCTTCAACCACATCTTCCACAAACGCCCGATCCCCAATCCGAAAAGCTGGCTGGTTTAGATCTTATTTCGTTCAAATTGAATCGAAATAAGATCTAAATTTTTGCTTTAATGCGCTTTTTTATCCGAAAAGTGCGTCACACTTTTCGGAAAGCGCTCTAACCTACTTCGCCTTACCCGGCTCACGCCCGGCCATATCGAACAGGTTGAAGCTGACGTCGCCGCCGGGCAGGGTCACATCGCCGGGCTTCTGATCGGCCTTGCACGGGCCGAGGCGCTTGGATTTGATCGTCATATTGACCACGCGGTTCATGTGCGCCAGCGCCGCCCCCGTCGTCTGGGACCGCAGGGTCATGGTATAGTCGCGCGTATAGTCGCCGGTGATGCTGCCCGACACCTCCATCTTGCCGCCTGACCCCATATTGCATTCGGCCAGAATACCCCAGGAGCCATCTTCCAGATGGCTGACCGCCGTGTTGCGGCAGCGATTGCCATTGAGGTCGGTGCCGGTAATGCCCAGTTCCTTCTCGGTAGCCGCGTCGAGGCAGATGCGCATGGTCTGCGCCTGACTTTCCGAGCCCTCTTCGCTGAGCGTCGTCTCCCACAGGCCGGGCTGACGTGCCGGCAGAGGCTCCTGCGGTTTGGGCGGGGGTGCCGCCACAGAGGCCGGGGCCGGGGTGGTCTCAGGCGCGGGGGGCTGTTCTTTCTTGCCACAGGCGGCCATCAGTGCGACGACAGCCAGACAAGAGAGCGCCACACCTGACTTTATATACGCGGCCATGTCCTGTGCATCCCTGTCCCGAAACGGAAGTCTCAGGTGTAAGCGTAAAACCCCAGACAGGCGAGTCGAATTATGCACCTTATTGCCGCAGGGCCTGTAAAATACAGGTTCAGAGGCTCTTTTTGGTGACGATACGCAGGGTTTGCAGCGTGCGCGGCAATTCGTCGGCCAGACGGCGGCTCAGTTCACGCGCGCCCACCGGATAGGCCTCGCCCCCTTCGGCGATTTCATGCGCCATCTTGGCCGTCGCGTCGATCAGGATTTCCAGCTCGGAAATCTGCTCACGCGCCAGCGCCTTGGCCTCTTCCTGAAGACGGCGCACACGCTGCGTGCGACTTTCGCGCGCCGAAACCGTCGCATCGACAAGCGATTGCAGGCTGTTGGCAGTGTTGAGCGGCACTGGCACGACATTGATGACCTCATGGGCCGGTTCGCCCACGCCCCCCATCATATCGGCTTCGATCGCGACCCCCTTCGTCGAGGGCGGCACCACATTCAATCTGGTTCTACGCATATCACACCCCAACCTCTTCTCTATGCGCCCCGCAATGTCGTCACACAGCCAAATTGAAACGTGACGGGGACCCAACCAAGGGTTATGCACAGGTCATACCAACGGCCGAAGATGCTGACCGCATCCGGCCGTTGTATCAGACCACAGAGTGAGGCATTTCGTCGCGAAAATCCAGCCGGTTTCGTTTCAAACTGGCACATTTTCGTAACAGGGGAGTGACACACAAGCCTCAGTACGGGATTGAAACGCTCCCGATACGTTTTGGCGGTAAATTTATGCCGCCCCGTCCCCGATCATGTCCTTGGCGAACTCCAGATCCAGCAGTTTGAGACGCTTGATCTCATCACGCAGGCGGGCCGCCTCTTCGAACTCCAGATTGCCCGCGGCTTCGCGCATACGCGTCTCAAGGTCCTTGAGCGTTGCCTGAAAATTAGAACCGAGGAAGGGCTTGGAGTCCTTAGCCGCCACACCCACCGGCACCTGAACACGGTCCGCCTTTTCATACGGACTATCCAGAATATCGGAAATACCGCGCTTGACGCTTTCCGGCGTGATGCCGCGTTCGGCATTATAAGCCATCTGCTTTTCGCGGCGACGGCTGGTTTCGGCCAGCGCCCGTTCCATCGAGCCCGTCATCTTGTCGGCATAGAGGATGACGCGGCCTTCGACATTGCGCGCCGCCCGCCCGATGGTCTGGATCAGCGAGGTTTCCGAGCGCAGGAAGCCTTCCTTATCGGCATCAAGTATGGCCACAAAGCCACATTCGGGGATATCTAGGCCTTCGCGCAGCAAGTTGATCCCCACCAGCACATCAAACGCCCCCAGCCGCAGGTCGCGGATGATCTCGATACGCTCCAGCGTGTCGATGTCGGAGTGCATATAACGCACCCGGATACCCTGCTCGTGCATATATTCGGTCAGGTTTTCGGCCATCTTCTTGGTCAGCACGGTGACCAGAGAGCGATAACCGTTCTTGGCGACCTCACGCACCTCGGCAATCACGTCATCGACCTGATTGGCGCCATCGGTCGAAACCGGGCGGATTTCGACCGGCGGATCGATCAGGCCGGTTGGGCGGATCACCTGTTCGGTAAACACGCCACCCGTCTGCTCCATCTCCCAGTTGCCGGGCGTCGCCGAAACGTGGACGGTTTGCGGCCGCATCGCCTCCCACTCCTCGAACTTGAGCGGGCGGTTATCCATGCACGACGGCAGGCGGAAGCCATATTCGGCCAGAACCGACTTACGTGCAAAGTCGCCGCGATACATGCCGCCGATCTGCGGCACGGTGACGTGGCTTTCATCGACGAACAGCAGCGCGTTTTCCGGCAGGTATTCAAAGAAGGTCGGCGGCGGCTCACCCGGCGCCCGTCCGGTCAGATAGCGCGAATAGTTTTCGATACCCGCGCAGGCCCCGGTCGCCTCCATCATCTCAAGGTCAAAGGTGGTGCGCTGCTCAAGGCGTTGCGCCTCCAGCAGTTTCCCCTCGGCATGAAGCTGATCCAGCCGCAGTTTCAGTTCAGCCTTGATACGGTCGATGGCCTGACGCAGCGTCGGGCGCGGCGTGACATAGTGGCTGGCGGCATAGACCTTGAGGTCTTTCAGGTCCGCCGTCTTCTTACCGGTCAGCGGGTCAAACTCGGTCAGGGCTTCGATCTCATCGCCGAACAAGGACACCCGCCAGGCGCGGTCTTCGTAGTGGGCCGGGAAGATTTCGATGACGTCGCCCCGGCGGCGGAAGGTGCCGCGCTCAAAGGCCGCGTCATTACGCTTATATTGCAGCGCCACGAGATCAGCGCGCAACTGCGCCTCGTCAATGGTCTGCCCCACCTTCAGCTCAAACGTCATGGCCGTATAGGTTTCGACCGAACCGATACCGTAGATGCACGACACCGAGGCCACCACGATCACATCATCGCGCTCAAGGATGGCGCGCGTCGCCGCGTGGCGCATACGGTCGATCTGTTCGTTGATCGACGAGTCCTTCTCTATATAGGTGTCGGTGCGCGGCACATAGGCTTCGGGTTGGTAGTAGTCGTAGTAGGAGACGAAATACTCGACCGCGTTTTCCGGAAAGAAGGCCTTAAACTCACTATAGAGCTGCGCCGCCAGCGTCTTGTTGTGCGCCAGAATCAGCGCCGGACGCTGCGTCGCCTCGATCACCTTGGCCATGGTGAAGGTCTTACCCGACCCGGTAACGCCCAGAAGGACCTGATCGCGCTCAGCCGCATTGGCCCCTTCAACCAGTTCGGCAATCGCCGCCGGCTGATCCCCTGCCGGTTCATAGGCCGAACGCAGCACGAAGCGCCGCCCGCCCTCCGACTTTTCAGGCCGGTCGGGCCGGTGCGGCGACCACAGGGTCGGCGGGAAGTCCTGCGCGCCGACATCAGCGGCGTAACGGCGGGCATCTTCGAAAATGAGGCGGGCGAGATGAGAACGGTTCATGAACATAACATAACGTCCTGCAAAAAAATGAAAAGGGGTGACCCGCGGCTTTTGCGCGCCACGGCCAGATTGGCCGTTTGGCGGGCTTCAAGTTTTCGTGACTCCCCCACCTGAGACGGATTCATTCGGGATTCCAGTGCCTTGAAACCGCAATTTTAAAATAACAACGTTCTATACATGCCCAGCACCTGAGTTTCACTTTTGCGTCACGTGAGTAAACTTCGTTAAATTGTAATGATCGCGAAACCGAAAGCCCCCTCCATGAATATCGCAAGAAAACAGTAGACAAGCTTATCTCTCCAATACTTCATAAAATAAAAAGTCATTGCGGTGCACATCTTGATAAAAAATAGGCATTGCGTGAGAAATTTTCTCACATATACCCCCTCTGAACTGATGCTCCTTTTACGCGATTGACCCTTTAACACATTTTTGCCACATTTCTGGCTATAAGACGGGCCGTCGATAGGCACATGGTTGTGTGCTTCGTCGGCTCCGGCGCCCCCGGAAGGCTGCGTTTGCGTCTCGTGAAACGGCCTGATGCATTCAGAAGAATGTATGGTGGGGTTGCCCTCTGTCAGGGAGCGCGGTGCGCTCTCGTTACTGAGGACAAGACACCTTTGGGTCTGAACCTGTCTCTTACGCGCCGTCAGATGCGCCTGTTGACCGCCGCGGGCGGCTCCAGCCTCATGCTGACCGCTGCGTTCGGCTCCGCCTGGTTAGGCGGCAAGCTGACGCGCGATGCGCAAATCCGCGAACAGGCCGAAAGCCTGATGAGCCTGAATGATCACTCCTATGGCGCGGATCGCCTGCGCCACATGGACGGCCAGAAGAGCGTCGCCGCGCTTCAGGACGATCTGGACCGCCGCGCCATCGCGCTGGTTATGCGTCACGAATCCTATACCTCGCCGATGGCCACGATGCGTCTGCGTCAGGACCGTCAGCGCACCGACCTGTTTGCGTCTCTGGTCGGCCCGGCCCGCGCGCACAAGGCCGAAGCCGCCTCAGCTCCGGTGCTGAAAGCCAGCCTTGATCTGGGTCTGATGCGCGCGCCGTCGCGCACGGCCCCGGCCTCGCCCTTTGATCTCAAGAACCGCTCCGCCTCCGACCTCGATTGCCTGACTCAGGCCGTCTATTACGAAGCGCGCGGCGAAACCGATTCCGGTCAGCGCGCCGTGGCTCAGGTGATCCTGAACCGCGTGCGTCACCCCGCCTACCCCAAGACCATCTGTAACGTGGTCTATCAGGGCGCGGTGAAGCGCACAGGCTGTCAGTTCAGCTTCACCTGCAACGGCATCATGTCCAACCGCGTCGAAAGCTGGGCGTGGAAGCGCGCCCGGACCGTCGCCGAAGACGCGCTGGACGGTTATGTGATGAAGTCGGTCGGCGCTTCGACCCATTTCCACGTTCTGGGTATCTCGCCCGACTGGTCCGTGCGGATGCAGCGCACCGCCACCATCGGCAATCACGCCTTCTATCAGTTCTCCAGCCGTGGGGCTCAGATGCTGGCCGCGGCGGATCAGGTCCGCCCTTCGGCGGCCCCGACGCTGGAACAGGCGAAAGAGACGACCGAGACAACCGCCCTGCCCGCGGCTCAGGTGGATACCAAGCCCTCTGACGCCCTCACTCATCTGCGGGACGCCAGCAAGGACAGCGCCGTAAAGGCCATTGCCCTGTCGTCACAAGTCAAGGGCGAGGACGCTCAGGCGCTCGCTCAGGCCGCGAAAACAGTGGCTCCGGTCAAGCCGTAACCGGGCGATTTTCTAAACGAAAAAACGACACCACAGCGCCTGAGCTTACCCTTAGGCGCTGTTTTTATTAAGGTTACCCTACTTTTACCGTCCAACGAAAAAAAACACGGATGTTAGGGTTTCAACAACTATGTTCTGACACCCTGCCTGACAATCCGGGGTTTGCGGAAGCGTGATGAGTCGTGCCTGTAGTTGGATCGCGCACCGAGACCCCAGAAACCATTTCTCCGGGCGGCCCCGCAAACGCCGTACCGGAAAAGCAGACACTAGATTGTCAGGGGCCATAATGACTAAGTCGAAATCTGCCGGCGGCAAGCTGAGCATCTCCAACCTGTCCTTCACGCTGAAGTTCATGACTCCGGCCGCCGTTGCCACCGCGCTGATCGTCGCGCTGGCCTTCGGGGCGGTGACCGTGATGAACACGCAGGGCAAGGCTATCGAAGCCATCAATACCCAGAGCCTCCCGGCCGTTCAGGCCATGGGCGACATCAAGTCGGCCATCAAGGAAGCCAACGGGCAACTCTTCCGCGCCATGACCGATCAGGCGTCGGGCGCTGGTACCAATGCCGATCAAAAGGTCGCCCTGGTCGTGCAGGACCTTGGCAAGATCGAAACCAGCATCAAGGCGATGGCTGGCGCCACCACCGACGCCACCAAGAAGAAAGACCTCGAAGACCTCGGCAAGGAGGTCAAGACCTATAAGGAAGCCGTCGAGTTCGCCGGCTCGGTCATGACCGTCGATTTCCCCTCCGTCGCGCCGCTGATGTCGCAGTTCGACGAAGGCTACGCCAAGATGTCGCAAATCTCGGACAAGATCATCGCCGGTCAGGTCGCCCAGGCCAAGGCAGACGCCGAAGCCGCCCGCACGGCCCAGACCGCCGGCATCTCCATGCTGACAATCTTCGCCGCCGTCATGGCCGTCCTGTCCTGCGGTATCGCCTTCGTCTTCTCGCGCGCCACGGTGACCGGCATCAACCGCATCGCCAAGACCACCGAAGAACTGGCGCGTGGCAATATGAATGTGGACATTCAATCGCTGGCGCGTGGCGATGAACTGAAGTCGGTCGTCGATAGCCTCAATGTCTTCAAGGCCAATGCCGAAGAAAAGCTGCGCCTCGCCGAAATCGAAGCCGCCACGATGAAGACCCGCGAAGAACGCGCCCGTCAGATGTCGGAACTGGCCGAACGCTTCCGTCACGAAGCGCAGGACATGCTGGACGCCCTGTCGGCCGCCGCTTCGGACCTCGACGCCAACGGCCGTACCCTGCTCACCATCGCGCAGGAAAACGAGCGCCGCTCGCAATCGGCGGTCTCCTCGATCCGCAACTCGGCCGACAACGTGCAAAACGTCGCCTCGGCGACCACCGAACTGTCGGCGTCGATCGGCGTCATCGGTGATCAGGCCGTCCGCTCGGTGGAAATCGCTGCCGAAGCCGTGTCGGAAGCCGACAAGACCAACGACTCGATGGTCGAACTGAGCCGCGCCGCCGATCAGATTGGCGAAGTGGTTGACCTCATCAACGCCATCGCCCAGCAAACCAACCTGCTGGCGCTGAACGCCACCATCGAATCGGCGCGCGCCGGTGAAGCCGGTAAGGGCTTCGCGGTCGTGGCCTCGGAAGTGAAGTCGCTGGCTCAGCAAACCGCCAAGGCCACCGACGAAATCCGTGAGCGTATCAAGGACATCCAGACCGCCGCCCAGAACGGCGTCTCGGCCATCCGCGGCATCGGCGCCACCATCAAGCACATGAACGAAATCGCTTCGTCCATCGCCGACTCGGTGCATCAGCAAGGCGACGCGACCAACGAAATCGCCCGCAACGTCAACGAAGCCTCGGACGGCACCACCACCGCCTCCACCTCCGTCTCGCAACTGTCGGCCTCGGCCGCCGATACGGAAAAGGCCTCGACCGAAATGCTGGGTGCCGCGCGTCAGCTGACGCAACGCACGGAAGCCATGAGCGAGAATATCCGCCGCTTCCTGTCCGAGCTGACGGCCGCCTAAAACCGGCCCGACCTCTCAGATTGAAAACCCCTCCGGAGCCTCCGGAGGGGTTTTTTGTGCGTTCAGCCACATAAAATCGACTTTAGAGCGGAATGATTTCTACTGGACTCATTCCGCTCAAGCCGCCATTGAGGCGGCGGCCAAGGTGGCGGAGCCCGCACCCGGCGAGGGACTAAACAAAAGCTGGATCATTATGTTTCTACCTGAAACATAATGATCCAGATGTGAAAAAATTATCGCGGCGCACAATAGATTCACCGGCAATTAAACACTCATAGGTATATTGAACTCGCGCCCAACAACGCATCCCGTCCTCCTCCCCGTGGGCCGAATGCCCAGTACCGATTCAGAAAGAGTTTTACGCCGTGAAAGCTGTTATCTTTTCCGCCCTTGCCCTGACCGCCCTTGCCGCTCCGGCCTTTGCCGAGTGTGACGAAGCCCAGGAAGCCGCCGCCGGTAAGGCGATCGCTGCCGCCACCGCGGCCGCTGTGGCCAAGGCCGTTGCCGTCGAAGGCAAGCAGATGGTGAGCATCAACACCTGCGACGCCGCCGGCAAGAACGCTACCGCAGAATTCAAATACAACTTCCTCGGCGCCGGTGGCCTGTACTGGGTCGAAGGTACGGCCAAGTACAATGGCGCGGCCGTGACCGAGCTGAAGCTGAAGCGCCTGAGCCCCAACCTGGCCGCCGCTGAAGCCAAGGCCGGTATCAAGCTGGCCTCGAACTAAGACATACACGCCGCCGGGCGGGACCTGTCCGGCGGCTTTTTTCATTTTTTTGCTTATTTTTTCTCGCTTCCAAGCGCCATTAAGATTTACCCCCTTGTATTTCAAGCGTTTGAAATAACGGAGTTAATCTCCGTAAAAAATTCCTAATGCCCTGTTTAACTTAAGATTATTCATTATCAGATAGAGTGTAGTCATCCTGAAGAAACTCAAGGAGCTACAAAGAGATGATCAAGAAAAGCCTTATGATTGCCGCCGTCGCCGTTCTGGGTATGACGGGTGCCGCCCAAGCCGCCGAGTGCGATGACGCCCAGCAGGCCGAAGCCGGTTCCTCCCTCGCCGGTCTGGCCAAGGCCGCTGTGTCGAAGGTCGTTCCCGTCACCGGCAAGCAGATGGTCAACGTCAATGCCTGTGACGTGCGCGCCGGCACCTACTCCATCGAATTCAAGTATAACTTCCTGGGCGCTGACGGCCTGTACTGGGTGGAAGGCACCGCGCGCTTTGGCGCTGGCGGCTCCAACCCGTCGGTCAAGATCACCAAGGCGTCGCCGAACATGGCCGCTGCGGAAGCCAAGGCAGGCGTGAAGCTCGCCTCGAACTAAGTCGTCCTGAGACGCCTGAAAAAAACCCTCCGCGAGTGATCGCGGAGGGTTTTGCGTTTTGGGTTTGCGTCACGCCGGTATTACTTGCGGCCAAAGGGCCTGAAATCCTGCGGGCGGCTTTGCACCGGCCCGGATTTGGGCTTTTGCCCCAGAAAGACTCCGCCGAACAGGGCGAACGAAGTCATAGCGTGTTGTTTCTTTTCATTGTCGTTCATCACAATGCGCCTCCTTTTTCATGACAAGATGAACAAGAAGACGCGTCGCAAACTCTCAGGGGACTCTCACCTCTCTCAGCCGTCGTCGCGTCGGATATCAATGTGCCACAAACCCAAAAAACACGCAACAAACATTCCGTAACCGGAGTAAAAATTGAATTATGAATTACATAATAATCTGCTTTTATTAATTATTTTTAGATTAGAAATTTCAATTTCTTACATCATTTCGTCCGAACACGCCCCATTTTCGCCGATTCACGATAAAAAAACCTTATCCGCATAGACTGCGATCAACCGGAAAAGACCGGTGGCCCGGCATGGGCAGCCCGAAAGCGGTGGTGGTGGTTTCGTTATGCTGAGATCTGCGTTTATTCTGGGGTGCGCTATCACCAGCGCCGTGGCCACAGGCCTGCTGGTGGTACGGCACGAAGGCTTTACCTCCAGAGGCGATGAAACCGCGACCGTAGTCCAGACATCTCAAACGCACAGCGTCTCCGCCCCCAGCACCATCGGTGGCGTCACCGCCATCCCCAAGGCGGCCGACGGCCATTACTGGGCTGAGGCCCGGGTCAATAGTACCACTGTCAAGTTTCTCGTCGATACAGGGGCCTCTGTGGTCGCCCTGACGCCGCAGGATGCCCGCCGTCTGGGCATCAATCTGAACACCCTCACCTACGATCAGGACGTCACCACCGCCAGCGGCAAGACGCAGGCCGCCCGCGTCGTCATCGACCGTGTGCAGATCGGCCAGAGCCAGATGGACGATGTCGAGGCCCTGGTTATCCGCGAAGGCCTGTCCACTTCGCTACTGGGCATGAGCTATCTGGGCCGCCTCAGCCGCTTTGAGGCCACGCAGGGCAGCCTTATCCTGCGTCCGTAAGGCTGGCCTCATAGGCCTCACGCCGCGCCTGTGACGCGGCCATAGCGTCGCGCACCGCCTCGATGGCCTGATCCAGCACCTCTATACCCGCGCCCGGGCGGATCGACTCCACGGTCAGGATGCGCCGGAAGGCCCGCGCACCGGGCAGGCCGTGCATCAGCCCCAGCATGTGCCGCGTAATGGCCGGCAGATGCACGCCCGCCGCCAATTGCGCCTCCATATAGGGGCGATAAGCCTCCAGCGCCTCGAACGGCCCGACATCGGCCTCCCCGCCAAAAAGGCGCCGGTCCACCTGCCCCAGCAGGGCCGGCTCATGATAGGCGGCGCGCCCCAGCATGACGCCATCGACGTGTTTCAGATGCGCTTCGGCCTCATCCAGCGTGCCGATCCCGCCATTGATCGAGATGGTCAAATCCGGATAGGCGCGCTTTAAGGCATAGACCAGTTCGTAATTGAGCGGTGGGATGTCGCGGTTTTCCTTGGGCGACAGGCCTTTAAGCCAGGCCTTGCGCGCATGGACGATAAAGCTGCGCACCCCCGCCTGGCGGCAGGCCTCCACGAGCGCAAACAGGGCCGTCTCTTCGTCCTGATCATCGACGCCGATGCGGCATTTGACGGTGACCGGTAGCCGGGTCCCCTCGCCCATGGCCTGCATACAGTCGGCGACAAGCTGCGGTTCACGCATCAGGCAGGCCCCGAACGACCCCGACTGCACGCGATCGGACGGACAGCCGCAGTTGAGATTGACCTCATCATAGCCCCAGTCTTCGGCGATCTTCGCGCAGGCCGCCAGTTCGTCCGGCTCTGAGCCCCCCAGTTGCAACGCCACCGGATGCTCGACCTCGGAAAAGCCCAGCAACTTCTGACGGTCGCCATTGATGATCGCCCGCGAGGTGACCATCTCGGTATAGAGCAGCGCCCCCTTCGTCAGGGTCCGGTGAAAGGCCCGACAATGCCGGTCCGTCCAGTCCATCATGGGTGCAACGGAAAAACGGAACGAACTATTTGGGCTTTTTATCTCTTTTTCTTCAATCATTTTCGCCCTCACCGGCCGCACTCATCGCCCTATTTCTGCCTTGATAGCCAGTCGGCAGCACATCCCTGGTGTGCCGATTTTCAGGTTGTCCCAGGGTAATAGACTATGAGATTGATCCAAGCCAGCCAAAGGAAACACGGCATGGCATTTCTGTGGCTGTCCACGTCTCTCTGAGACTCGGTTAGACAACATGAGATACCGAGCAAGTCCCGGCACTTACGGCTCGGCACCCGCGCTTACTAAAGGCGTTTACGGCGCGGCGAAGGTGAGCGACCGCTGGCTTCCGTTCGGTATCAGGGCAGGCGGGCGGCCTGAGTAAGGGCTTCACACAGGCGGACAATACGTTCGGCCTCCGTCTGGGCTTCAGTAAGCTCGACCTCTTCCGGGCGCGCCAGCATGGCTTTGAGTGCCTGACCTGACTGTTCCAGATTCGCCAGCGCCAGCGTCACCGCTTCGTCGCGCAAACGGTTGTGATCCTGAAGGGTGCGCAGGGTTTGTCGCACCGCCGCTTCTTCGCGCGCACTTTTCAGAACGTAGGACAACTGATGCGACACCAGCCGCCAGTTCAGCGGCTTGATGACAAACGACGTCGCGCCATTGGCAAAGGCCTTGTCCACCGCGACCATGTCCTCGTGCCCCGTCGCCACCACAACCGGCACATGCCGATGGACCGGATCGGCGCGCATGAGCCCCAGAAGCTCAAAACCATCCATGCGCGGCATGTCGAGATCAAGCAGCACGATGTCATAGGTACTGCGGCCCATCCTGGTCCAGGCCTCGGCGCCGTCTTCGGCCACCTCAACGCTGACCTCTGGCGTCGCCAGATGTGTCAGAGCAAATTCCCGCAGGATAGGGTCGTCATCGACCACCAGAACGCGCGCCGCTTCGAAGGTGACAAAATAGCTCATGGCGGCTCCCTCATTGCGTCAACGCCGGCATGGAGCGGTTCGGCCCGACGCCTTCGGGGACGGGCACGCCGGAACCGGCATAGTTTTTGTTGATGACTAGTATCGGGTCCTTGCGCAGGGTGACGGTGCGCGCCACGATCACGCTCCACGCCGAATCCTGTGCCACGCGACCCGCGGTTTCGAGCTCAAGTGTCGCATTGGGGATATAGATGGTCCCCAGAAGCTGGCTGACGCGATCAGATTTAATCGTAAAGGTTTCCGTATTGTCGCGCGACGTCGCCATCAGGAAGCCGGCGAAGCGGCCCGATTTGCGCGCCGTCAGGCGCACCTCGCCCTTATCGGCAATATCAATCTTGTCGCCGCCGCCAAAGATTAGCACCACGTCGTCCCCGGTAGCTGGGCCATATTCGACATCTGAACCTTGGACATAAAATAATGTTCACCGGGCAGGAGGTGGACGCGGCCGGAGCCGCCGATGGTCAGCAGTCCGCAATGCACCCCCGGCGGCAGGGTAACCGACTGCGTGTTCAACACATTAACCTGAAGCGGCAAACCGATATAGGTATAGGGCGGTTTCAGGTCCAGCGTGGTGAAGGGGTCGCCAATGGTCATGGCCCCCTCGCCCGCCTGGGGTCGCGTGATACCGGTGACCTTGCCTGCCGTCTGGCCCGCGACAACGCCAACGCCGCCAATGCCGCGAAATCCGAGTTTCTGGCGACCATGAGCCATGAAATCCGCACGCCGATGAACGGGGTGATGGTGATGGCTGAACTGCTGGCCAGCGAGCCCTTGCCGCCCAAGGCGCGCCGTCACGCCGACACCATTGTGCGTTCCGGGCGCAATTTGCTTTCGGTTATCAACGACATTCTCGACTTCTCCAAGATCGAGGCCGGGCGCATGGACGTCGAAATCAGCGAAGTCGATGTGGTGGACCTGATCGACGAGGTGGTGGCCCTGTTCCACGACCGGGCGCGCGACAAGGGGCTGGAACTGGTGGCTTTTGTGCATCCGGACGCGCCGCGCCTGGTGCCCGCCGATACGGTGCGGCTGGGGCAGGTCATCGCCAATCTGGTCTCCAACGCCGTTAAATTTACCGAACGCGGACGTGTGAAGCTGAAACTGTTGCCCGACCGTCATCCTGACCACTGGCGGCTGGTGGTCAGCGATACCGGCATCGGCATTGTGGCGGACAAGCTAGACAGCGTGTTCGGTGCCTTCACGCAGGAAGACCAGACCACGACGCGGCGCTTCGGCGGCACGGGGCTGGGCCTGTCGATCGCCAAACGGCTGGTCGAGGCCATGCACGGGGCCATCGCCGTCAGCAGCGAACAGGGCAAGGGGACGTCATTCCATGTGCGGCTGCCGCGTCAGGCAGACGCCCCGACCGCCGCCCCGCCGCGCCTTCGGGATGCAGGTGGTGGCCGAAGGGGTCGAAACCCCCAGACAGCATCAACACCTCAAGGCCGCCGGCGTGCACGCCATGCAGGGCTACCTCTTCTCTCGCCCATTGCGCATAGACGCCCTGATCGCGCGTCTGTCGCCTGCACCTTTAGGGGAGTCACCGCCGCGACCGGGGTATTCGGCGTCCTCCTGACGTCCTTTCGCCCCAAACATCTTCTCAATCGGCAAGACTGAAGCGCGTCGTAAAGCTCAGAGACAAGACTTCACCCGCCACTGAATCCGGTGGGCGTGGCAGGGGCTGGGCGTCGGCCAGCATGGTCAGTGCGGCGCGGTCAATGTCCGCTGAGCCCGATCCGCGCTCGATCCGCGACGTCAGGACCCGCCCTTGGCGATCCATCTGAAAGCTGAGGACGACTTCGCCTTCGATGCGACGGCGTTTGGCGTGCGGCGGGTAGATTTTGAACTGTTCGATATGGTGGCGAAGACGGGCGGCATAGGCCGCTGGGGGCTGGCCTTGCCCCGCGCTCTGACGCGGCGCACCGGCTGCTGGAGGGGGGGCGCTAGGGGCCGCAACCGCAGGCGCGCCCGCCGACGGCGTGGCTGCGACGGGCTCCGTCCGACCCGAGGGCGAGGCCGCCTGCGCCGAGGGCGACACTTCGACCTGTGCCGGCGAAGACGACGGCTGTGGCGTCGAAACCGCTGTGTGCACAGGCTTTTCAGAAGGTTTGATATCCGCAGAGGCGGACGCCTGTATCTCTGCCGTAGGCGGTGCCGTCTTCGCCACGGACGGGCGCCTCTCCAGTGACACCTCGAACGCCGGCATTTCGACCGGGGGGGGCGTCGGCTTAGGCGCCAACCCCGCCACGGCCAGCAGGAAGCCCCCGTTCACCAGAACGGAGGCCCCCACAGCCAGACTTTTTTGACTATGGCTCGTCACCGATGGCCTCAGAACGTCCGGGCGAGGCTCAGGCGGAAGGTCTGACCCGCAGCGGGCAGATAGCTGAGGTGCGGCTGATAATAGGTGTCGAAGATATTGTCCCAGTTCAGACGCGCTTCGATCCCGGCCAGCGGGCCGGACACCGGGCGATAGGTGGCAAACAGGTTATGCACCGTGTAGGATTTGCTGGTGGCCGAAATAGCTCCGGTGGTGGCGTTATAGCTGTACTGTTTGTCGGCGATATCGCCTTTCCAGCCGAGCGTTACCCCCTGTTCCGGAAAGACCCAGCCCGCCGTCAGGTTCAGTTGTTCCGCCGGGATGGTGTTAAACGCGATATTGGTCAGCTTATTATAGCCGTTGACGGTGGACCACGCCGCGCGCCCGAAGACGCGGCGTGAGGCGTATTCGGCCTCAAGCTCAGCCCCTTCGTAGCGCGCTTCGCCGACATTGGTGTAGGCCGAAGCCGTGGTCGAGGTGCGGGTGACCAGGTTCTTGATGTCGTTCTGGAACACGGTCAGTTTGAGGTTCAGACCGTCACCTTTGGAGAACAGACCGCGCTTCGAATAGCTGGCCCCCACTTCGCGGTTTTCCGACTCTTCTGGCTTAAGGTTGAGGCTGATGGTCTGGGCCGCACCGCGCGTATAGATTTCGTCCAGCACGGGCAGGCGCTCGGTATGCGACAGCGAACCGAACAGTTTGACCTGATCCGTCACCGCATAGAGCACCGCCAGCTTGGGCGAGGTGGCGTCCAGTTCGACTGAGGACGGTACGCCGGTCGTGCCCACCACATAGGTGCCCGCCCCCGGCTTCAGCTTCGACTTGTCATACCGCAGACCCGGAATAAGGGTCAGCTTCTCGCCGATCAGGATTTCGTCCTGCACGTACAGGCTGACGCGGTTCATATCTCCTTCGGGGTGGGTGGTCGCCCCGTTGGTCAGGCTACCCGTCGCACTATAACGCGGGTTGCGGCGCTCCTGATGATAGGTCTGCACGCCAACGGTCAGGAAGTGCTCGACGGGACCGGTGGTAAAGGTCGAGACGTTCTCCACCTTCGCCTGCACGGTCTTGTAGCTGTACTGCGACGTAAAACCGAGCGCGGTGGGCGAAAACTGGTTGTCGCGCTGATCGGTCTTCGATTCATCGAAGGCGATCTGCGCCTTCAGGTCCAGCCAGTCATTGCCGTCAAAGGCGTTGTCGTAACCGATCACATAGTTGGTGTCGTCGGTCTTGCGGCGCACCTGGCTGGTCGTAAAGGCCGCCTGCTGATCATAGATCTGCCACGAATCGTCGCTCCACTTCTGCGCCGAGGCCCAGACGCTGTGTTTGCGGTCGCCGCCAATATAGTAGCGGCTCTTGAGCAGAACCGACTCGCCCGCCGCCTGCGACGGGTTGACGATCTTGCCATTGCCATCGGTGTAGTTGCCGAAGTCGCGCTTGTTGGCAACCAGCAGGACGTCGAGGTTCTGCACCGGCTTGGCCGCCAGAGTCGCCGACAGCAGCGTGCCCTCGCTGTTGCTGTCGTAGCCGCCTTTCAGACGCACCGCGAAACGATCATCACCCCTGAGAAAATCCGACGCGTCCTTGGTGGTGAAGTTGACCGTTCCGGCCAGCGCGCCGGAGCCATAGACGGTCGAAGAGGACGGCCCGCGCAGCACCTCAACGCGCTTATACAGCTCGGTATCGGTGAACAGGCTGCCCATGCGATAGCCCTCAAAAAACTTGGTGACGCCATCGACCGTGAAGACCACGCGGCTGTCCGATTCCGACAGGGCGGTGCCCATGCCGCGGATGTTCAGCCCCTGCCCCAGCGATGAAACGCCCCCGGCCGCATCGACCCCGGCCACGCCTTCCAGCAGTTCGCCCACCGTACCGGCCTGCGCGTTTTCAAGGTCTTCCTGATCGAGCACCGTCACCGATTGCGGCGTATCGGTGGCGACCTTTTCCTTGCCTGCCGAGACAACGATGCGCCCCAGCGACAACTGAGTGGTGGCGTCGGTTGTCTTGTCCGCCTCCTGCGCCAGCACCGGCGCGGCAGACAGAATCAGGGCGTTGAGCGCCAGTGCGCTGACGGCCGGCAGACGGTATGATTTGAGTGACATCCCCATACTTCCTTTCAAAAAAATCGGCTGAGATTCGTCATGGGCTCCATGCCCATTATTGCGAATAATTCTCATTGACTCGCCGACTACACCCTGGCGCGACACCGCGTCAAGCCACTTGCAAATAATAATGATTCTCATTATTGGATTTATGTCTTTCGAGCCACAGAGCTCATTTATGGGATCACACGACATGACCGCCTATCGCTTTATCGGCATTACCCCTTTGCTTTTCTTTGGTTTATTGACTTCTCCCGCCATGGCGCATTCGCCCTATCTCAAGCCCGCGGCCTTTACGGTCCCGGCACCGCGCGACCACGTAACGGTCGAAGCCGCCTTCTCGGACGGCGATCTGCGCCCCGACGTGGCCATGAAGTCGGACGCCTTCCACATCATCGCCCCGGACGGGACCGACACCCCCCTCCCCCCGGCGGCGACGCTGAAAGACGCGGTATTCCTCGAAGCGCCACTGAAGGCCGAAGGCACCTATCTGATCTCGTCCGGCGTGCGTAAGGGCCGCGTGGCCAGGGGCGTCATCCGCGACGGTGAGGTGCACTTTCTCGAAGGCCCCAATGCCGCCCGATCCGGTGAAACCGTCATCGACGTGCAAAGCCTGACCCGCGCCGATGTCTATGTGACGCATGGCCGCCCCAGCCGTCCCGATTTCCGCAGCGACGGCGTCGAACTCTTCCCCGTAACCGCGCCCTATGACGCCTATGCCGGCGAACCCTTTACCGTGCGCGTGCGTGAAAACGGTAAGGGCCTGTCGGGTCAAAGCGTCACGATTATCACTGACGGCCAGACCTATGCCACGCCCAAGGTCGGGGAACAGACGCTACGGTCCAATGAGGCGGGCGAGGTCACCTTCACGCCGAAGACCGCCGGCCTCTACCTCCTTCAGGTGCGCGTGCGCCGCCCCGCTGAGGGGCAGGCAAACCTGTGGCTCAGCCACACCGCCACCCTCACCCTCGAAGTCCTCCCCCAATAACCTGTTCTATAAGGATACCCAGATGAAAAAGTCTCTTTTTATTGTCGCACTTCTGACGGTCTCGGCCCCGGCATGGGCCGCCTCACACTCCACTTCGACCTTTATCGAGGAACAGGACCTCAATGGCGACGGCAAGGTGTCGCTTGAGGAATTCAAGGCCGGTCGCGCCATCGAATTTCGCAAGGCCGACTTCAATGAGGACGGAGTCTTGAGCGAAGCCGAATATATCGGCGAATACGAAGGCCGCCTGATGGCCAGACTCAGCCGCATCGGCGACCCCGAAAAGCGCCTTGAGGAACAACAGCGCCAGATGCGTCAGGCCAAGGTGCGTTTCGGCGTCCTCGACACTGACAAAAACGGCACCATCAGTCAGGCGGAACACCTGGCTTCGGGTCTGCGCATGTTCGACCTGCATGACCGCAACACGGACGGGGTGGTGGATCACAAGGATGTGGTTCTGGCCGAAGACGCCGCCAAAAGCGGCAAGACGGGCGAGTTTGTGAATCCATAGGCAGTGCCCGGCGAAGAGGGGCTTATCGGCGATAGGCCCTTACTCACCCGCCGGCAGGTTCAAGCCAGCCGGCCTGACGCAGGTGCACCACCGCCGAGCGGGCGACCGGCGCGGTGAGGCCATTGGTCAGGTGCAAACGCATGGCGCGCGGCGTGCCTTCGATGGTTTTCACCGCATGACGCGCCACCCACCATGAACGGTGCGTCCGCAGCCCTTCGGTCTCCAGCTGGGCAATCGCCTGATGCAGGGGCATCAGCATCAGTTGCGCGCCTGTGGGCGTGTGGACGCGGACATAGTGGTCTTCCATCTGAAGGGCCAGCACGTCTTTGGGCAGGGCGGCGGGCGGCTCCGTCTCTGCGAGAACGGGGCGCGAGGCCGCACGGCGCTGAAGCGCCCACACCACGGCAAACATCAGCCCGCCGATCAGCAAGGTCTGACCGTACCACAGGACCGGCGACAGGTCGAAGCGATGCAGCTCCGGCCACAGCCAGAAGGCCGCCGTGCGCGTCAGAAACGCCTGCAACACGCTGACGAGCCCAAGGGCGACGGCCAGCAAACTGAGGCTTTTTATTCCGCCTCCGGGGGCGACACGCTTGACCGCCCGCAAGGTGCCCCCGAACAGCGCCGCCCCCACCAGCATCGACACGACCCAATAGGCGATCCGCTTTTCCAGACCCGTATTCAGATAGCTGCCGAACGGCCCCAGCACCCCCAGTATCAGCCCGGCGACACTGGCCACGGCGGCCCATTGCGCGACGGGATTACGGCTCAGGCGGATCAAACGGGTGGAAAGCGATGTCGGCATTGGGCCTCGGATCAGGGCGGTTTGGCGCACTATAGCCGCCTGCGCCACGCACCGCCAGAGTGCCCAATCGCCGGACCGCGAACCCGTTTGCCCATTGGCGAATGACGGCTTTACGCGCTGCATAAGGCGGTTAGAGCGGACGGATCAAACGGAGGTTTCTCATGCGCTGTCGCCTATTCTTCGCTCTCTTCAGTCTGTTCGCGGCCCTTGGTGTGGTCGCCCATGCTGAGGCCCCGACCGACACCCCGCAGGTCGGGTTCCGCAAGACCATCACGGCTGAGGGCGTTGAGGTCGGCATATGGTTTCCCGCCGCCGGCACGCCCGCCCGCCAAAGGCTGGGGCTTTATAGCCATGAGGTCGTGGCCAATGCCACGCCCCTGCCCGGCAAGTATCCGTTGATCGTCATGTCGCACGGCACGGGCGGAAGCTTTTCCGGTCACGTCGATACGGCCGTGGCTCTGGCGAAAGCGGGCTTCGTCGTGGCGGCGCTCACTCACCTGGGCGACAACTGGCAGGACAACAGCCGCGCCACGCAGATCGAAGACCGCCCAAAGGCGCTCAGCCAGCTCATCACCTATATGCTGAACGACGCGCCGGAGCGTGGCGTCATCGACCCGCAACGCATCGGCGCCTTCGGCTTTTCGGCAGGCGGCTTTACCGTTCTGGCCGCTGCCGGGGGGCGTCCGGACTTTGCGCGCCTGATCCCCCATTGTCAGGCGCATCCGGCCTATTTCGATTGTCAGATGATCGCCAGCCACCCGCGCCCGACAACCGCCATTCCCGCCCCCTCAATGCCCTCCGATACGCGCCTCAAGGCGCTGGTCGTGGCGGCCCCGGCGCTGGGTTTCACCTTTACTGAGGGCCTGAAGGACCTAAGCCTCCCCGTGCAATTGTGGCGCGCCGATGCCGATGAGATTCTGCCCGCGCCCGACTATGCCGATGCCGTGCGTCAGGCCCTGCCGCAGCCGGCGGAGTTTCACGCGGTC
Source organism: Asticcacaulis sp. (assembly GCF_027484505.1). Lineage (GTDB taxonomy): Bacteria > Pseudomonadota > Alphaproteobacteria > Caulobacterales > Caulobacteraceae > Asticcacaulis. Next base: position 31,351 of record NZ_JAIXSV010000221.1, read on the forward strand.
CCCAATGCCGGGCACTTCGATTTCCTCGCCCCGTGCGTGGACGTCAATCTGGCCCCGCACATCTGTAAGAGCCGGGCGGGCTTTGATCGCGCCGCCTTCCACGACGCCTTTAATGCCGAGGTGGTGCGCTTTTTCAGCCAATCTCTGCGATAAAGTCGCGTTCCCGATAATCGAACGTGGCGAAATCGGCGGGTAGCCCTTCGCCCGACGTGTCCTGACAGGCCATGCCGACAAAGGCCCCGGTAAAGTTCGGGGCCCCCGGCACTGTGGCTTCGTCCGACAGGAGGCTGGCGTCGAAATGCCCGTCGATCCACGTCCAGTCGGCGTCTGTCGCCAGCCGGAAAGCAAAGCGCAGGCGCTCATAATCGACCTCGGCGCGCAGATGGATCGGGCCATCGGCGACGGGAAAGAGGGCGCTGAAGGCGTCGCTGGTCGTCGAGTCCGGCAGGGCCGACATCACGCGCACGTGCCGCCCGGCCTGTTCGTCGTGGGTGACGTGCAGATAGTGATACTTGCTGCCATTATAGTAGCAGACCAGCCCGGCCGCCTGCTGATAATGGCGCGGCTGATAGTCGAGGACGGTTTCCACCGAATAGCAGAAGGCCTGCTGACGGCGCGCCACCAGCGCCTGCTCGAACAGGCTGCCCAGGGTTTCGCGGCCATAGAGTCGCAGATGTCCAGGCCGGTCGCTGAGGCTGAACAGTCTCTCCGGATAGGGGGAGCGCAGCCACTGGAAGTCTATGGGCAGGTCGGGGCCGTTGAAATCCACCGGGGTAGCCTCAAAAGTCTCCCTGACCGGTTCCGGGCTTTCGGCGATCAGCAGGGGCAGGCCCTGCCCGTCCAGCGTGCGCAGCCAGCCGTCCGCGTCCCAGCGCATCGGCTGGATGGCCGTCTCGCGCCCCAGGACGCAACGCCCGCGATTAGGCAGGGGCCGGCCGCAGAGATAGACCAGCATCGGCGTGCCGTCGCGCGCTTCGACCAGATCGCCATGACCGGCGCGCTGAAGCGGACTGTCCGGGCGCAGGCGACTGGAGAGAATATGCGTTTCGGGGTGCAACTCATACGGCCCGGTGAGGGTCCGCGACCGCGCCATCGTCACCGCGTGGTTCCAGCCCGTGCCGCCCTCCGCCGTGATCAGGTAGTACCAGCCGTCGCGCTTATAGAGGTGCGGGCCTTCGGCCATACCGAGCGACGTGCTTTCGAAAATCACCTGACGCTCACCGGTCAGACCCCGCGCTACCGGGTCATACTCTTGCAGCACGATGCCAGCGAATCGCACCCGGCCCGGCCTGTGATCCCACAGCATGTTGACCAGATATTTGCGCCCGTCATCGTCGTGGAACAGCGACGGATCGAAGCCGCTGCTGTTGAGATAGATGGGGTCGGACCATTCGCCGTCGATGGTGGGACAGGTGACCAGATAGTTGTGGAAATCACGCAAGGACGCGCCGCTGGCTCCGCCGACCGTGGTGCGGCCATAGCGCTTCACATCGGTATAGATCAGGTAAAACAGGCCGTTATCCCAGGTCAGGCACGGGGCCCAGACGCCGCAGCTGTCCGGCGCGCCCCGCATATCGAGCTGCGCCGGACGCCGCAGGGGCCGCGTGATCAGCCGCCAGTGGATCAGGTCGCGCGAATGGTGGATCTGCACGCCCGGATACCACTCAAAGGTCGAGGTGGCGATGTAGTAGTCGTCGCCGACGCGCACGATGGACGGGTCGGGATTAAAGCCCGGCACGATAGGGTTACGGATCACGTTGCGGGCTCCGGTTCAGCCTTCGGTGCACGCACCAGCGTCCACAGCACCACGGCGGCAATCAGGTCGAGCAGACCCAGTATCACAAAGAACGGCTCATAGCCGATGGTGCTGACCAGCGCGCCGATGGCCAGCGAGAACAGCAGCACCCCCAGATTGGCGAAGGTTCCGGCCATGCCGGTCACCGTGCCCACCTCGTTTTTGCGGAACAGGTCCGACGACAGGGTGATCACGGTCACCGACAGGGTCTGGTGCGCGAAGGCCCCCAGACAGAGCAAGCCTATGGCGACGAAGGGGCTTTTGACCCAGCCCACAAACATGATGCCGGTCATCAGCACCGCGCCCAGCGTAAACACCCAGCGACGCGCGTCGATCAGGCCGATGCCGCGCTTTTGCAGCCACAACACCACAGCCGGGCCGAACAGGCAGCCAATATCGGCAAAGACGAAAGGCAGCCACGCAAACAGAGCAATCTCTTTCAGGTCAAAACCGCGCGCCGTCGCCAGATACAGAGGCATCCAGAAGGTCAGCGTCCCCCAGGTCGGGTCGGCCAGAAAACGCGGCAGGGCAATGCCCCAGAAGTTGCGCTGCCCCAGAATCTTCAGCGGCGACGGGCGGGCCGCCGTGGCCTCCAGATGGCGCTCCTGACCGTCGCGGATATAGGTGCGCTCGCCGTCGGAAATGGCCTTATGCTTGTCCGGCGACTGATAGAAGAGGAGCCACAGGACGACCCAGACCAGTGCGATAATGCCGGTAATCACAAAGGCCGCACGCCAGTCGTAATAGAGGATGGCCCACACCACCAAAGGCGGGGCCAGCATCGAGCCGAACGACGCCCCGATATTATAAATGCCGCCCGCCAGACCGCGCTCCTTGGCCGGGAACCATTCGGCGACGACTTTTAAGCCGCCCGGATGCGCCACCCCTTCGGCAAAACCCAGCAGCCCGCGCAGCATGGCCAGCCCCTGCCAGTTGCCAGCGAGACTGTGGGCAATGGTGATAATCCCCCACGCCGTGGCAAACAGGGCAAAGCCGATACGCAGACGGATCAGGTCGAGGATGTAACCGGCGATCGGCTGCATCATGATGCCCAGCTGGAAGGCGCTGGTGATGTAGCTGTATTGCTGCGGCGTCAGGCTCAGTTCCTGCGTCAGGGTGGTGGCGGCGACGCTCAGCGTGCTGCGCGTCAGGTAGTTGATAATGGTGCCCAGCATCACCAGAGCGATGATCCACCAGCGCAGATGCCCGATCCGTTTCAGCATCATTTCGCCTCATAGGCATAGGGCCCGATCAGGGTGCCGACAAAGCCCCCCGCCTTGCGCGTCGAAAGGAAGGTGATATCGACATCGCGGCTCAGGGTGCGTGTCTGACCGTCCGCTGTGTAGTCGGCCGTTAGACGCCCGCCATCAAGGCGCAGGGTCAGGGTGACATCGCGCGCCGTCAGCGGGGCTGCGGCGATCAGCTTGTCCCCGTTAGCATTTTCACGGCTATAGAGCGCGATCTGCGGCTTGCCGTCGATGCGCGTCAGGCCGAAGAACAGCCAGGCGTCATCGTTTTGCATGGCCGCCAGCCCGGCGCGGTCGCCTTCTTTTTCCGGGCTATAGCGGAGCGTGGTGGAGACGGTGGCCACGTGGTGCTGCTGACGGTGAGCGATAAAGGCGGGCGTCCCTTTGAGGTCGCCGAGCGCCGCACCCGCATTGAGCACCAACGCCCCCTTGTCCAGCCGATAGACGGGCGTGTGCGGCGTGCGCACACCGATCCACGACAGGGGCAGGCTCTTACCGTCAAACTCTTCGCTAAAGCCGAAATCGCCGGTAACCGGCTGCGTTGGGGCGGGCTGCGTCGGCAGGTTGGGCTTTTTGCCCGTGAAGGGAATCGCCTTGCCGTCTTCCAAAATGACCGGCCAGCCGTCCTTCCACGTCACGGGCAACAGGAAGGTTTCACGCCCGATATTGTACAGGTCCGGGCCATAGGGCCGCGTGGCGAGGAAGGTCGCCCACCATTCGCCCGTCTGGGTCTGCACCAGCTTGGCATGACCGGCGGAGGTCACGGGGTTTTTGCGCGCCGGGTCCAGCATGCGCTGGCTGAGGATCGGGTTCTTGTCATAGGGGACAAACGGCCCGCGCACGCTTTTGGCGCGCAGCACCACCTGCGAATGCTGATCGCCCGTGCCGCCTTCGGCCGCCGTCAGATAGTAAAAACCGTCCTTGCGCAGGATATGCGGCCCTTCGATCCAGATGGGTTTCTTGCTGATATCGACGCCGCCATTGACGATCTGGGTGCGCTCACCGACCAGTTTCAGCGCCTTGTAATCAAACTCCTGCACCCAGATGGCGCGGTGGCCGTCATAGCGCGGCGTCTCGTTCGGCGCGCCATTATTGACGATATAGGCCTTGCCGTCCGCATCCCAGAAGATCGACGGGTCGATGCCTTCGAAATCGAACCACACCGGGTCCGACCACGGCCCCTTCGGGTCTTTGGCCGTGATGACGAAATTGCCTTTGCAATCCACGCAGGTGTTGACGATGTAGAACAGGCCATCGTGATAGGAGATATCCGGCGCGAAGACCCCGCGCGACACCCTCAGGCCATCAAAATTGAGCTGTTCCGGGCGGCTGATCGCATTGGCGATCTGCGTCCAGTTCACCAGATCCTTTGAATGGAAGATGGGCAGGCCGGGAAAGTGCGCAAAGGACGAGTTGACGAGGTAATAGTCGTCGCCGACGCGCGTCACCGATGGGTCGGGATAATAGCCCGACAGGATGGGGTTGAGATATTCCCCCGACCCTGCCCTGGCCTGCTCCTGAGAGCGGCCCTCATAGGTGAAGCGCTCAAAGCGCGCGGGCTCGGCCACAGCCGGTAAAGACAAGCCCACAGACAGGGCGGCGGAGAGGGCAGCCAGATATCGCATCGTCGTCTCCTATCGTTTCGGGGCGGCCTTCAAGGCGGCGGCAATGGCCTCACGCAGGGGCTTGGGGCGGTACTGGGCGTCATAGGGGGTCGGGCGCTGCGGCGTCTTGTCGGTGCGCGGCGTCCAGCCCTGAAGCCAGCTATGGTTATCGCTCATGCCCCAGCACAGGAACTGATCCAGTTGCTTGTAAGAGAACATCAGGTCGAGATAGTCCTTCGCCGCCGCAGCCACCCCGGCGTCGCGCACGGCGGTGTCGGTCGGCAGGTCCTTGTCATTGACGTCGAATTCGGTGATCAGCAGCTTGTAATCCATGCCCACAGCCGCATCGATAAAGGCGCGCCACTGCTCGTGCTGCGCTTCCCTGATGTGGCCGTCATTGCCGATATGGCTCTGGATGCCGAAGCCATCAATCGGAACGTTTTTCGCCCGCAGGGTTTCCAGCAGTTTGAGCACGCCCTTGCGGTGCGTCTCGTTGCCACGCTCCCACGACATGTAGTCGTTATAGACCAGCTGCGCCTTCGGGGCGTATTCGCGCGCCGCCTCAAAGGCGATCCGGATGCAGTCGAAGCCCAGCGCCTTCGTGAACGGCGTGTCGCGGATGTCGCCGGTTTGAGGGTCGATGGTTTCGTTGACCACGTCCCAGGAAAACACCTGATCGCCGTAATGGGTACAAACGCGTTTGATATAGTCGCGCAGATAGCGTTCGGCCTCGCGCGCCGGGTTGGAGCCAAAGTCGATATTCAGCAGCCACTTCGGCATGAACTCGACCTTGTTCCACAACAGGGTGTGCCCGCGCAGTTTCATGCCGTTGTCGCGCGCAAAGCCGGCAATCGTATCACCGGGCGCGAAGTTATAGCGATCCGGCTGGGTGGCGATGACATAGACCTTGAATTCGTTCTCCGGCACGATCACGCCGCATTCGGTCTTCAGTATGTCCAGATAGGCCGGTTCCAGGGTGCCCGCACTGAGTGCCGAACCGAACAGGATGCCCTTGTCGGCGGCCAGTGCCCGCAGCGAAGGCCCGCTGGCGGCAAAAGCAGGGGCGGAAGCCATCGCCGGCAGGGCGGCAGCGCTCAGGCCCGCCAGCACGTGGCGGCGTGTCGGAAGAGGATTAGGCATGGGTATCCCTGCACGAAGCTTGCTTTTATGTTAACGCTAACAAATCACGGTTTCGTCGCCTCTGTCAATCGGCGGATTGGGTCACGTTTTGGTTTTTGCGGACACGATCAAGCGCCCGCGCAAGGGAGAGGCGAAGCGCGATTGACCGGATAACCCAGACAATTATAGTGCGCCGAAACACGGATAACAGGAAACGCCTCATGCCCGCCCGCCCCCTGCCCGGCCTTGCGCTGACGGCGCTGTTCGCTCTTTTCAGCCTGTCTGCGGCGGCGCAGACCCCGCCCGCTCAGGTCCTGCCCAAACCCACGGCAGCGACAACCTGGACGCCGGACAATGGCAATGGCACCTTCACCAACCCGTTGTTTAATGACGAATTTTCCGATCCGGACATTATCCGTGTCGGTGACGACTACTACATGACGGGCACCACCATGCACACCATGCCCGGCCTGCCGGTGCTGCATTCGAAGGATCTGGTGAACTGGCGGCTGCTGGGCTACGCGCTGGACCGTCTGGACATGGGGCCGGAATACCGCTTCGAAGGCGGCAAGGACGCCTATGGGGCCGGCATCTGGGCCCCGGCGCTGCGTTATCACAACGGCACCTTCTACATCTTCTCCAATATCAACGGTTACGGGATACAGGTGTTCACGGCGACCAATCCCGCCGGGCCGTGGACGCATAAATCGCTGAACAGTAAGATTCACGACCTGTCGGTGCTGTTCGACGACGATGGTAAGATCTACGCCGTCTATAGCTATGACGAGGTGCGGCTGGTCGAACTGAAACCCGATCTCAGTGGCGTCGTGGAAGGTAGCGAACGGGTGATCATCCCGGCCGGTAACGCCATGGGCGAAGGCCACCATTTCTACAAGATCAAGGGCAGGTACTACATCATCAGCGCCAACTACGCGCCGGTCGGGCGGATGCAGGCGGCACGCGCCGACAGCCCCTTCGGCCCCTATGAGACGGTGACGATTAGCGCGCGGGAGACCATGGGTACGCAGTTCGGCTGGCGCACCCAAGGCATTGGCCGCAGCCTGCCCGCCCCCGGCGACAAAATCAGCGTTTCGCCGCCCCCGCCGGGCGGCAATGCCTTTGGGGCCGATCCCTTGCATCAGGGCGGGCTGGTCGAACTGCCCAATGGCGACTGGTGGGGCTTTTCGATGATGGATGTGAAGTCGATGGGGCGCACCACCTTCCTGTCGCCCGTCACCTGGCAGGACGGCTGGCCCTATTTCGGCCTGCCCGGCAATCTGGGGCGCAGCGCGCGCACCTGGCTGAAACCCGCCACGGGAGCCTCCGTCGCCCCGACGCCGACCTATCAGCGCAATGACGACTTCTCCGGCCCGAAGCCCCAAGCCATCTGGCAATGGAACCACGTGCCGGACGACACAAAATGGTCGTTGTCGGAACGGCGCGGCTATCTGCGCCTGCACAGCCTGCCCGCCCCGCACTTCCTGCTGGCGCGCAACAGCCTGACCCAGCGCGTGATCGGGCCGGAATCGACGGCGACGACGACGCTGGATGCCAAAGGGCTGAAAGACGGCGATGTGGCCGGTCTGGGCCTGCTCAACATCCCCTACTACTGGCTGGGCGTGGTGCGCGACGGTCAGGCCTATCGCCTGCGTTTCTACGATCAACTGGCCAACAAAACCATCGAGGCGGCCCTGCCGGGACCGCGCGTGCAGTTGCGCGTCAGCGGCAATTACGACAGCGAACTGTCGCAGTTCAGCTATTCCATCGACGGCCAGACCTTCACGCCCATCGGCGGTGAGGTACGCACCGCCTATCAGTTGCGCACCTTTCAGGGGGTGCGCTTCGCCCTGTTTGCCTTTAACGAAAAAGGCATGTTGGGCGGGCAGGCGGATTTCGACGATTTCCGCGTCGATGAGCCTTTGGCCGACCGCTCGCAGAACCTCCCGACAGGCAAGATCGTGACCATCCGCAACGTCGCCAATGATCAGCCGATGTGGGCCAATCCGCACGGTATGCTGCACTTCGCCGCCAACGGCTCGAAAGAGGCCGCCGGCCCCGGCGCGCGCTTCCGCGTCCACGATCGCGGGCAGGGGCGCGTGGCGCTGGAGGCCATGGACGGCAGCGGCTTCCTGACCGTTGTCGGGCTGGGTCTGTCGTCGGACGTGCGGCTGATGAAGACGGAAACGCCGGACAGCCTGTTCCAGTGGCAGGACATGCTGCGCAAACAGTTCATGCTGATGTCGCTGCGCACGCACCGCTATCTCGGCCTTGACGTGCGCACCGGTGAGCCCTACGCCGCCGACTGGCCCGGTGCCGATCCCGACCGCAAGGACGGCACGGTGCTGGTGTGGGAAGAGGTGAATTAGAGAAACGTTTTGAGGTCAGACCACATGTCCCTTGCCGGTATTGTTCTTTGTGGGGGGAAATCGCGCCGTATGGGCGTGGACAAGGCCGGCCTGATTTTCGAGGGCCGGACGTGGCTGGAGGTCGCCGCCAACACCCTGACGGCGGCGGGGGCAGCGCATATCCTCTACAGCGGACGGCCTGACCTGCCCGGTGGGCTGGCCGATCCTGTCGTGGACAGCGGCCCGGCGGGCGGCGTACTGGCGGCCCTGACACAGGTCGGCGCGGATGTGGATCAGGTCCTGTGTGTGCCCGTCGATATGCCCGAACTGTCGCCCGACACCCTGCGTCTGCTGGCCGCGCACAAGGGGATAGGCGCCTGCTTTGAAGGGCAGCCCCTGCCCTTTGCCCTGCGCCTGAACCCGGCGGTCCTTACGGCTGCCAAAGAGTGTGTGACCACCGCCGCGCGCCCGCCATCGTTGCGCGCCCTGCTGCGGCAGGTGGGCTGCGTCGAACTCCCGGTCCCGCCGGGTCTGACCTTGCGCAACCTCAATACGCCGCAGGACGTCGCCTCCCTCAAGCCCCGCGCCTGAACACATTCCCTATCGCGCCTTTA
>NZ_JAIXSV010000175.1 GCF_027484505.1 Asticcacaulis sp.
GCTGAGATCCGGGGCCTTGACCACCGTATTGACGCGGCGATAGGTCATGCCGGTGGTCCCGGCCTGCGGCGAAGGCGATGTCAGGAGGGCGTCAACCGCCGCTTCGGCGCTGGCATCCAACCGCTGAATCTTCTCGTCCGCCACGCCTGCGCCCGCAAACAGCGCCGACACCAGAACGGATAAAACCACTGCCCGCATAGTCATCCCCGACTTAGCTTTAGGTGGTCATGGTGTGGCCTCAGATGTAAAGGTTCCGGTAAGAAACAGGCTTAAGCGGCGTTAGTCATAAAGCTCGCGCGGCAGGGGCTGAAACAGGGCCTCGACGCTGTGGGCGCTGACGCAACCGATGGATTGCGGCAGCCAGTGCGGCGAATGGTCCTTGTCCTCCAGCACGGCGCGCACGCCCTCAAGGAAGTCGTGGCTCTGGCAGAGGCGCGAGGCGATGCGGAACTCCATCTCCATCACCTGTTCAAAGGTCTCCAGCCGGCGGCCTTCGCGCAGATGGCGCAGCGTCACGCTCATCGAGAAGGGCGAGCGCGTGGCCAGCACCTCGCCCTGATGCTGCGCCCAGTCGGAGTCCTCGAGTTTCAGTGCAATGGCGATATCGGCCAGCGTCGCCTTGCCGAAGATGCGGTTGATGGCCTCCAGATGCTCCGTATAGGACGGCTCACCCACCGGCCGGTCATAACGGTGCAGGATATTGTCGATGAATTCATTTGGTCGCGCCATTGAATCCGAAAACCGGTTCCCACTTTTCGGATGGCGCTCCGGGCCCGCCAGAAGTTCCGCCTTCAAAGCGGGCAGGTCAGAAGCGGCCACGTGGTGCGTGCTGATCCCCGCCGCGCGCACATCGGCCCCTTTCAGCCGCTCACCGGTCAGGGCCAGCCAGGTGCCGGTTTCTCCCGTCATACGAGGAAGGAACCAGCCGCCACCCACATCGGGGAACAGGCCGATGCCGGTTTCGGGCATGGCAAACAGCGTGTTTTCGTTCGAGACGCGGTGCGACCCGTGGACGCTGATGCCCACGCCGCCGCCCATGGTCACGCCGTCGATCAGGGCGACAAAGGGCTTTGGGAAGCGTTTGATCAGGGTGTTGAGACGGTATTCGGTGCGGAAGAAGTCGCGCGCCGCTTCGCCGTCACCGCGGCCTGAGCGGGCCGCCGCGCGCACATCGCCTCCGGCGCAAAAGGCACGTCCGTTGTGGTCAAGAACGACGTAGCGCACGCGGTCATCCGTGGCCCATTGGCTGAGGGTGTGCGCCATGTCTCGGCACATGGCGGTGGTCAGGGCATTGAGCGCCTGCGGCCGGTTGAGCGTCAGTCGCCCGACGCCGTTTTCCACCTGAGCCAGAACGGGTTTTTCCTCAACACCGAGCGCGTCCATAGGCCTTCCTTTCGCGTTTTCCTGTGCATTTTGCTGCACCTCTGTGGGTGCAGCATTTTTTGTCAGATAACCACGGAATCAGCGGATTGGGAACCGTACAAAACGCACCTCCCCTAATTTAGGGGAGGTGGCAAGCGAGCAAAGCGAGACTGACGGTGGGGTTAAATTCTACGGCTTTAACCCCACCCGGCCTTTCAGGCCACCCTCCCCTGAAACGAAGTTCGGCGAAGCCAAATCAGGGGAGGCGCTTTGGGCGTTACCCCCGCACCATTTTCGCTCTGGCCAGCGTGTCGGCCACGTCGCCGGTCAGGCGCTTTTCGGCCTGCGCACGGGCGAAGATGTCGCCGAGACGCGGGCCGATGGCTTCGATCTGCGCGTCAATACCGGCGCGATCGACGCCGCCATTATATTCCGCCGATACGGCGATAATGCCACCGGCATTGATCACATAGTCCGGCGCGTAGAGGATGCCGCGACGGGCCAGAACCGCGCCCACTTCGGGCACCGACAACTGGTTATTGGCGGCCCCGGCAACCACGGCAGCGGTCATGCGTTCCGCCACGTCAGGGGTGATGATGGACCCCAGCGCGCAGGGCGCAATCACGTCGGCATCGCTCAGCAGGATATCCCCAACATTACCCATTTCCGCGCCGAAGCGTTCGACCATTTCGACGACGCGCGCGGTGTGAATGTCCGCCACGATCAGCTTGGCGCCGCGTTCGTGCAGTTCCTGACACAGATAACCGCCGACATGGCCCAGACCCTGCACCGCCACGCGCACGCCCTGAAGGTCGTCGCGCCCCAGACGCGCCTTGACCGCGGCTTCGATGCCGATGGCCACGCCGCGCGCCGTAAACGGCGACGGGTCACCGCCCACCGAACCCTCTGTGGCCAGACCGGAGACGTACTTCGTCTGACGCGCCACGACCATCATGTCCGACACGCCGACACCGACGTCTTCGGCGGTGATGTACTGCCCGCCCAGAGCTTCGACGGCGCGACCGAAGGCGGTGAAGATCTGCTCGCGGTTTTCCGGTGCGACCGGGCCCATGATGACCGCCTTGCCGCCGCCAAAAGGCAGTTCCGCCATAGCGTTCTTGTAGCTCATGCCGCGCGACAGGCGCAGCGCATCGGTACGCGCCGCCGCCGCATCGTCATAGGTCCACAGACGGCAACCGCCCGCCGCCGGTCCCCGCGCCGTCGAATGGACCGCGATGATGGCGCGCAGGCCGGTTTCGGGATCGTTGACATCGACGACCTTTTCGTGCGCGTCATATGAAGGCGTATCAAACATGGGCGGGTTCCTTTTGTGAGAGGGGATTAGGGACGGGTTTCACCGCGTCGATTTGCGTCAGAAGCGCGGCCTTGCGCGCCTCGGCGGCTGCGACCGAAGCGGCCTTGACGTGGCCAAAACCACGGATGTCTTCGGGCAGGCGGGCCAGGGCCACAATGGGCTCCAGCGTTTGCGGCGTCAGCTTGGCCAGCAGTTCCGGAATCAGGCGCAGATAGTCGTCGCGCAGGCGGCGTTCCATGCGCCGCTCCTGCGTATGGCCGAACGGATCGAAGACGCTGCCGCGCAAGCCTTTCAGCCCTTTCAGCACGCCAAAGACGGTGAAGACCCAGCCGCCGAACTTCATCTTACGCGGTTCCCCGGTCACCGGGTCCTTGCGCGCCAGCAGCGGCGGGGCGAGGTAAACTGCTAATTTTCTCGAATTATCGAATTGACTATCGAGGCGCTGACGGAAGACCGGGTCGCTGTACAGGCGTGCCACCTCGTATTCGTCCTTATAAGCCATCAGCTTAAAGGCATTGCGCGCCACGGCCTCCAGCAGGGCGGGCGACCCGGCCTTGCGCACCGTCTCGACCAAAGCGTGATACTGCGCCGCGTAAGCCGCGTCCTGATAGGCGGTCAGGTCGGCGATGCGCCGCGTGATAAAGGTTTCGACATCGAACGGCGCGTCGGCCTTCGGTGGCGCAATGCGGCCCAGATAGAGCGCACGACCCAGCGCAAAGGCCTTATGGTTATTGGCTTTTTCAGCCCCGTTGAGGTCTATGGCGCGTTCAATCGCCTGACGGCTCAGCGGCACAGCCCCGGCCTGCCAGGCGGCCCCCAAAAGGATCATATGGCCATAGACGGCATCGCCCAGCAGACGCCGCGCCACGCCCCCGGCATCCAGCGGCTCACAGCGTTTGGACGCCTTGCGTAAGCGTCCCATCAGGCCACCCTTATCGAACACCACATCGCGGTTCAGCGTGAAGGCCGCCGTCGAGGTCAGGGCCGAATTGACAAAGCTCAGGGTGCGGTCCGGGCTTACCAGAGGCAGGGCCGTCTTGCCGGTGGCCTGCACCATGTCGGCGGCCAGCAGCACATCGGCTTCTCCGGCGCTGATGCGCGGCGCGGGCAAGCGCTGGCCTTGCGCCACGATGCGCACATGGGCATCGACGCCGCCACCGCGCTGCGCCAGACCCGTCTGATCGGCCACCGTCACTTCGCAGCCGTCGATATGCGCCGCCATCCCCAGCATGGCCGACAGCGAGGTGACACCCAGACCGCCGATACCGGCCAGCAGGATATTGACCGGCCGCGCCGTGGCCGGCGGCGGCGTCAGTTCGGGAAGGTCGGCGATCAACGGCGTGATGTCCGGTGCGGCGGCTTTTTTCAGCGCCGCCCCTTCGACCGCCACGAAGGACGGGCAGAAGCCTTTGACGCAGGCCGTGTCGATATTGCACGCCGACTGGTCGATTTCGCGCTTGCGCCCCAACTCGGTTTCCAGCGGGTTGATGGCCACGCAGTTCGACTTGGCCTGACAATCGCCGCAGCCTTCGCACACCGCCGGATTGATAAAGATACGCGCGGCGGGTTTGGGGGCCGTGCCGCGTTTGCGGCGACGGCGCAGTTCGGTGGCACAGGCCTGATCATAGATCAGCACCGACACCCCCTTATGCGTGCGCAGGTCTTTCTGCACGGCCTCAAGGTCGTCGCGGTGGGCATAGGTCGTCCCCGACGGCATTTCGCCTTCCCAGCGCTCCGGATCATTGGACACCAGCGCGATGCGCTCCACCCCTTCGGCGCGCACCTGCTGGGCCACCTTGACGGGGGTCAGTTGCCCATCGACCGACTGCCCGCCGGTCATGGCCACCACGTCGTTATAGAGGATCTTATAGGTGATATTGACCCCGGCGGCGATGGCCTGACGGATGGCCAGAAGCCCCGAATGGAAGTAGGTGCCGTCGCCCAGATTGGTGAAGACATGGCCTTCGTCGGTGAAGGGCGACTGCCCCATCCAGGTCACGCCTTCGCCGCCCATATGGGTGCAGATATCGGTGCGGCGCGGCATGAAGGTCGCCATGTAGTGACAGCCGATCCCGGCCAGACCGCGCGACCCTTCGGGCACGACGGTCGATCCATTGTGCGGGCATCCGGCGCAAAAAAACGGCGCGCGGATATGGTCGGGCTTCAGCGTGTCCTTCGTCGTCAGACAGGCGCGGAAGCCCTCGGCGCGCTCATGCCGCTGCGCATTGCGGGCGGATTCCGGCAACAGGTCGTAGAGCGCCAGCGCCACCTGCAAAGTATCAAGCTCAAGCACATCGGAGATCAGCGGCTCACCGCTTAAGCCCCGTTTGCCGAGGATCAGCGGGCGGCGGCCATCGGGCAGGGCATAGAGCGCCGAGCGCAGTTGCGGCTCGATCACTTCGCGCCGCTCCTCGACCACCAGCAGCTTTTCAAGCCCCCCGGCAAAGGCGCGTGCACCCTGCGCATCCAGCGGCCAGACCATGCCGACCTTCCACACGCTGAGCCCAATGTCGCGCGCTTCGGCCTCGGTGATACCGAGCAGGTCGAGCGCCTCCATCACCTGCGTGAAGGCCTTACCGGCTGTGGCGATACCGATGCGCGGACGCGACTGGGGCCAGATCACCGTGTCGAACCCGTTGAGCCGCGCAAAGGCCGAGGCCGCAGGCAGGCGGTAATGACGGTGACGCGCTTCCTTTTCGGCGGGGGTATCCTTGGCGCGGATATGTAGCCCGTCGGCCGGCAGGTCGATCACCGGATCGCGCGTGTCGAAACGGTCGCTGAGATCGACGGCGGCCGACGCGTCCATCAGGTCGGAGATCGTCTTCAGCGCCACCCAGCCGCCATAGAAGCGCGACAGGGCGATACCCTTGACGCCGTATTCCAAAACCTCAGCGATGGTGGCCGGGCTGAGCACCGGGATTTCGGCGTCGATAAAGGCCAGTTCCGACTGATTGGGCAGGGTCGAGGACTTGCAGGCATGGTCGTCACCGACCACGGCCAGCACACCGCCCAGCGGCGTCGTCCCGGCCATATTGGCGTGTTTGAGCACGTCGCCTGAGCGGTCCACGCCCGGCCCCTTACCATACCAGATTCCGAAGACGCCATCGTAACGCGCCCCTTCGAACAAAGGCACGTGCTGCGTGCCCCACACGGCGGTGGCCCCCAGGTCTTCGTTGATGGCCGGTTGCACGACGATGTTCAGCGGATCGAGCAGGGATTTGGCCTGCTGCAATTGCTGATCGTAATTGCCCAGTGGTGAGCCGCGATAGCCGGAAATAAAGCCCGCTGTGTTGAGGCCGGACCGCCGGTCGCGCCGCGCGATCATCAACGGCAACCGCACCAGCGCCTGAACCCCGCTCATAAAGGCGCGGCCCTCTTCGAGGACGTACTTGTCGCTTAGACTTACCTCAGCCGTTACCTTTGGCATCCTCGCTCCTGCTAACAAATTCTCGTTTGACGGAATTTTTTTGCAGGATGACACGAAATCAGGAGAATGAATTTTCGAATTTCGTGCTATTGAAGGCATAGACAAAATGACATTCCGTTGCGACGCTTCGCCGCAGAATGGGATGCCTGCTACAGGTGGAATGCCCATGTCACGCAGTTCTGAAGGCCGTGGCCTTGACGATACCGACCGCAAAATCCTGCGATTGCTGCGCAGCAATTGTCGCCTGACGACGCAGGAAATCGCCGATCAGGTGGGCCTGTCACCCACCCCCTGCTGGTCGCGCATCAAACGGATGGAAGAAAATGGCGTCATCACCGGCTATGTCGCTTTGCTCGATCCGGAACAGGTCGGCAAACCCGATACGGTGATCGTCGAAATCAATATCGAGTCGCACGACGATGAGCGCATCGAAGCCTTTTCGCGCTACGTGCTGAACCTGCCCGAAGTGACCGACGCCTATCTGACGACCGGCGAATACGACTATGTGCTGATCGCGGCGGTCGATGGCACGGAGGGCTATGAGCAGTTCCTGCGCAAGAAGCTGCTGAAATTCCCCGGCATCCGCCACACCCGCTCGACCTTCTGCCTGCGCCGCCTGAAACGCGAACCGTCGCCGTCGGTCTGATTCTCCTCCCTATGCGGAGCATGGGGAGGAGGTTATAGAGAATACCGTTCCACCACGGTGTAGACACTGCCTTCGCTGGTCAGCACGCTCTCGTACAAACACACCGTATCCACCCCAAACGGTTCACTGGCCAGCCCCTCATTGGCATCGAGAAAGTGCGAAAGCGTCCCTACGCGACCGCTCAATCGCGCCAGTGTGATATGCGGCTGAAAGGCCCGCGTCTCCGGCAACATACCCGTGCGGACCAGCACCTGATCGACCTTCTTGTGCAGCACGTGCACCGGCTCGAACGGCGTAACCCCGGCCCACAGCGTATGGACCTGCCCCTTGCGCTCGAACGTGCCCACACCGGCCAGCGACAGGGCGAACGCCGGATGGTGCAGATCGGCCAGAGCCTCGGCAATGGCGTTGGCCTGATGGCGATCGACCTCACCCACAAAGCGCAGAGTCAGGTGCAGTTGTGCCGCGCTTTGCCAGCGCGCGCCAGTGACCCCGCCCATCAGGCCGAGCAGTTGCGTCTTGAGGGCGGGCGGCGGTTCGATCCCGATAAACAGTCTGTGCATGGCGCGGTTTTACTCGCCGCGCGACACCTGATCCAGGGTTTTCGCAGGCGTGATGGCCTGCGGGTCGATCAGGCAGTGCAGGATGGCCGGTTTGCCCGACGCGCGTGCCCGTTCAAAGGCCGGGGCAAACTCCGCCGTGGTCCGCACGGTTTCGCCATGCCCGCCAAAGGCTTTGGCGTAGGCGGCAAAGTCCGGATTCTTCAGCTCCGTCCCGATCGGGCGGTGCGGATATTCGCGTTCCTGATGCATACGGATCGTGCCCCACATGCCATTGTCGATGACGATAATGATCAGCGGGATGTCGTATTGCACGGCGGTGGCGAACTCATTGCCATTCATCAGGAAACAGCCGTCACCGGCAAAGGTGACCACCGGCGCATCCGGGCACTGACGCTTGGCCATAATACCGGCCGGGACCGAATAGCCGACGCTGCCCGAGGTCGGCGCGACCTGTGTAAAGGGCCGCTCGTGCCGCCAGTAGCGGTGCACCCAGATGGCGTAATTGCCTGCCCCATTGGTGATGATGGTCTCCGGCGGCAGGTGCTCCCGCAGCCACACCATCACCTCGCCATACTGAAAATCGCCGGGTATCGGCAAAGGCGTGGTCGTCCATTTCAACCAGTCCTGATGCGCCACGGCGCCTCTGATGATCTGCGGCGATGGCGCTTCGTCAAGCCACGACAAGGCCCTCGCAAACTGATCCGGCGTGCTGACGATCCCCAAGGCGGGTGGATAGACCCGCCCGATTTCTTCGGCCTGCGGGAAGACGTGCACCAGCTTTTGTGTGCCGATCAGCGTATAGCCATTCGATGGCACTTCGGCCATGCGCGCGCCCAGCAGAATCAGCAGATCGGCGTCCTTCACCCGCTGCGACAGGGCCGGATTCTGCCCGAAGCCGAGATCGCCCGCGTAGCAGGGGTGGTGCGCCGGAAACAGCGCCGTGCGGCGAAACTCGGTCGCCACGGGGATGTCGTAGCGCGCGGCAAAATCGGCCACCGCCGCGCAACCTTCCGTCGTCCAGCGCGATCCGCCCAGTATCATCAGCGGGCGCGCCGCCGCCTGTACGGCCTGCGCAAACGCCCCCATATCCGCGCGTGTCGGTGCGGCCTCCACGGCCTCGACCGGCGGCGCATCGGCGACCTCGACCCCCTCGGTCAGTATATCTTCGGGCAGCGAAATGACCACCGGACCGGGGCGGCCCTGCATGGCCACGCGAAAGGCGCGGGCGACGATTTCAGGGATGCGTTTGGGGTCGGAAATTTCCACCACCCATTTGGCGATGCCGCCAAAGGCCGCCACGTAATCCAGTTCCTGAAACGCCCCACGGCCTAAGAAAGCGCGTTCGACCTGCCCGACAAACAGGATCATCGGCGTCGAGTCATGCTGCGCAATATGCACGCCGTGCGCCGCATTGGTCGCCCCCGGCCCGCGCGTCACAAAGCAGATGCCAGGACGCCCGGTCAGCTTGCCATAGGCTTCGGCCATCATCGCCGCCCCGCCTTCGTGACGGCAGATCAGCACGTCGATATCGGCATCGTACATCGCATCCAGCGCCGCCAGATACGACTCCCCCGGCACGCAGGTCAGGCGCTCCACGCCATTGCGCTTCAGTTGATCAACCAGTATCTGTCCGCCGGTTCTCATGCTTTGTCCTCAAGTTTCGGTGACGCCGTTTCTGCCGTCATCCGCACGCCGTCGATCACGATGGGCGAAGCGACGCCCGGCACGCCGTCGATTTCAATACGCATCCCGCGATGCACGATCTGAGGGTCGTTGAACACGTCTTCGATACGGTTGATCGGCCCTGCCGGAACACCCGCCTTTTCCAGCGCCGTCAGAAGCTCTGCGCGCGTCCTGTTGCGCAAAAACGGCTCCAGCTCGGCCACAAGTTGGTGCCGCGCCGCCACCCGTCCGGCATTGGTCGCATAGGCCGGATTTTGCGCCACGTAATCCGCCTCCAGCCCCTCGCAAAAACGCAAAAACTGCTGGTCATTGCCCACCGCCACGATGACGTGGCCGTCCTTCACCGCAAAGACCTGATAGGGCGCAATATTCGGATGCGCATTACCCAGCCGCGTCGGTGATACGCCCGACGCCAGATAGTTCATCGCCTGATTGGCCAGCATAGACGTGGCCACATCGAACAGGGCCATGTCGATATGACAGCCCTCCCCCGTCGCGTCGCGCTGCCGCAAGGCCGCCAGCACCGCGGTTGAGGTATAGACGCCGGTGAACAGATCAACCACCGCCACGCCCACCTTTTGCGGCTCGCCGTCCGGGTCGCCGGTAATGTCCATCAGGCCCGACATACCCTGAAGAATGTAGTCATAGCCGGCGCGTTGCGCATAGGGGCCGTCCTGCCCGAAGCCGGTGATCGACACGTAGATCAGGCGCGGATTGACGGCTTTCAGGCGGTCGAAATCGAGGCCGTATTGGCGCAAACCGCCGACCTTGAAATTCTCGATCAGCACGTCGGACTGCGCCGCCAGATCGCGGATGGTCGCCTGCCCCTCAGGCGTGGTCATGTCGATGACCAGTGAGGTCTTTCCGCGGTTGCAGGCGTGGAAATAGGCCGCTGCATCCCCGATAAAGGGCGGGCCCCAGCCGCGCGTATCGTCACCGCTGCCGGGGCGTTCGACCTTGACGACCGTGGCGCCCAGATCGGCCAGAATCTGACCGGCCCACGGCCCGGCCAGTATGCGCGCCAGTTCGAGGACTTTCAGGCCGGAAAGGGGTTTCATCGCATCGCCTCCGAGGTTCCACCCCACCACCCCTCGCTTCGCTCGCGGTCCCCCTCCCCGCCAGCGGGGAGGTATAAATATGGATTATATCCCCCTGCACCTGTGCGGGGGGAAACCGGGCTGCCGAAGGCAGAACCGGAGGGGGGTGTCTTAACCAAAGCCATACACATAACCGATCAAAAAACCCAGAATGCCGAACCAAAGCGAAGGGCCGCCCCGAGCTTTGGTTCGTCGATATGAACCACTAAAAAGTACCCGCAGGGCAACTTTTTAGTGAGGTTAAAAAAACGCCTGCAAACCCGTCTGCGCCCGGCCGAGGATCAGGGCGTGCACATCGTGCGTGCCCTCATAGGTATTGACCGTCTCCAGGTTCTGCGCATGACGCATGACGTGGTATTCTTCGTGTATCCCGTTACCGCCGTGCATGTCGCGGGCCATGCGCGCAATATCGAGCGCCTTGCCGCAATTGTTGCGCTTGATCAGGCTGATCATTTCCGGCTGCACCTGCCCGGCATCGAACAATTGCCCAACGCGTAAGGACGCCTGAAGCCCCAGCGTGATCTCGGTCTGCATGTCAGCCAGCTTCTTCTGGAACAGTTGCGTCTGCGCCAGAGGCCGCCCGAACTGCTGCCGGTCGAGGCCGTATTGCCGCGCCCGGTGCCAGCAATCTTCGGCCGCCCCCATTACGCCCCAACTGATGCCGTAACGCGCGCGGTTCAGACAACCAAATGGCCCTTTCAGCCCCTCAACATTCGGCAGCAAAGCGTCCTCGGAAACCTCGACATTATCCATCACGATTTCGCCGGTGATGGAGGCACGCAAACTGAGCTTACCGTGGATTTTCGGCGCGCTGAGACCCGCCATCCCCTTGTCCAGCACGAAGCCGCGAATGACGCCATCGAGCTTGGCCCACACGACAAACACATCGGCAATCGGCGAGTTGGAAATCCACATCTTGGCGCCATTGAGCACATAGCCGCCGTCGGTCTGGCGCGCGGTCGTGCGCATAGACGCCGGGTCGGAACCGGCATCCGGCTCGGTCAGGCCGAAGCAGCCGATCCATTCGCCAGAGGCCAGCTTCGGCAGGTATTTCTGCCGCTGCGCTTCCGAGCCATAGGCATGGATCGGATACATGACCAGCGAGGATTGCACGCTCATCATCGACCGATAGCCAGAATCCACGCGCTCGACTTCGCGCGCAATCAGCCCATAGGCGACGTAGGAGGCCCCGGCCCCGCCATAGGTTTCCGGCAGGGTCGCGCCCAGGAGGCCGCGTTCACCCATTTCGCGGAAAATGGCCGGGTCGGTCTGCTCCTCGGCATAGGCTTTCAGCACGCGCGGCAAAAGCTGCGACTGCGCATAGTCGTGCGCCGCGTCGCGGATCATCCGCTCTTCGTCGGATAGTTGCGCATCCAGCAAGAACGGATCGGACCAGTCGAACCTAGACATCGAATTTCACCCCCTGGGCCAGAGGCAGGCTGCGGCCATAGTTGATGGTGTTGGTGGCGCGACGCATATAGGCCTTCCACGAATCCGAGCCGGATTCGCGCCCGCCGCCGGTTTCTTTTTCGCCGCCAAAGGCCCCGCCGATTTCCGCGCCCGACGGCCCGATATTGACATTGGCGATACCGCAATCCGAACCGGCGGCGGAGACAAACAGCTCAGCTTCGCGGATGTCATTGGTGAAGATGGAAGACGACAGACCCGCCCCCACGGCGTTCTGCATCGCGATGGCGTCTTCTATATTTCCATACTTCATGATATAGAGAATTGGCGCAAAGGTTTCACGCAGCACCGGCCCGGCATGAGCGTCCATTTCGACGATCGCCGGACGCACATAATAGCTGTCCTTGCCATTCACATCGACGCGCGCCCCGCCGGTGACCTGACCGCCGACACTGCGCGCTTCGTCCAGCGCTTTTTCAAACAAACCAAAGGCGTGCGCGTCAATCAGTGGCCCGATCAGCGTGCCCTCTTCCAGCGGGTGCCCCACCTTCACCGAGGCATAGGCCTGCTTCAGGCGCGGCACGAAGGTGTCGTAGAGGCTCTCATGCACGAACAAACGACGCAGGGTCGTGCAGCGCTGACCCGCCGTGCCCATGGCCGCAAAGGCCACACCGCGTAAGGAAAGATCAAGGTCCGCCGACGGCGCGATAATGGCGGCATTATTGCCCCCCAACTCCAGCAGGGCGCGCGCAAAACGCGCAGCCAGCTTCGGCCCCACGGCGCGTCCCATGGCGGTCGAACCGGTGGCCGAAACCAGCGGCACCTTTTCATGCTCGACCAGCGCTTCGCCGATCTCTTTACCACCGATCAGCAGGGCCGACAGGCCTTCGGGCACGGCATGACCCGCGGCCTTATAGGCGGCCACGGCGCGATCAAACAGGGCATGGGTGGCCAGCGCCGTCAGGGGCGTCTTTTCGGACGGCTTCCACACAATGGCGTCGCCGCAGACCAGCGCCAGACAGGCGTTCCACGCCCACACGGCGACCGGGAAGTTGAAGGCCGAGATGATGCCGACCACACCCAGCGGATGCCAGGTTTCCATCATGCGGTGTTCGGCGCGCTCCGTGGCGATGGTCAGGCCGTACAGTTGCCGCGACAAACCGACCGCGAAGTCGCAAATGTCGATCATTTCCTGCACTTCGCCGAGGCCTTCGGACGTGACCTTACCGGCCTCAATCGACACCAGCTTGCCCAGCGCCGCCTTGTGTGCGCGCAGTTCTTCGCCGAACAGACGCACCAGCTCGCCGCGCTTGGGTGCGGGGATCAGACGCCATTGGAGGAACGCTTCGTGCGCGGCGTCGATACGCGCCTTCGCCTCATCGACCGGGGTTTCCACCACCTCACCGATCAGTTCGCCGGTATTGGGCGAATGGACCTTCAACGTCCCGCCCGTGTGGCCGCCGGTAACGCCCAGAGACTCCAGCAAAATACGTGTATCTGCGCTCATCTGTCTTCCCTTTTCATCCGCCCGTGCATCAGGCGCGGATGCCTAAAACCTGTGTTCCACCGCGTGCAGCACCGCAGCACCGGCCTCGTAATAAACCTCTTTGGCCGCCCGGTGCTTCGCCTCTTGCGGCGTTGTCACCGGCAGCGGCAAATCGTCTTCGGACAGCTTACCCAGCACGTGCTCGGCCAGAATCCGCCCCATCACCGTGCCCGGCGCGATACCCCGGCCATTATAACCCGACACGCCCACCACCCCATCGGCAAAGCGATGAAAACGCGGCAGGTTATCGTCGGTCATGCCGATCCAGCCATACCATTCGTGCTCGAAACCGATGCCTTTGAGCGCCGGGAACAGCCGCGTCATGGCGCGTTGCCCCCAGCCGCTGTGCACCCCCTGCGCCGGCCCGCGCAAGGCCCCGACGCTGCCGAAAACCAGCCGCCCGGCGGCATCCATACGGAAGGAGGACAGGACCTCCGCCGTGTCCCAGGCCCCCTGCCCTTCCGGCAAAATGTGGCGCAAAATATCGTCTGGCAAGGGCGTGGTGGCGCAGTTGAAATAGGGCAGATAGACCTGCTCCTTGCGGATGATCTCCCACGGACCTTTGGTATAGGCATCGGTGGCCATGATCACCTTGGGCGCGGTCACCGATCCGCCGCGCGTCGTCACGCGCCACTGATCGCCCACCGCCTCGATTTGTTCGACCGGGCTGTCGCTGCGGATATCGACACCGGCCGCCACCGCCGCCGTGGCCAGCCCGCGCACATAGGCCAGCGGCTGAATCACCCCCGCGCGCCGATCGAGCAGCGCCATCGGATAGGCGTCCGTGCCGACCATCCGCCGCGTTTCGGCAGCATCGAGCAGACTTACATCCGCGCCGCGCGCCTGCCATTGTTGCGCCCGGTCACGCAGTTCGCGCACCCCCGCTTCGCCGACGGCGCAATGCAGCGTGCCTTCGCGCCTGAGTTCGCAGGCGATATTGTGTTTATCGACGCGCGCAAACACTTCCGCCGGGCCGTTGCCCAGAACCTGCAACAGCCGCTCACCATGCACCGGACCGAGCACGTTTGGCAGTTCATCGGGCATCACCCACATGCCGGCATTGACCAGCCCGACATTGCGCCCGGCCCCGCCAAAGCCGATCTCCCGCGCCTCGATCACCGCCACCTTTGCCCCGGCTTCGGCCAGGGTGAGCGCCGCCGACAGGCCGGTATAGCCCGCCCCCACCACCGCCACATCGGCGCGCAGATCGCCGCTCAGCGCCACCGTATGCGGCGCAGCGGGGGCCGTAGCGGCCCACAGTCCGTGGGTAAGGGGCTCAAGCACAGGGGCCAAGGGTTCATTCTCTTGCGTAATGGCAAAACCGGTTGTACCGTGCCCGAACGGCCTCAACAAGGGCCATTTTGACAAGACTTCATTCCGAAATCGAATATGCGCTCACCTCGCCGCTTCCTCCCGTCCCTGTCGCTTCTGGCCGCGTTTGAGGCCACGGCGCGGCTCGGTTCGGTCACCGCCGCCGCCCGTGAACTGAACCTCACCCAGAGCGCCGTCAGCCGTCAGATCGCCGCGCTGGAGGCCCAGTTGGAGGTCGAGCTGTTCCACCGCGAACGCCAGACGGTGCGCCTGACCGCCGGGGGTGAGGCCTATGCGCGTGAGGTGCGCGAAGCGTTGAAAATCATCTCGTCGGCCTCGCTCAGCTTGCGCGCCAATCCGCACGGCGGGACACTGAAACTGGCCATTCTGCCGACCTTCGGCACGCGCTGGCTGGCCCCGCGCCTGCCCGATTTTTTGCGCACAAATTCCGGTATTCAGGTCAATCTGATTACGCGCATTGGTGTCTTCGATTTCCGCAGCGAAGGGCTTGATGCCGCCATCCATTTCGGCCGCCCAGACTGGCCCGGCGCGGAAAGCGCGCTGTTGCGGCCCGAAGTGGTCATCCCGGCCTGCGCCCCGGAGCTTAAGGCGCAGTATGGCTTTGCCGAACCTGCCGATCTGCGTCAGGCGCCTTTGCTGCACCTCACCTCGCGCCCCGACGCCTGGGAAAACTGGCTGGAGGCGCACGGCGCGCCCGCCGACCACGTGCACGGCATGTTGTTCGATCAGTTCGCCACCGTCGCTCAGGTGGCACGTTCCGGCCTTGGCGTCGCGCTATTACCGCAGTTTCTGGCCGAAGAAGAGTTTGCCTCTGGCGCGCTGGTCCCGGCGCTCGATGCCCCGCTCACCACGGGCGAAGCCTACCACCTCGTCTGGCCGGCTGAGCGCGGCAATCACCCGCCGCTCAAGGCCTTCCGCGACTGGCTGCTGAAAGAAACGGCGACTTACAGATAGGAACCCCCATGCGTCTGATCACCGCCGAAGACCTGAAAGCCGCCCTGCCCTATGAGCGGCTTGTGCGCGAGCTGCCGGCGCGACTGCGGGCCGGGGCGCAGACGCCGCAACGGCCGGTCTTCGACCTGGGGCACGACGCCTCGCTGCTGCTGATGCCCGCGTGGTCTGAGCGTCTGGGCGGGGTCAAGATCGTGCACGTAACGCCCGACAATGCGGCGCGCCACCTGCCGTGCGTGGCGGCCTCCTATCTGGTGTTTGACGGCGAAACGCACCGGCATCTGGCCCTGATCGACGGCGAGGAACTGACGGCACGGCGCACAGCCGCCGTGGCCGCCGTGGCCATGGACCGACTGGCCAAAGCCGATGCGCGCCGCCTGCTGCTGATCGGTTCCGGACGCATAGCGTCAGAGATCCCTTTTGCCTTTCGTGCGGTGCGCGCCATCGACAGCGTCTCGGTCTTCAGCCCCACGCGCGCCCATGCCGAAGCGCTGGTGGCGCGCCTGACGGAGGCCGGGTTTGACGCTTCGGTGTGCGAAGATCTGGCGTCGCAAATCCCGCAGGCCGACCTGATCGCCTGCGCTACCTTAAGCCGTACACCCTGGATCGAAGGCCACCGCCTCAGCGATCAGCACGTGTCGCTGATCGGCGGCTTTACCCCCGACATGCGCGAAGCCGACGCCGAGACCTTGCGCCGCGCCGCCGTCTATATCGACACCCCGGCAGCCCTTTCGACGGCGGGCGATCTGAGCGACCTTACGCTTAAGGATGTTCGCGGCACCTTGCGCGACCTGTGCGACCCGGCCTTTGCGCCGCAACCGGGCCTCAGCGTCTTCAAAAGCGTCGGCGAAGCGGCACAGGACCTCGCGGCGGCTGAGGTGCTGTTTGGGTCTTAAGAGGAACCACAGATTTCACAGATTATACAGATTAAGGGTGTCAAAGGGCACCCCTTCGCCCTTATGAATAAAGGCGCGAAGCGCCAATCTGTGAAATCTGTGGAGCCTCCTTTTTGCGCCCCCGTTTGACGCCGTCGCCCAAGCACCCTAGTCTCGCTTCAAACGGAGACACGCGCATGGGCTTTCTGGCCAGTCTGTTCAAATCCAAACGGTCCGAGATTCACGACCTGCCCGACCGGCGGCTGATGACCGACGCTTATCTCCCTGCCTTTGCCGCGCTGAAAGGCCGTCTGCTGTTTGTCGGCTGCCGCGGCTATAATCGCGGCTATTACCGCATTCTGGAGCAGCACGGCGCCGAAGCGTGGACCACCGACATAGATCCGCGCTCCGCCCGCTTTGGCCATAAGACGCGCCACCGCACGGGTGACATCTGCGACGCCGATAGCCTGTTTGCCGACCTGCGTTTTGACGGCATCGTGTGCAATGGCGTTCTGGGCTACGGCGTCGATTCCGAAGCCCAGCAAATCCGCGCCCTGAACGCGCTGGCGGCGATCATGACCCCCGGCGGGCACCTGCTGATCGGCTGGAATACGGACAAGATCAGCGACCCCATAGAGGCCGGCCTGACCACCGCCCACTTCACCCCGGCCCCCTTCGCCGGCCAGCCCTCACGCGTGCGCTTCGACGCGGTGACGCACGTCTATGACCATCTGGTGCGGAATTAATCACGCGATCGACGACAGCCCTTTACGCTCCACAAGCGATAACAGCTTTAACGACGGCCCAGCCGGTTGTTTCTGACCGCGCTCCCACTGACTGACCGAGTCTTTTGAAACGTTCAGATAGGCCGCAAAGATTGTCTGACTGACCTGCTCGCGCTCGCGCAGCTTGCGGATGTCCTCAGCCGTAAACTCATGAATGGGCGTCAGGCAACTTTCGTCAAAATGACGCATGGTCGCCTTGTCGATCAGGCCGACCTCATGCAGATCGCTCGCCAGTTCATGCAGACTGGCCGAAACATCGCTTTTATAGGTCCTGGTCATGGCTCGATCTCCGTAAACTTACCCGTTCGCAGCAACATCTCTATCTGCGCGTTCGTCGCCCCCAGCAGCACCGGAGCCAGTCTCTTGAACCCGTCCAATTCGTCACGCTCTATGTTCGCCTGATCGTTCTTGGCAAAGCCGTGGACGAAAAAGGCTCTGTCTCCCGCCTTAAAGAGGACAATCGAACGATAGCCGCCCGATTTGCCTTCATGAGGCCGCGCGATCCGCTGCTTAATAACGCCACCGCCAAGGTCGGCGTCAATCAACCCGCTTTCGGCATCCGCGATAGCCTTGGCAAGCTGCACATCGCTGATGCGTTCCTTGCGGGCAAATCGCGCAAACCCTTTGCTTTTGAACGTCCGCACAATTCCCCCCCCGGCTATTGGCGTTCGAGAGTCAATATATAGAACTTAGTTCTATATATCAAGCGGACACATTAACGCACGTCCTTTGAGCAAAGGCCGTTCACGCGGCCTACCCACAAAGCAGGCCTTTAAGATACTGTTATGTTTGGAATTCAGGAGATTGGAGCGGGTGAAGGGAATCGAACCCTCGTATTCAGCTTGGGAAGCTGCTGCTCTACCATTGAGCTACACCCGCTTTTATAAGGCTTTGCGCTATGCCGCACTCTGTGAGTTTACAGCAGGGTTTACACCTACGTTCGCTAAGCGCTTGCCTAGTGCCACAACGATAGCCGCGTCGTCAACATACCGGCGACGGATTTCCGCAACTTGTTTCTCACTCCAGCCCATGACTTCGCTGATTTCCCGATCAGTCAGGCGTACTCCGGGAATCGTCATGAGGTGTGTTGCGAATGTCCCCCGGAGGTCGTGCAGACGCAGCGGGTGCTGCTTTCCGTCATGATCGGTGTGAATGAGAAGCGGGGCCTTGGTTTTCTCATCAACAACCTTTTTGCGAGCTTCATGAAAGCTGCTGTTGAGCCCGGTGGGAGTCCACTGGGTGCCTTCACTGGTAACGAGCACCGTCTCGACTCCCGGTTTGCGTGGCCTTGTCCTCAGCTCATCTAGAAGCACTCGCAATCCCGGTACGATAGGCATCACAACCTTCCGCCGCTTACCGGCGCTCTTTTTGCTGGCTACGATTTCGATATGGTCTGAGAACACATCAGACCAGCGCAAGACAACGAGGTCGGCTCGCCGCAGTCCGGTAAGAGCGGCCAGACGGATTACGTCCGAAACAGGTGTCTTCGAGACTTTGATAAATGCAGCCAGATGTTTGTTTTCCCAAATCACCTCTTGCCGGTTTCCGCCCTTATAAACGGTGGGGATGTCTTTCGCCACATTGACGGTTAGCCGTGAACGAAGGCGACCGTATTCCAAAAGACGGCAGAGGGTAGAAATACGGTTGTCCGCAGCGCGAGGTGTCTCCGCCATACTGTCGCGCCAGGCCATAGTCATTTGAGACGATCGATCTCAGCCAATCAGGACATGCTGCGGGCGCATAGCTGGGTGACCAAGGATTAAACCTTAACGGAGATTACGGTTAGAGCTTTGAAGTCCCGTCCCTATGGGGGGAAGAAGTTCTCCGGTATCTATCGAAGTGGCACTTCGCCAAAGCAACCCGCTTTTCGGGCGGTAAGTTGATAAGGTCTCTTAAGACTGGATTACCCGCATAGTCGAAAAAGCCTTACTGTGACTATCGAAGTTTTTGCGGAAAACAGCTTTCAACCGATAAACCCCATATGCCTGAAAGGCTGAAATGATATTGCTTAGCTAACCCATACTTGCCGGAGTTTGATTACTCGACCAATGTCAGCAGGGCTCTTTACCGCTGCAAGCGCTTTTTTCTCCATTACCCAAACTGTAGCCTTGCCAAAATCGTAACCTTCCGGTGCTTCGGAAGCGACTTGACATTGCACATGCCCAGCCATGTCCCGTATGACACACTCGACTATAACATTCCCGTCAACCTTTTCCTTCCTGGCCTTCGCGGGATATTGGCTTAAAAAATCGCGTGCAGTAGGCACTTTCGCCCATGTCAGATGTTCAGCAGGCTGCGGGGACTTGACCTGCACGGGTGTCGCTGTGGCTGAAGTCAAACTAATTGGCAGGCCCCGCACTTCGGCGAAGACAGTCGTGCCGCTGCTTAAGCATACCCATGCGACGATCACCGACCGAAATAAACTCATAAATTTTCCTTTGGAAGCTTTGCTATTCATAGGGGGGCAACCGACATTTCCCATTTGAGCGCCCTTCCGACGCTCGAATAGCGTTAAGATAGTCGCAAACCGAGGCTGCGGGAAGCTCATTCTTGAGAGCATAGAGCCCTACTCGTTCTGATTTGGCCCCATCGGGGTCGTTCCGGCAACGAGGACGCAAATCGGCGCCGTCCTCAACGATTTTTGGCGCACCTGTCTCGTTGGCTGGTCGGCGCAACTTTACTGCGAGGGCAACTGGAACAACTGATTATCAAAGCTGTCGATGAAAACGGTTCTACCAAGCGCGCGGCTGAGAACGTGCCGGGAGACATTACGCTCAGTATCGAGTCGGTCTCAGCAGCTTCGTATCCTATCATCTTCACGAAATTCAAATCCGAAGAGTGAAAGCGCAGCGTGCCACGCAAGTGACACGCCACGAACCGGCAACCCCTGAAAACGCATGAACACGTTTGCCAGCGTTTGCCGATCCATGCCCTTGAGAAGCATTGTTTATCAGTACGTTGACATCGTAGTGGTCGTCTCACAATTGCCAGATTCAACGCGGAAGGGGTTTACGGTGATCGCGCAAGCCTTTGATTGTAAAGGCATGGTTTTACCCACCGTTTACACTCAATAAATTGATTTTATTGAAAATTCTTTCAGCTTGGGAAGCTGCTGCTCTACCATTGAGCCACACCCGCGTCTGAGGCGGCAAGGCCTGCCTCTGCGTCCGCTCTAATGCCTCAGCGGGCCCGTCCCTGTCAACACGAACCCGAACCCGTCGCCATTTGTTCCACAGGGGGGCCGCGCGACTCAACAATCGCAGGGGATAAATAGCCGATGCGTCAAAATTTGTGGATGACCCCTGTGGAAAGCCGTCTTTTTCCACAGCGAAACACTAGATATAGATTGCTGTGGACATCCCCCAACAGGCGAAACACTAGATATTGCGGTTTTTAACTTTTTGTTTACGATTAGCGGTAGGGAGGCCGGTTTTATCGTAATCGGCGAATCCATATCTAGTGCTGAGGCTTGACGGGTGCGCCCGTCATTTAGGGGACGGAGGCTTGACCATGAGCTGGACAGACGAACGGGTCGAAACGCTGAAAAAGCTGTGGCAGGAAGGCCATTCCGCCAGTCAGATCGCCAAGACCCTGGGTGGCGTAACGCGCAATGCCGTCATCGGTAAGGTACACCGTCTCGGCCTGTCGGGTCGTGCGGCCCCGTCGCAACCGGCCCGTCCGCTGTATAAGCCCGCCAAGCCGCCGCGTCCCGCCGCTCAGGCCAAGCCTGCGCCGCAACCGGCCCCGCGCCGCGTCTCGGTTGAGCCCGCACCGCGCCCTGTGGCTCAGGTCCCCGCCGTGCCGGTGATCGAAGGTCCGGGCACCGCTACGGTCCTGACGCTCGGTTCCAAGATGTGCAAGTGGCCGATTGGTGATCCGTCGTCGGACGAATTCACCTTCTGCGGCCGCCGCGCCGCCGACGGCATCCCCTACTGCGTCGAACATTCGCGCGTCGCCTATCAGCCGCAGCAAAAGAAGAAGAAGGACACCGGCACTGAGCTGTCGCGGTCGCTGCGCCGCTACCTCTAAGGCCTCCGCCCGTTATTCGCACGGCCCGCTTCCCCCCGGAGGCGGGCCGTTTGCGTATTATTGCAGGGAAAATCCGTACTCTAAATTCTCCTCCCTACGAAGTGGGGAGGTGGCAGCGAGCGAAGCGACGCTGACGGAGGGGTATTACCGTCCGTAAGATACCCCTCCGCCTCGTAAACTCGGCACCTCCCCATAAAATGGGGA
>NZ_JAIXSV010000316.1 GCF_027484505.1 Asticcacaulis sp.
GCAGCGCCGACAGACCGCGGCCCAGACCTCTTTGTTTCTCAGACATATGTATCCTTCAGTCTTGGTCAGGCAGCCGCGCGGCGCACTTTTTCACGTTGAACGACTTCGCGGGCCAGTTTGAGGTAGGCCTGCGAACCGGTGCATTTCAGATCGTAGATCAGGGCCGGCTTACCGAAGGACGGGGCCTCTGACACCCGCACATTGCGCGGGATGACCGTCTCATAGACCTTCTCGCCAAAGTGCGAACGCACGTCTTTAGCCACATGGCCGGACAGGGCGTTGCGGCGGTCGAACATGGTCAGCACAATCCCCTGAAGCTCCAGTCTGGGGTTGAGCGAGCCCTTGACCAGATCAATGGTCCGCATCAGCTGCGACAGACCTTCCAGCGCAAAGAACTCGCATTGCAAAGGCACCAGCACCGCATCGGCGGCGCTCATAGCGTTGATGGTCAGCAGATTGAGCGACGGCGGGCAGTCGATCAGAACATACGAATAGGCCAACTCACCGACCTGCGCCTGATGCTCCAGCGCGTCGCGCAGACGATAGGAACGGCGGTCAGCCTGACCCAGCTCGATCTCCACACCCGACAGGTCGGGGTCAGACGGGATGATGTAGAGGCCCGGCACTGAGGTCTTGACGGCGCATTCCCCAATGGGTTGCTGATCGACGATCACATCATAGATGGTGGTGGTGCGCGCCGAACGCGGCACGCCCAGACCGGTCGAGGCATTACCCTGCGGGTCCATGTCGATGATCAGCACGGTCTCACCGACGGCGGCCAGAGCGGTGCCGAGATTGATCGCCGTCGTCGTCTTGCCCACCCCACCCTTCTGGTTAGACACCGCCAGAACGCGGGGCATGGGGTGTGGGGGGAAACTATCTGGCACGGCGAACGCTCCGAATATGCAGGACGCGACCACGGGGGTCGCTTAAGGACGTCAACAGTTCTGACTGAAAAGCCCAGTTTTTGTGCGCCTCGGCGATTTCCGCCTCGACGTTTTCGCCTTTCAGCAACCAGCCCTCGGCGCCTTTGCGGAAGAAGCTTTCGGCAAATCCGATCAGCTTCGGCAGAGGGGCCATGGCGCGGGCGGTGACCACATCGACCTTAAGCGAGACATTCTCCGCCCGGTCGTTGATCACCGTCGCCGGCAAGTCCAAGTCTCGCACAACTTCGCCTAAAAAGCGACAGCGCTTGGCCAGAGAGTCGATGAGAAACACCCGCCGGTCTGTGGGTGTTTCGCCTGAATCTGTGGACAGGTGTTTCAGAAGTATGGCCAGTACGACGCCGGGAAAGCCCGCCCCCGCCCCAAGGTCTGCCCAGCTTCGGGCCTCAGGTGCGTGGTTCAATAGCTGTGCGGAATCGAGGACGTGCCGCGACCAGTAATGCGGGATCGTTGCGGGCCCGACAAGGTTCATCACCTCATTGCGCTCGGCCAGCACCTGTCCAAAGCGCGTGAGGTCGTCAATGGCCGCCTGTTTCACGTGAAACACCAGATGCGCCGCCATTTCCTCTGGCGTCATAAACAACTCTGTCATGCGATTAGGCCGCGCCCTTTTTCAGGTTGCGCACATGGAACAACAGGGCCGTCAACGCGCCCGGAGTCATGCCTTCGATGCGTCGCGCCTGACCGAGCGTCAGGGGTCTGACGCGGCTCAGCTTTTCCCTGGCCTCGTTGGACAGGCCACCCACCAACGCATAGTCGAGGTCTTCGGGCAGGGCGAGATTTTCGTCCTTACGGAAGGCGTCGATCTCCGCCGCCTGACGCCCCAGATAGCCCGAATAGAGGGCGTCAATTTCGATCTGCTCAAACACGCTGTCGGACCAGTCTTTAAGCTCTGGCCATACCGTTTCCAGCTTGTCCCGCGAGCAGGTGTCGTAGGACAGGAGTTGCAGCAGGTTGCGTTTTTGCCCGTCGGCATTGACGCGGATGCCCAGAGCATTGGCCTCATTCGGCGTCAGCTTAAGTTCGTCAGCGCGTTGGCGTGCTGCGGCCAGAGCCTGCTTCTTCTCCAGCCAGTGCGCTTTGCGGCGTTCGCCCATCAGGCCGATTTTCAGCGCGATATCCGACAGACGTTGATCGGCATTGTCGGCGCGCAGCTTCAGGCGGAACTCGGCGCGGCTGGTGAACATGCGATAGGGTTCGGTGACGCCCTTGGTCACCAGATCGTCGATCATCACGCCGATATAGGCTTCGTCGCGACCCAGCACCAGCGGGCTCAGACCGCCGGCACGCGCCGCGGCGTTTAGCCCCGCCATCAGGCCCTGCGCCCCGGCCTCTTCGTAACCCGTTGTGCCGTTGATCTGCCCCGCCAGGAACAGGCCCGGCAGGCGCTTCAGCTCAAGCGTCGGATAAAGTTCACGCGGATCGACATAATCATATTCAATGGCATAGGCGTAGCGCTTGATGACCACGTTTTCGAGGCCGCGAATGGTGCGCAAAAAGGCTTCCTGCGTCGCCTCGGAAACGCTGGTCGAGATGCCGTTGGGATAGACGGTGTCGTCGTCATAGCCTTCGGGTTCCAGAAACACCTGATGGCTGTCCTTGTCCGAAAAGCGCACCACCTTGTCTTCGATGGAGGGACAATAGCGCGGTCCGCGTCCGGACAGATGGCCGCCATAGACCGCCGATTCCGTGATTCGCTCCTGAATGATGCGGTGGGTATCGGCATTAGTATAGGTGATGCCGCAGGTGATCTGCGGCCGGTCGATGGAAGCGTTCAGGGTCGAAAACGGCGTCGGGATCGCGTCGCCTTCCTGCTTTTCAAGAACATCCCAGTTGATCGTCTTGCCATCGAGCCGCGCCGGCGTCCCGGTCTTCAAACGGCCCATATCGAGCTTGAGATCGTAGAGACGCTGCCCCAGACCGTTGGCCGGCTCATCGCCAAAGCGTCCCGCGGCCATGCGCTTTTCGCCGATATGGATGATGCCGCGCAAAAAGGTGCCGGTCGTCAACACCACGGCCTTCGAGCGATATTCGACACCCTGCGCATCGACAGCCCCGACGACCGTTTCGCCGTCAAGGATCAGGTCTTCGACCGCAGCGGCGATAATCGTCAGGTTTTTGGTGCTTTGCAGCTCGGCCTGCATGGCCTCACGATAGAGCTTGCGGTCAATCTGGGCGCGCGGGCCACGCACGGCAGGGCCTTTGGAACGATTGAGCATCTTGAACTGGATGCCGCCAATATCAGCCATGCGCCCCATGACGCCATCCAAAGCGTCGATTTCGCGCACCAGATGGCCCTTGCCCAGACCCCCAATGGCTGGGTTACACGACATCTCACCCAGGGTTTCGATCTTGTGCGTCAGCAGCAGGGTCTTGGCACCCATGCGCGCCGCAGCCGTCGCGGCTTCGGCGCCCGCATGACCTCCACCGACGACAATGACATCCCAAAACTGGGTCATAGAGCTTCAACCTGTCAGGAAAACGAATGAGGGCTGGCTATAGCAGATCAGGCCGGACGGGTCGAATCGAGAAGTGTTAATTTTGGTGTTATCCGTGTTTCACGTGAAACACTCTTATTTCCCAATGCAGAAGCTGGAGAAGATATGATCCAAGACCTGCTCCACATCCGTGCGGCCAAACAGAGCATCAAAGGCAGATAGCGCTTGACGAATGTCTTCGGCCATAAGTTCGGGTGTAGCGAAACCAATCCCCAGGGACCGATCCAGCGCCACATCCACCTCTCGCAGACGTTCGCTGTGACGTTCGCGCGTCGCCGCCGGGAAGGTGCTGAGAGACAGGGCCGCTTCGAGATCAGCTTCGAGCGCGCGCTGAACGGCCTCAATGCCCTCCCCTTTGGTCAGGCTGGTTTCCAGAAGACGGACCTTTTTGTCTTCATACTGGGATCGAAGCGCTGCAAGGGAGTCCGCTAAGATTTGATCTGTCTTATTGAGGATCAGATAGTCCCCCGGCTGTATAGCCGACAGGTCTTCCGGAGCCTCCGACACATCCACGACCCATAACCGCAAATCCGCCGATTGACCCCTGACCTTCGCGCGACGGATACCTTCGGATTCCACCACATCTTCGGTTTCGCGCAGACCCGCCGTGTCGTAGATCAAGGCTGCATAGGGCCCGACGCGAATAGGTGACTCGATGACATCGCGTGTCGTTCCCGCAATCGGTGTGACTATGGCGGCATCGGTTTGCAGTAAGGCATTAAACAGGCTCGACTTACCCGCATTGGGTTTTCCCATGATGGCAATGCGATAACCCTCGCGGATTTGCTGGCCGCGCCGCGCATCAGAAATCGCCGCGCCGACATCTGTTTTCAGCGTGATAATATCAGCAATGATGCGCTCGCTGAGGTGCTCCGGAATATCCTCGTCAGGGAAATCGACGATGGCTTCGATGTGCGCCAGAATACGGATCAGCGCATCGCGCCATTGGGCATAGCGATCACGGAACCCGCCTTCGAGTTGCATCAGGGCCTGACGTCGCTGCGCCTCAGACTCAGCCTCAACCAGATCGGAAATGGCTTCGGCCTGAGTCAGGTCAAGCTTGCCATTTTCAAAGGCCCGGCGCGAAAACTCACCCGGTTCGGCGTGACGCAATCCCTCAGCACGAAACACCGCATAGAGGCGTTCCAGCACCGCGCGCGATCCGTGAATGTGAAACTCAGCGCAATCTTCGCCGGTAAAGCTGTTGGGGCCTTTGAACCACAGGACCAGCGCCTGATCTATCAGCTCGCCGTCATAGCGCAGATGTCCGAGCGTCGCGTAGCGCGGACGCGGCAGACGCCCCAGCAAAGCCTCAACGACCTGTGCGGCCTGTGGCCCGGAGACCCGGATAACCGACACCCCGGCCCGGCCTTGCGCCGAGGCCAAGGCAAAAATCGTCTGTTTCACGTGAAACACGAGAGCCTACTTACCGCCCTTGAAGCCGCCCATGCTGGCGGTGGCGGCCGATTGCATCATCTTGAGGAAATGATCCTGCGCCTGCACGCCGAAGCTCGACCAGGTTTTGATGATCTCTTCGGGCTGCATCGACTGGATATTTTGTTCGACGCGGGCCTTCATCTGCTCAACCATATAGTCGTTCAGCGTCTCGACATTGGGCAGGCCCAAAAACGCGCGGGCTTCCTGCGGCGTGCATTCGATATCGAAGGTGACTTTCATAGCGGGTCTCCGCAAGGCTCGCATCGACAAATGAGAGCGGATAAAGAAAGGGCCGGATTGCTCCGGCCCGGATAGACTGACAATGATCCTGTATCACCTGATTTGGCAAGGATCAGGTGTTCATGCTCTGGAAGAATTCGCCATTGTTCTTGGTCTGACGCAGCTTGTCGATCAGGAACTCGATCGCGTCCTGCGCGCCCATCGGGTTGAGGATACGACGCAGCACATAGGTCTTTTGCAGGTCGGACTTATCGACCAGCAGGTCTTCCTTACGCGTGCCCGACTTGAGGATGTCCATGGCCGGGAAGACGCGCTTATCGGCGACCTTACGGTCCAGCACGATTTCCGAGTTACCCGTGCCCTTGAACTCTTCAAAGATCACTTCGTCCATGCGCGAACCGGTGTCGATCAGCGCCGTGGCGATGATGGTCAGCGAGCCGCCCTCTTCGATATTACGCGCCGCACCGAAGAAACGCTTGGGGCGTTGCAGAGCGTTGGCATCCACACCACCGGTCAGCACCTTTCCCGACGACGGCACAACCGTGTTGTAGGCGCGGCCGAGGCGGGTGATCGAGTCGAGCAGGATAACGACATCGCGCTTATGTTCGACCAGGCGCTTGGCCTTTTCGATGACCATTTCGGCCACCTGAACGTGGCGCGTTGCCGGCTCATCAAAGGTCGAAGAGATGACTTCGCCGCGCACGGTGCGCTGCATGTCCGTCACTTCTTCCGGGCGTTCGTCGATCAGCAGCACCATTAGGTAACATTCCGGGTGGTTGGCGGCGATCGACTTGGCGATATTTTGCAGCATCACCGTCTTACCGACGCGCGGCGGCGCGACGATCAGGCAACGCTGACCCTTACCCAGCGGCGCGACGATGTCGATGATGCGGCCCGAACGGTCCTTGATCGTCGGGTCTTCGATTTCCATTTTCAGGCGCTCTTCGGGATAGAGCGGCGTCAGGTTATCGAAATGCACCTTGTGACGGATGGCTTCGGGGTCTTCGAAATTGATCGTCTTGATCTTGGACAGGGCAAAGTACCGCTCGCCTTCGCGCGGGCTGCGGATCGGGCCTTCGACCGTGTCGCCGGTACGCAGGGCGTGGCGGCGGATCTGCTGCGGCGACACGTAAATATCATCGGGACCGGGCAGATAGTTGGCCTCGGGCGAACGCAGGAAGCCGAACCCGTCCTGAAGCACTTCGATGACACCGGAGCCGGTGATTTCAACGCCTTCTTCGGCCAGCGTTTTCAGAACCGCAAACATCAGGTCCTGCATCCGCATAGAGGCGGCGTTTTCAACACCGATCTGTTCAGCAAAGGCCAGCAGGTCGGCCGGCGACTTGTCCTTCAACTCCTGAAGCGACAGTTTTTCCTGATTGGGGTTTTCCGACTCGTCATCGCCGTCTTCGCTACCGTTTTCATCCTCGGCGGCGTTTTCCAGCGTGGTGTCGTATTCGATTTCGTTGTCTTCGGACATGGGAGGGGTCTCTGATACGGCACGCTATCGCGCTGACTTTATAAACAAAGTCAATACCTTAGGCTGTGCCTGTCTGATAAGCCAGCGCGTGAACGCTGTATGGAAACTGGGGAAGGCCTTGAAACCACGAGAACCGTGGGGCCATGAGATGCGCGACTTAGAGCGCAATCCGATAAAGTGGACACCACTTTTCGGAAAAATTGCGCGACCAAGCAAAAACTTAGAGCCTTTCGGCGGCTCAATTGAGCCGACGAACGCTCTAACCCGTTCGGCGCGCGCATAGGTTTTGAGCAATACACCCAAACGCCGAAAGGTCAAGGGATAAGGCCCTCCCCGGCAATCGGGAGACAGGCTTACATCAGATCGTAAACATCTCGGTGGTCACGGCAATGACCATGACAATGGCAATCACGGCCGGGATCTCATTGGCAATACGCCAGAACTTTTCCGAACCAATGTCTTCACCACGCTGGAGCTTTTTGAACCGTACCGCTAGGAAATGGTGATAACCCGTGATCAGCACAATGCCGATCATCTTCACCACAAACCACGGCTCGTAAAAAAACTTCCAGCCAAAGCGGTCATGCACATTGCTGTAGATCAGCCCCGCTCCGAACAGCCAGGCCGCAATCATGGCCGGGTTCATGATAAAGCGCAGCAGACGGCGCTCCATACCACTCAGGACCTCGACGACCTGCGGCTTGTCGCGATTGGCGATGTGGTTGATGAACAGGCGCGGCAGATAGAGCAGCCCAGCCATCCACGCAATAACGGCCAGTATGTGCAAACCACGCAGCAGGTCGTAATGGTTCATGCTCAAAAGCCCTTTCGTTTTGGGCATTGCCCGTGGCAGGCCTCACAGGCGTAGTCGGCCATGATGGTGGCCTCTGACCCGATGGCCCGCAGCACCTCGTCGCCCAGCGCCCGGATAAACAGCGGCTCGATACCGACCACCGGCACACGGACATAGTCCTTTGCCCCATGCTCATCGGCCAGATGTTTATACTCCATATCGAGTTCGACAAGCGTTTCGATATGTTCAGAGACAAAGGCCACCGGCACAACCACGGGCGATTTGCCGCTTTTGACCGTGTCGATAATCGTCTCGTCGGTCGAGGGCCCGATCCATTTCAGCGGCCCGACCCGGCTTTGATAGCAGACGACGTGGTCTATCTGCATCCCTACCTGTTCCATGATGGCCGCGACGCTGGCCTCGACCTGCGCCTGATAGGGGTCACCTTTTTTGATGATCTTTTCCGGCAGGCCGTGCGCCGAAAACAGCAGACGATAGTCTTTGAGGTTGCTCAAGCCGGACAGCTTTTCGCGGATCAGATCGGCATAGGCTTTGGCAAAGGCTGGATTTTGCGGATAGCAGCAGAGGTACTTGACCGGAGCTGCGCCCTTATAAGCCTTTTTGAAGGTCACAAACGACGACAGGGTGGTGGTGGTCGAAAACTGCGGATAGAGCGGCAAGGCCACCACCTGATCCGGTTGCCACGCCTCAACGGCCTTCACCGTGTCTTCGATAAACGGGTGCCAGTAGCGCATCCCGATAAAGATCCTGAATTCCAGATCCTTGACGGTTTTCGACAGATGGCTGCTCAGGGCGTCGGCCTGCGCCTCGGTTTCCTTCACAATGGGCGACCCGCCCCCCATCAGGCGGTAATTGGCCTGAGCCGAGGTTTCGCGGCGTGACGAAATCAGCCGCGCCACCATCTGCCGCAACGGCGACGGCAGGCCGATAATGTATTTGTCGCTGAACAGGTTGTAGAGAAACGGTTTGACATCGGTCTGGGTCAGGGGCCCACCGAGATTGAACAGAACAACAGCGACTTTTTTCATCAGCTTCTTATGAGATGCAGGGTGCGCTCGACATGAGCGATCGGGGTATCGGGGAAGATGCCATGCCCGAGATTAAAAATATACGGCCCCTGCCCCCAGGCGGATTTCATTTTCAGCACCATATCGTCCAGCGCGGCGCCGCCGGAACGCAGAACCACCGGATCGAGCGCCCCCTGTATCGGTAATTTTTTCTGGATCGCCTGCCCCAGTGTCAGCGGTGTCGCCGTCCCCAGCGCCATGCCCTGCACCTCAACCTGTCCGGCATAGTCAAGACAGCGCGCCTCGGCCCCTCGTGGAAAGCCGATGATCGGCAGGGTCACACCCAGTTCGCGCACACGCCGCACCAATCTTTGATGCGGTTCGATCACCAGTTGATCAAACAAAGGATCGGGGAAGCCTTCGGCCCAGCTTTCGAAGATTTTGAGGACCTGCGCGCCGCAATCCGCCTGCATCTTCAGATACTGTGCCGAGGCCTCAATGACCACCGCCATCACCTGCGTCACAAGTTGCGGCTGCTCATAGACGAAGGCGCGGATCAGTGAGCGGTCGTGGGCTTTTCGCCCATTGAGCATATAGGTCATCACCGTCCAGGGCCCGCCGCAGAAACCCAGAAGCGTCACCTCTTTGGGCAGTTCCGAACGCAGGATTTTCAGAGTCTCACCGACGGCCTTCAAGGCTTCCCCTGCCGAGCCAGCCCGATCAGCCATCTGCGCCACAGAGGGTAAGTCGCCAAGAACGGGCCCCTCACCCGCTTCAAAGCGCACGTCCTGACCCAGTGCCATAGGGATGACCAGAATATCGGAAAACAGGATGGCCCCATCCATGCCGTAGCGCCGCACCGGTTGCAGAGTCGCTTCGGCAGCTTTTTCGGGATTGAGACAAAAGCTCAGAAAATCCGGTGTCGTCGCCCGAAGCTCACGGTACTCCGGCAGGTGACGGCCGGCCTGACGCATGAACCAGACGGGCGGGGTTTTCAGCGTCTGTCCCTGAAGGACCGAGACTATGGATGGCGTGTGCGAGGTCATGAGTCAATCCATAGGCTTAGGACGGCATTCCCTCAATCCCTCTAAAAGGTTTTTAGAAAGATAGAAGGGGTAGTTAGGCCGTGGATGCTGCGCAAAAACGTCGCATCGGGGGAAAATGGAGGCCGTTTTCCCGGCCTTTGCACAGAGCGGCGTTAATGAATTTTTAATCTTTCACAGCCTGTGGGAATCCGGGATAATTAACCAAATCCTAACACTGATTAAGAAAATCCTAACGGCTGGGTGTGGCGACCATACACGGTTAATTTTTTGTTAAGATTTACACACAAAGGCGTCACAAAAGAGTCACCGATGCCCGCAATTGGGGAAAACCGGTGACCGAATCCGCCCGGTTTTTCACCTTTTCCCCGGCCTGGCGGCTTGGCACAGCGAAGGCTAAGGTTTATCCCGGTAGAGACGCAAAACATCCCCCGTTTTTCCCCAGAAAGCGTGCACAGATAAATTTCATGACCACATCCGGCGCGAAAATCGGTATCCATTTTCACGTTCATCTGGTGTCCGACTCCACCGGTGAAACCCTCAATGCTCTGGCCAAGGCGGCCGCGGCGCGCTTCGAAGGCATCTTCCCCATCGAACACATCTATGTGCTGATCCGTTCGGACAAGCAGATGGACCGCGCCCTGACCGAGATCGAGTCCTATCCGGGGATTGTTCTGCACACTCTGGTCGATGCCGAACTGCGGCAAAAGCTCGAAACCTTTTGCCGTGAACGCGACATCCCCACTATCGGTGTCCTCGATTCGGTGGTTCTGGCCTATTCGCGCTATCTGGGGGCCGCGGAGTTTTCCAAGCGCTCCGGCGCGCAGCACAATCTCGACAGTGATTATTTCGACCGCATCGAAGCGCTCAACTACGCCATTGCCCACGATGACGGCGCTTTGGCCGACAAGCTGCGTCAGGCAGAAATCATCCTGATCGGCGTGTCGCGCACCTCAAAGACGCCCACCTGCATCTATCTGGCCCACCGCGGATATAAGGCCGCCAATATCCCCCTCGTTCCCGGTCGTGACTTGCCGCCGGAACTGGACGAACTAAGCGAGCCGCTAATCGTCGGCCTGATCGCCTCACCCGATCGCCTGATCCAGATCCGCAAGGCCCGCGTTCTGGCCTATACCACCGCCGGCGATGAACGCCCTACCGCCTATACCGACGCCGAAGCCGTGCGTGAGGAGATCATCGCTGCCCGCCGTCTGTTTGAACGCAAGGGCTGGCCCGTGATCGACGTCACCCGCCGTTCGGTCGAAGAAACCTCAGCCTCGATCATCAGCCTGCTCAATGAAAAGCGCACCGGGCGTCTGGGCGGGATTTAAGGGTTAGGACGCAGGGGTCACGGACCCCTGCACCCCTGAAAATATCTCCTCCCTATGCCGTAGGCATGGGGAGGTGGATCGGCGCTAAAGGCGACGAGACGGAGGGGGCGGCGCAGCCAAGGGATTTA
Source organism: Asticcacaulis sp. (assembly GCF_027484505.1). Taxonomy (GTDB): domain Bacteria; phylum Pseudomonadota; class Alphaproteobacteria; order Caulobacterales; family Caulobacteraceae; genus Asticcacaulis. The sequence continues at coordinate 10,923 of NZ_JAIXSV010000316.1, forward strand.
AACTCACAGAATTCAAGGAAGAATTTTGAGAATTTTCCCGTAACCCACAATCTTATGTCCTTCTTGGATAAGCCACGCCCGACCGGGATAAAGCTCAGGCAATAGTCTCGGCCAAGGTAAAAATATAATCTCAGTTTCAGTAGACTGTCCCAAAGGTAAGCTCGTCTCAGGATTGAGGCTTATAATACCTGTAGCCATCTCTTGATGCGTTTCATCCGGCCAGAAATTATGTAGGGGTCTGTAACTACTACCACTCGGAACTGGATTTAAGCGGCCTCCCTCAGACGTAGGGATAAGGTGGATTTCAGCCCAAACCGTGACGTCCTTTGGTTCCATCGATAATCCTCCCTAAAGGCTGGACTTGACATTAATGGGTCAAAAGCAAAAGAAAAGCACATGACAACCCCTCCCCTGATCCTCGCCTCCGGCTCCAAGATTCGCGCCACCCTGCTCACCAATTGTGGCCTGAGTTTCACCAAAATTCCGGCCGATATCGACGAAGACGTCATCAAGGACGACTGCCTGTTTCGCGGCTTTACGCCCAAGGCCGTCGCCCTGAAACTGGCGCAGGAAAAAGCGCTGCACGTGTCGCGCGCGCAGGCCGGTCTGGTCATCGGGGCAGACTCGGTGCTGCAACTCGACAAAGACCTGATTTCCAAGCAGAAAACATTGGCCGACGCAGCGGATTTGCTGCGTCGCTTTTCGGGCAAGACCCACTACCTGCACTCCGCCGTCGCGGTGGCGCAAAATGGTCATCTACTGTGGTCGCACGCCGATACGGCCGACCTGACCGTGCGACGTCTCAGCGAGGATTTCATCGCCCACTATATAGACACCGCAGGCGAAGAAATCCTGTCCAGCGTCGGCTGCTACATGCTCGAAGCGCATGGCGTCCATCTGTTCGACTCGATCAAGGGCGACTATTTCACCGTTCTGGGCCTGCCCTTGTTGCCCCTGCTGGCGCAACTCAGACATTATGAGATCATACCGGCATGAAACACCTCCCCACAGGCGCGGCCATGGTCGCCGGCGTTGTCGGTCAGCCCATCCGCCAATCCCTTTCCCCTTTCCTGCACACGGCGTGGCTGAGGCATATGGGCCTCAACGGCGTCTATGCGCCCTTTGCGCCCGCCGATGATCACGCATTTGAGCGTCTGGTCCTGTCGTGCCGCACCAATGGCATTAAAGGGCTCAACATCACCGCCCCGTTCAAGGAACTGGCGCTGAAGCTGGCCGACACTTCGACCGATCTGGCGCGTCGCTGCGGCTCGGCCAATCTGCTGACCTTTGACGAAGACGGCAGTGTGCACGCCGATTCCACCGACGGCCACGGGCTTATTCAGGCCTTTCATCTTCAGGCGCGTGAGTGCGATCTGACCGCCGGTGCGGTGACGCTTCTGGGCGCCGGCGGGGCGTCGCGTGCCGTGGTGGCCGCCTTGCTCGATAAGGGCTGCCGCGATGTGCGTATCGTCAACCGCACGGTGGCCCGCGCCGAAGAGATCGTCTTTGCCTTCAAAGAGGGCGTCAGTGCCTATGCGCTCAGCGACATCGACCGCGCCTTTGCGGGATCGGTGGCTGTGATCAATGCGGCGTCGGGCGGACCCCTGCCCCTGTTCGACGCGCTCGACCCGTCGGCAACCGCTATGGACATGACCTATCGGCCCTTGAAAACCAACTGGTTGCAGGCGGCCGAGGCGCGTGGCCTCACGACGGTCGATGGCCTGATGATGCTAATTGAACAGGCGCGCCCGTCGTTTGCCGCCTTCTATGGTCAGGCCCCGGATGCGGATTTCGATGTGCGCGGTCTGGCGCTGGAATTTCTGGGTGAGACGAAGTGATCCGTCTGGGTCTCACCGGCTCCATCGGCATGGGCAAATCGACCATAGCCCGCATGTTTGCCGACGAAGGCGTACCCGTCTGGGATGCCGATGAGACCGTGCACCGGCTTTACGCCACCTCTGAACCGCTGAAAGCGGCGCTGGTCGAAGCCTTTGATGACGTGTTAACAGAGGGCGCGGTCGATCGCGCCAAGCTGTCGCTTGTTCTCAAAAAAACACCGGAGGCTTTTGCGCGCCTCAATGCCCTGGTGCATCCGGCGACGGTGGCGGATCGTGAGGCCTTTCTGGCGCATCACGCCGCCGCAGGCACGCCCCTCACCCTGTGCGATATTCCGCTTTTGTTTGAAACCGGTGCGGAAACAAGCTTTGACAAGGTGGTCGTGGTATCCGCCCCGCCGGAGGTTCAGGCCGCCCGCGTGCTGGCCCGTCCCGGCATGACGGCGGAAAAGTTTGCAGACATATTGGCGCGTCAGATGCCCGACGCCGAAAAGCGCCACCGCGCGGATTTCATCATCGACACCTCGCAAACTCTGGAGGCCAATCGTCAACAGGTGAGTGAGATTATCCGCGCCCTGCGCGCCGCCTGACTCTGGACAAGACGGGCAAACGCGAGTCAAATCAGGTTCATGCGTCAAATCGTCCTCGATACCGAAACCACCGGCATTGACCCCAAAAAAGGCCACCGCCTGATCGAAGTCGGCTGCATTGAAATCGACGACCTGCTGCCGACGGGCAAGACCTTCCACCACTATTTCAACCCCGAACGGTTGATCGAGCCGGACGCCATTCGTGTCCACGGCATCACCGATGAAATGGTGGCCGACAAGCCGAAATTTGCGGATCTGGCTCAGGCCTTTATCGACTTTGTTGGTGACGCGCCGATCATCGCGCACAATGCCTCGTTTGACCGTGGCTTTATCAATATGGAGCTGGAGCGGCTGGGTCTGGTGCCCACCGATCCGGACCGCTGGATCGATACGCTGGAGCTGGCGCGCTATAAATTTCCGGGCATGGCCAATTCGCTCGATGCCCTGTGTAAGCGCTATAACATCTCGCTGGCCGAACGCGACAAGCACGGGGCTCTGCTCGATGCGCGTCTGCTGGCCAGCGTCTATCTGGAGTTGTCGGGTGGCAAGGAACGCGGCCTTGATCTCAAGATGCACGGCATGGTGTCTGAGGACGGCACGGAAATCCGCGTGATGAACCATGGTCAGCGTCCCCGCCCCCTGCCCTCGCACATCCATGCGGAAGAAGCCGACGCGCATAAGGCCTTCTGCCTCAAATATCTCAAAGACCAGAATATGTGGGGCTATACGGCCTCATAGAATTTAGCCACGAACCACACGAAAAGCACGAACGTCGAGCGCTTTTAACACATGTGCCCGAAGGGCTTTTACTGTCTTGCGGCAAATGCGGATTTTGGGCGCTTCGCGCTATATATCCGCCCAATGAAGTTCGTGCTTTTCGTGGCAAATAAAAAGACCCGCAGCCACAGACTGCGGGTCTTTTTATTAATATGCTTTGCTTTTTACGCTTGACCAGCGGTTTCGCCGATCTGACCCTTTTGCTGCATATAGAGCGCCGCAAAGTCGATGGGCTCGACGAAGAAGGGCGGGAAGAAGCCGCCGTCCGAGGTCGCATCGGCGATGATGCGGCGGGCGAACGGGAAGAGGTAGCGCGGGCATTCGACCAGCAGGGTCGGCTCAACGGCCGCTTGCGGCACGTTAGCCAACTGGAACAGACCACCATAGACCAGTTCGATAGCGAACATCGGACCTTCGGGGTTCGACGCCTTGACCGACAGTTTCAGATCGACTTCGAACAGGCCATCCGGACGGCCCTTGGCGTTCATTTCTACGCCCATGTCGATTTCCGGACGCTGATCCATGCGCAGCGAATTGGGCGCGCGCGGGTTTTCAAACGAGAAGTCGCGGATGAACTGGGCCAGAACCTGCATATTGGCAGGCAGCGGGCCGCCCTGAGCCTCGGTGGCCGGGCCAGTGCCGTTTTCGGCGGGGATCGAATCGTCAGCCATTAAACTTAAAAACTCCGTGGCGCGTATAAAATTCGGTTGAAAACGGCCCTAGCACGCACAAAATCGATTGGCAATCAAACGAATGGTTCCGTTTACCTCAACTTTGCCTATATAGGGAAGACTAGACCGTGTTGTACCCCTGTTCGGAGACGTTTTGATGCCCTGGGACCTGCTGATTCTGGCCTTGATCGCCGTGGTCGTGCTGTTTCAGCTTTATAACGTGCTGGGCCGCCGCGTTGGTTTCAAGGCCGAAGACAAACCGGTCGTCCAAAAGAACGACGACTCCGAAGGCCCGTTCAACCGCCCCGGACAGGAGCCGAAGGCGCAGCCCGAACGCCTGCGTATGCCCAATCTCGACGCCCTGAAGGCGCGTGATGCCCATTTCAACGAGGTCAATTTCGTTGAAAAGGCGCGCGAAGCCTATGAGCAGATCGTGCTGGCCTTCAATCGCGGGGAAATCGAAGGGCTCAAGGATCGTCTGTCGGAAAGCGTCTATGAGGTCTTTGCCAAGGCCGTAGAGGCGCGCGGCGAACAGAAGGCCATAAACGTTTCCTTTGTTGATGCGCCGAAAACGGACCTCGATCAGATTGAGCTGAAAGACGACCGGGCGCTGGTGCGCGTGCGCTTCCTGTCGGAACTGCTTTATGAGATGGCCGAGCCAGACGGCGGCGAACCGAAAAAGGCGCACCGTCGTACCGCGGAATTCTGGACCTTCCAGAAAAACCTCAAATCGCCGACCAATCCGTGGATTCTGTCTCGCGTCGAGGCCGCCAAGGCATGAGCCTGAGGGGGAGGGCAGGGGTGCTGACCGTGGCGCGGCGTCTGCTCGCCTATGGATGCGTGTCCATGGCGGTGCTGAGCCTTGTGGCCTGCGTGGAAACGCCCAAGCCTCCGGTTGGACCGTCACCCGTACCAGCGCCGCAGACGGAACCACAGCCCGTGCCGACCCCGCCACTGCCTGAGCCCCTGCCGTCGCGACCGTCGCAAAACCTGTCGGCCCTGCCGGGTTGGGAGGATACCGACCCCTTTATTGCCCTCGAAGCCGTGCGTGGGGCCTGCGCCTATCGTCAGGGGCGCCAATATGCCAGGGCTTGCGATGCCCTGAAGGCACAGGCTTTTGAACAACCCGAAGAAATCAAGCAGTGGCTGGAAGCGCGCTTCCGTGTCGAACGCATCGAAGGCGAGGGGCTTCTTACGGCCTATTTCGTGCCGGAATACCCGGCCACCACCACCCCATCGCCTGAGTTTTCGCAACCCGTCCGCACCAAACCCGCCGATCTGGTTCTGGTCGATGGGGCGCAGATGACGCCGCCGCAGCCTGCCGGTAAACGCTTTGCGGCGCGGCGTGTGGGCGAGCTTTATGTGCCCTATTACACGCGCGCCGAAATCGAAGCCCAACCGGTAACGGGCCCGGCCTATTACATGCGGCCCGAAGACTATTTCTTCATGCAGATTCAGGGCTCCGGCTATCTGACCCTCGAAGACGGCACGCGCTTTATGGCGGCCTATGCCGCCGATAATGGACTGCCGTTTGTGGGGATTGCCAGGACCCTGACCGAGCGGGGTCTGATGAAAAAAGAGCAGACCTCTGGCGAGGCGATCCGCCAATGGCTGGCCGATAATCGCGGGCCGGTGGCGCAGGAGGTGATGAACCAGAATCCGCGCTATGCCTTCTTCTCTATAGATATGACCAAGATGGAACCGTTAGGGGCGGCGGCGATCCCGCTGCCGGCGGGGGCGGCCATTGCCATTGACCCGTCCTTCCACCCTTATGGGGATTTATACTGGGTCGATGCCGATGCGGGTACGCTCAGCGGGGCTTTTCCGGCCTATCGCCGCATGGTCGCGGCGCTTGATACGGGCGGGGCCATTCGCGGAAAAATACGCGCTGACCTTTATATGGGCCACGGCGACCGCGCAGGCCGCGAAGCCGGACGCGTCAAGCACAGGCTGCGCCTGTGGCGTATCGTTCCGACTGAATGATCTACGATTTTTCCGAACGCTTCTGCTTATGCCTTTGGTACATGTCGCGCCAATTATCGAAGCTTACGAATATGACAATGGCTACAATCGGTGCAGCAAAAAACACATAGATATTTTGAATCAATGCGCCCGCAATTCCTAACGTAAAGAACGCGAGATACATGTAGAATACACGACCGCGTTTCATTGGACCCTCTTTAGAGCGGAATGATTTCTGATGGAATCATTCCGCTCAAGCCGCCATTGAGGCGGCGGCCAAGGTGGCAAAGCCACCGCCCGGCGAGGGGCTAAACAAAATCTAGATCATTATGTTTCTACCAGAAATCATAATGATCTAGATGTCAAACACCAGCCGGATAGCACGTAGCGTCATATAGGCCAGAATGCCCGTCCCCGCGACGAACACGCAAAAGCGCAGGATGACGTGGTTGCCGATGCCCTGCACCAGACTGTGGACAATGCGCAAAAGCACGTAAATCCACGCCAGAACCACGAACAACTGATCAGCCAGACCGGACACCTGTATCCCCAGACTGAGGGCGTAAAACAGCGTCGGCTGTTCGGTCAGGTGGGTATAGTTATCCGCCACGGCACGCACATCGGCGGGCAGGCGGAACAGGTGCCGTTTATCGGCAAATAACTGAAAATCCTGACCCAGTTGCAGCATGGCAGGTATGCGCCGGGCATAGAGCCAGACGAGGACAATCAGCGACCAGGCAATGAGGGCAAGAAGCGGGGCAACCATGCCTCCACTCTTGCCGCGGCAACCGGTAAAAAAGCGTTAACCATATCTCCTCCCCTGTGAGCGAAGCGATGCGGGGGAGGTGGCTGCGAGCACCGCGAGCAGACGGAGGGGGCCTCAGATCGAATCTTCTGCCACGCATCTATCTCCGTCGCGTGGTGCGCGTGGGCTTTTTCATCGAACCCAGAAGCCCGCGCACCAGTTCACGGCCCAGCGTCACGCCGATAGTGCGGATGACAGACACCGCGACCGAGGTGACGGCCTTTTCCGTGGCCGAAGGTTTATGCACCTCTGGTTTTTCGCTCTTTTCGGCGCGCGGGGCTTCGACCTCAGCCTCTTCTGCGTCTTCGGCCTTGGCGCGCGCCGTCAACAGTTCAAACGCGGATTCCCGGTCGCGCAGCGTGTCGTACATCCCTGATACGGGCGATTTGGCGATGATTGCGGCACGCTCGGCTTCGGTCGCAGGCCCCAGACGCGACGCGGGCGGGCGGATTTTCGATTTGGCCGTGACGGTGGGCGAGGCCTTTTCGTCGAGCACCGAAATCAGCGCCTCACCGACGCCCAGACCCTGAATGGCCTCGATCGTGTCAAAGGCCGGGTTGGGACGGAAGGACTGCGCGGCGGCTTTCAGGCCCTTTTGTTCGGCGGGCGTGTAGGCGCGCAGGGCGTGCTGGATGCGGTTGCCAAGCTGGGCCAGCACCGAGTCCGGCACATCGGCCGGGTTTTGCGTGACGAAATAGATGCCTACACCCTTGGAACGGATCAGGCGCACCACCTGTTCAATCTTTTCCAGCAACGGCTTAGGCGCTTCGTCAAACAGAAGATGCGCCTCATCGAAGAAGAAGACCATGCGCGGTTTTTCGGGATCGCCGACTTCGGGCATGACTTCGAACAACTCAGACAGCAGCCACAAAAGGAAGGTCGAATAGAGGCGGGGGCTGCCGATCAGCTTGTCGGCGGCCAGTACATTGACATAGCCCTTGCCGGAAATATCGGTACGCATCAGGTCTTCGAGACGCAGGGCCGGTTCGCCGAAAAACTGCTCTCCGCCCTGACTTTCGAGGGCCAGTACCTGACGCTGGATGGCACCGATGGAGGCGGCGGAGACCTGACCGTACTGAGCGCTGATTTCCTTGGCATTGTCGGCCACGTGGCTGAGCATGGCGCGCAGGTCCTTAAGGTCGAGCAGCAGCAGCCCTTCCTTGTCGGCGACGTGGAAGACGATATTCAGCACGCCTTCCTGCACCTCATTGAGCTGAAACAGGCGCGCCAGCAGCAGCGGGCCCATGTCCGAAATCGTGGTGCGGATTGGGTGGCCCTTCTGACCGAACAGGTCCCAGAAGACGACCGGGGCGGCGGCGGGCTTAAGCTCGATACCCATTTCCTGCGCGCGGGCCAGAAGCTTTTCATTCGGCGCCCCGGGCAGGCTGATCCCGGACAGGTCCCCCTTCACATCGGCCGCAAAGACGGGCACGCCGGCGTCAGAAAAAGCCTGAGCCAATACCTGAAGCGTCACCGTCTTGCCCGTACCGGTCGCCCCGGCGACGATACCGTGGCGGTTAGCACGGTTGAGCAGAAGCGTCTGATGGCCGTCGGCGGAAAAGCCGATGTCGATTCCCTGAGTCATGTCGTTATCCTGTGTCGGAACCCCATGAATAAAGCGTCGCGAAGGCCTTTGGCAAAAGGTATTTCAGTTGCGCCGCACCAACACCAAAGAACACAGTTCTCTCACACAGAAGTGATAACAGCGCGATCAGGCCTGATTAGGGTCGGCGGGTCTGCGTGCTACTATCACCACAGCTCAGCGATGAGTCGTGGTTTGCGTCGCTTCCCCCCATAGGCCGCGCAGCCATTTCCGGGGTGGCCCTTCCCCCCATAAAGGGTGGCTCCGAAGAAGCCGCTCACCCGCCAGACCGGGTGAGCGGCTTATCCTTTCAGGCGGGCTGTGAGCGCATGACCCCATTCCGTTTCGTCAGAAACTTTATTTTCCCCAAGCCGTTGTCTTCGCCTGTGCTTTTGACGGATAATTCACTTATTATGCCAAGAGTCGTTAAAAACGACACTTGGTATTCCGTTCGAGACTGTCTCATCTCACTGACACATATGAGACAGTCTCGAGTATTCAGCGGCCGGATGCGGTCAGCATCTTCGGCCGTTGGTATTATAAGGTGTGATGCGTAGCGTTGCGCCATTACGCGCAGTGGATGGAACTCATGGACGACCTCACCCTTTCGACCGAACTTGACGCCCTTGTCGCGGACGCGCGGGCCGGCATAGAGGCGGCCTTCACCGCCGCGCTCAAAGGTCCGGCGGATGAGGCGGCGCGCAGCTTTCTCGCTCAGTGCCTTGAAGACTATGATCCGGAAGAGATGCCGGAACTGAGCCTCGAAGAGGTAGGCCGCCTGTTCGCCGAGTCCTGGGGCCGCGCCGCGGTGCGCGAAGGGGCCGGTGCCCTGAAGACCATCATCCCCGTCAACAGCACCTATGATGTGGTTGAGATCGTTCAGCCCGATGCCCCGTTCATCGTCGAAAGCGTCATGGGCGAACTGATTGATCAGGGCCTGATCATCCGCTCCATGTTCCACCCGGTCGTCACCGTCAACCGGGACGACACGGGCCAACGCGGCAGCGGCAAGGTGGTCACCGAGTCCCTGATGCTGGTCTTTGTCGGTCGTCAGCCCGCTGAAAAACACGCGGCTATCCTGTCGGGCGTCGAGACGACGCTGAACGATCTTCGCGCCGCCGTGCACGACTTCCCGCGTATGCAGGCGCTGCTGGCCGAAGAGATGACGGCGCTTGAGGCCCTGACCCTGCATCCGGTGGTGCAGATCGATCCCGCCGTGCTTCAGGAAGAACTGGCCTTCCTGCGCTGGGTGTCGGAAAATCACTTCGTCCTTCTGGGGGCGCGCACCTATGTTTATCCGCGCAGCGCCGACGGCGAGTATGTCGCCGAAGAACCGCTGAACCTGTTGCAGGAAGAATACGGCGTCCTTCGCGACAAACGCGCCATCCTGCGGCGGGGGTCAGAACCGGCCATCCTCAGCCGCGAGCTTCTGAGCCATCTGGCCAGCTCTGAGCCGGTCACCGTGGCCAAGGGTAATCTGAAGTCGCGCGTCCATCGCCGCGTCTACATGGACTATATCTCGATCAAGCATTACGGCGCCGATGGCAAACCGTCGGGCGAAACGCGCTTTGTCGGCTTGTTCACCTCGGACGCCTACGACCGTCCGGCCTTTGAAGTGCCGCTGATCCGCAAGAAGTGCGAGCATGTCCTGAGCGAGTCGCGCCGGTTGGGCTTCAACAATGGCGGCTATGCCGAAAAGCGCCTGAAAAACATCCTCGAAACCTATCCGCGCGATGAGCTGTTCCAGATTCAGGAAGGCGACCTGCTGCGCATTACGCGCGGCGTGCTGCACATTTCCGACCGGCCGCGTGTGCGCCTGTTTGCGCGCCGTGATCCGTTTGACCGCTTTATTTCGGTGCTCCTTTATCTGCCGCGCGATACCTATAGCGTTTCGGTGCAGGAACGCGCCGGGCGGTTGCTGGCCGAAGGCTTCGGTGGTCGCGTCAGTGCGCTCTATCCGTTTGTGACGGGCGGCGCTCTGTCGAGCATCCACTATATTATCGGTGTGACGCCGGGCGGCCATCCGGACCCCAATCTGGCCGATATCGAAGACCGCGTGACCGATCTGACGCTCGACTGGGCGCAGCGTGTTGAGGATGCGGCTCTGGAGGCGGGCCAGACGCAGGCCGATTATGTGAAATGGGCGCGCGCCATCCCCGTCGCCTATCAGGAACGCTATGGCATTGCTGAGGCTGTCACGGATATCGCCATTCTGGCCGGGCTGGATGAGGCGTACCCGCTCACCGTGCGTGCGTGGCAGCCGGAAGGGGTCAGCGACCGTTTCTCGCTGAAACTGTATGACCGCGCCGAAACCGCTATTCCGCTTTCCGACATCCTGCCGGTGCTGGAGCGTATGGGGCTGAAAACGCTGGAAGAGTTCGGTCATCGCATCGAATCCGGCGATGTACCGCGCCACTTCATCCACGAATTTATCGTGCAACTGCCCGCCGCCCATCCGACGGCCTTTGTCGATTTCCGTGAGGATTTCGAAGGGGCGCTGATGGCCCTGTGGCGCGGCGAAACCGAGATCGACGGTTTCAATGCCCTGACCCTTCTGGGTCTGAGCTGGCGCGAAGCCGCGCTTTTGCGCGCTCTGTGCAAATATCGCGGTCAGTCGGGTCTTGATCCCAGCGCCATTGTGCAGCAGCAGGCCCTGCGCGCCCATCCGGATGTGGCAGCGGCGCTGGTCTATCTGTTTGATCTGAAATTTGCCGTCAATGACACGCCCATCGATACGCGCAAGGTCGAGGTTGAGGCGGCGCTTAACCGCATCAACACCCTGCTTCAGGGCGTTACCTCGCTGGAGCACGACCGCGTGCTGCGGCGCATCGCCGCCCTGATCGGGGCCATTCAGCGCACCAACTACTACCAGACGCGGGGCGGCAAGCCCAAGGGCTATATCTCGTTCAAGATCGCCTCACGCGAACTGGCGGACCTCCCCGATCCTAAGCCCTACCGCGAAATCTTCGTCTGGTCGCCGGTGGTCGAAGGTGTGCACCTGCGCTTCGGGCCCGTGGCGCGCGGGGGCCTGCGCTGGTCCGACCGCAAGGAGGATTTCCGCACCGAAGTGCTGGGCCTCGTCAAGGCGCAGCAGGTGAAGAACGCCGTCATCGTGCCTGTCGGTTCCAAGGGTGGCTTCTATCCCAAGCAGCTCCCGGCGGGGGGCGCGCCGGATGCCATCCGTGCCGAGGCGGTGCGGGCCTACAAGATGTATCTGTCGGGTCTGCTCGACATTACCGACAATCTCGATGCCCAGGGCGGCATTATCGCACCAAAGGACGTGGTGTGCTGGGACGCGCCGGACCCCTATCTGGTCGTCGCGGCGGACAAGGGCACGGCGACCTTCTCTGACATCGCCAATGGCGTGGCGCGCGATTACGGCTTCTGGCTGGATGACGCCTTTGCGTCCGGTGGCAGCGTCGGTTACGACCATAAGGTCATGGGCATCACGGCGCGCGGGGCGTGGGAAGCGGTCAAGCGCCACTTCCGCGAACGCGGCAAGGACATCCAGACCGAGGCCTTCACCACGGTCGGCGTCGGCGACATGTCAGGCGACGTCTTCGGCAATGGCATGTTGCTGTCGAAGCAGACAAAGCTGATCGCCGCCTTCGATCACCGCGACATCTTCATCGACCCGAACCCCGATCCGGCGGCGTCCTTTGCCGAGCGTGAGCGCCTGTTCGCCCTGCCGCGCTCAAGCTGGCAGGACTACGACAAGGCGAAGATTTCGGCGGGCGGCGGCGTCTTTTCACGCGGCCTGAAGTCGATTGAGCTGACACCGGAAATCCGCGCGGCGCTCGATATTCAGGCCACCAGCCTGACGCCGTTCGAGCTGATGCAGGCCATTCTGCGCGCCCCTGCGGAGCTGCTCTATTTTGGCGGCATCGGCACCTATATCAAGGCGGCGTCGCAGTCGCACCTTGAGGTCGGTGACAAGGCCAATGATGCTATCCGCGTCGATGCCGGCGATATCCGTGCCGCGGTGATCGGAGAGGGGGCCAATCTGGGTATCACTCAGGCCGGGCGTATCGCGCTGGCGGCGCAGGGCGTGAAGCTCAATACGGATGCCATCGACAATTCGGCGGGCGTCGATTGTTCGGACCACGAGGTCAATATCAAGATCCTGCTGGGTCGCCTTGTGCAGTCCGGTCGCATGACCATCGAAGCGCGTGACGTACTGCTGGCCGAAATGACCGATGAGGTCGGGCATCTGGTGCTGAAGGACAACTATGCTCAGACGCTCGCTCTGACGCTTCTGGAATCGACGGCGCTCAGCGACAATGCCTCGATGCAGGGCTTTATGACGGCGCTTGAAAAGCGCGGCAAGCTGGATCGCAAGGTCGAAGGCCTGCCCACCAATGCGCAGTTGGAGGCGCGCAAGGCGCAAAATGCCGGGCTCTATCGTCCGGAACTGGCGGTGGTGCTGGCCTACGGCAAGATCGTGTTGTTCGATGACCTCATTGAGACGACCGCCATCGACGATCCGGTGTTCGAAGAGGCCCTGATCGACTATTTCCCCAAGCCGCTGCACGGCTTTATTGATGACATCCGGGCCCACCGTCTGCACCGTGAAATCGTGGCCACGGTTCTGTGCAATGAGATGATCAATATTCTGGGCCCCAGCTTCCCGCTGCGTTTGCAAAAGGCGGCAGCGGTGGATGCCGGGGCGCTGGCCCTGTCGTTCGAAGGCGCGCGGCGTCTATTTGGCACCGATGCCCTGTGGGCCGAGGTGTCGGCGCTGGATACGAAAGTACCGGCAGCGGCCCAAACGGCGCTTTATAACGCCATCGCCACCTTCCTGCGTCGTCAGGTCTATTTCATCGCCCGTCGTTTCGCCGGTCGTCCGGAAACCCTGACGGAAGTGATTAATGCCTATCAGACGGGCATTGCCACCCTGTTGTCGGCGCAAGGGGTGCTCAGCCCCAACGAAGCGGCGCGTGTTGAAACGCGGGCGCAAAAACTGATCAGCGCCGGTGCGCCCGAAGACCTGTCGCGCCGGGTGTCGGCCCTGCTGTCGTGGACCAGCGCCATTGATATGGTCGATCTGGCCGAAGGCGGGGATGTGGTCGAAGCGGCGCGCCTCTATCTGGCAACGGGCGAACGCTTTGGTTTTGACCGTCTGCGCGCCGGCGCAGGGGAGCTTTATTCTGCCGATCCGTGGGACCGTATGGCCATCCGCCGCCTGATCGAAGACATCTATGCCGAACAGAAGTCGGTGGTGGCCGCTGTTCGCCGCGACGGTCACGGACTTGAGGCCTGGGCCGAAGCGCAGGCGTCGCAGGTAGCACCGTTGCAGTCTCTTCTGGGTGAAATCGAAGGGACCGGCGCCGGCTGGAGCTTCGCCAAGCTGAGCATCGTCAATGCCGCCCTGCGTCAGTGGGTGCAGAAGCTATGAGAAAGTTTCTGGTCATTGCCGACGATAGTGCCGAATTCCGGGCCGCGCTCAGCTATGCCTCGGTGCGGGCGCGCGTGACGCAGGGCATGGTCACCCTGCTGCGCGTCCTGCCGCCCACCGACTACAGCCAGTGGGCGGGCGTGCGCGATGAAATCGAGCGCGAACAGCGCGAAGAGGCCGAAACGCTGTTGTCCACCCTGTCCGACGAGGCGGCGGTCAAGTCCGGGCGTCCGGCGGAAATCATCATCAAGACGGGACAGATGAAGGACGCCATACGCGAAGTCCTGATCGCCGACCGCGATATTAAGATCATCGTCATCGGGGCGTCGGGCGGCAATCCCGGCCCGCTGGTCAATCTGCTGGTCCGCGAAGGCGTCGGGACGCTGGGCGGCACACGGCCTGTGCCGGTAACCGTGGTGCCGGGGGATATCAGCGACGAAGCGATCGAAGAGTTGATGTAGGGCTTAGCCACTCCCTTGAAATCAGGGGAGGGGCTCATTCAATGTCCTCTTGCCATCCTCTGCATTTACCCCCATTTGAGCGGGAGATTTACTCGGAAAGCCGCTCATGTTTATCCAGACCGAAGCCACGCCCAATCCTGACGTTTTGAAGTTCATCCCCGGCCGTGAGGTTCTGGGCAAAGGGTCCCTGGAATTTCGCAGCGAAACCGAGGCGGAAAAATCGCCGCTCGCCCTGTCGCTGTTTCAGATTGACGGCGTGGCGGGCGTCTATTTCGGCTCAGACTTCCTGACTGTGAAGCGCGACCCGGAGGCGGGCCTGATCTGGGCGCAAATCAAGGCCCCCATTCTGGCCGCCATTATGGACTTCTATGCGTCAGGTCGCGCCATCCTTAATGAGGAAGGTGCCGTCAATGAGCGCACCTATGAGGGTGAAGTCGCGCAAATCGTTTTGGAAATCAAAGATTTGCTCGATACGCGCGTGCGTCCGGCGGTGGCGCAGGACGGCGGCGATATCGAATTTGAGCATTTCGACATCGAGTCCGGCACGCTTTATCTGCATATGCGCGGGGCCTGCTCCGGCTGCCCGTCCTCATCGGCCACCCTGCGTCAGGGCGTGGAATCCCTGATGAAACACTATGTGCCGGAAGTGAAAACCATCGAACAGGTGCTGTAAGGTGGCGCTGGCCTTTGTCATAGATACCGCCCTGAATGCCTGTCAGGTGGGTCTTTTTGAATATAAAGACGGGTCCGTCTCTGAGGTGGTGACACTCAGAGAATACATGACGCGCGGGCATCAGGAATTTATCGGTCCCGCTGCGTTGGAATGCTTCGAAAAAGCTGGAATCAATCCGCGCGACCTCGATATTCTGGGCGTAACCTTGGGGCCCGGCTCATTCACCGGCCTGCGTGTCGGTCTGTCTTTTGCCAAGGGCATGGCCTCGGGACTGGTCATTAGTCTGCGCGGATTTTCGACGTTGGAGCTGATGGGGCGGGCAGCGGATTTTGATAATCAGCGGCGACTGGTGGCGCATGATGCCGGGCGCGGTCAGCTCTATTTTCAGCGCTTTGAGGCCGATAACATGGTTTCGTTGCCTGAGTCGTATGATCTTGTAAAATTAGATGAAACCGACATGGGTAGCGGCTGGGACTGGCTGATCGGGTCGGGCGCACCGCTTCTGGCCGAACGCTTTCCGCAGGCACAGATTGCCGCGGATGTTTTGCCGGATTTAAAGGCGATGGCGACCCTGTGTTTTGCCCCAACCACCGCCTATAATGATCTGACTCCGCTTTATATGCGCGACGCCGATGCCAAGGTTTCAGACAAGTCGGTGGTCAATTTCGCCTGAGAGAAGAAATTTCCGAATAATATGAATAATATTCTCCAAATTGAAGAATTTGACTCGCGACTGGTGCAAATCCACGCGCAAACCTTCGATTTCGGCTGGAATGATTCCGATTTCTCAGAATACTTGAAAAGCGAAAAATACACCGCTTTTGGCATGTACGAGGCGGAGCGGCTTCAGGCCTTCGTGCTGATCTCGGTGGTCGTCGATGAGGCCGAAATCCTGACCATCGCTACCGATCCTGCGGCGCAAAGACGCGGCCATGCGCGCGCCCTGTTGCAACACCTGATCGCGCATCTGGGGCAACGCCACATCCACAGCCTGTTCCTTGAGGTGGCCGTTGATAACCCCGCCGCTATTGCCCTTTATGAGGGTCTGGGTTTTCGTCAGGTCGGTCGTCGCCCGCTTTATTACAGCCGGCGTGGCGGGGCGCTGGTGGACGCGCTTATTCTCAGTCTTGCGGTTTGAGTCGATTGCCCTTAATTCCATAGGGGTGCGGCGCAACGCCGCGGTGTATTAATGACAAATCCGGGAGGGCCGCATGGACCGTATCGAACAGCAATGCGTCGAAAAAGGTATGCGCATGACCGATCAGCGCCGGGTCGTTGCCCGTGTGCTGTCTCAGGCTACGGATCACCCGGACGTCGAAGAACTGTACCGCCGCGCCGCTGCGGTTGATCCGCATATTTCGCTGGCCACCGTCTATCGCACGGTGCGCTTGTTCGAAGAGGCCGGTGTGGTCGAACGCCACGATTTCGGCGATGGCCGTTCCCGCTATGAGCAGGCGGGCGAAGACCACCACGACCACCTGATCAACATCAAATCGGGCGAAGTGATCGAATTTTTCGATGAAGAGATCGAGAAGCTGAAAACCGCTCTGGCCGAAAAGCTGGGTTATAAGCTGGTCGGTCATAAGCTGGAACTCTACGGCGTACCGCTCGACGACAAATAGGCCGAAGCGGCCGGTGCGGGCCACACCCATGTGGATAAAATCCGGTGTTTGGCCTTGAAAAACGAGGCCTGAAACCTCATAAGCACCCCATGAGTGAAACCGCATCCGCCGCATCCAAAAAGCTGCACATCAAAACCTACGGCTGTCAGATGAACGTCTATGACAGCGAGCGTATGGCTGACCTTCTGCGCCCGCTGGGTTATGCCGTGTCCGATCAGGCCGAAGGGGCTGATCTGGTGCTGCTCAACACCTGCCATATCCGCGAAAAGGCAGCCGAAAAGGTCTATTCCGAGATCGGTCGCCTGAAGGTGATGCGTCAGGAAAAAGAAGCGCGCGGCGAAGGGCGGATGACGATTGCGGTCGCCGGCTGCGTGGCGCAGGCCGAGGGCGAAGAGATCATGAACCGCGCTCCGGCGGTCGATCTGGTCGTCGGTCCGCAGGCCTATCACCAGTTGCCCGAGCTGATCGCCCGCACCACCCGCGCCAAGGGTGAGCGCCTGAAGGCCGACTTCGCCCCGGAAGACAAGTTCGATGCGCTTTCGACCGAGCGTCAGCCAACCGGCCCGACGGCCTTCCTGACCGTGCAGGAGGGCTGCGACAAGTTTTGCACCTTCTGCGTCGTGCCCTATACGCGCGGGGCCGAATGGTCGCGCCCGGTGGCCTCGATCCTCGAAGAAGCGCGCTCGCTGGCTTCGAAAGGGGTGCGCGAAATCACGCTTCTGGGGCAAAACGTCAATGCCTATAACGGCCTTGAGGCCGACGGTCAGGAATCGACCCTGCCGCGCCTGATGCAGGCCCTGTCGGAGATTGAGGGGCTGGATCGTATCCGCTACACCACCTCGCACCCCAATGACATGACCGATGAGCTGATCCGCGCCCACGCCGAAAACCCGGCGGTCATGCCCTATCTGCACCTGCCCGTGCAGTCGGGGTCGGACAAGATCCTGCGTGCCATGAACCGCAAGCACGGGCGTCAGGCCTATATCGACCTGATTGCGCGCCTGAAAGCCGCCGTGCCGAACATCGCCCTGTCCGGCGACTTCATCGTCGGCTTCCCCGGCGAGACGGACAAGGATTTCGAAGACACGATGGACCTGATCCGCACGGTCGGTTACGCCTCGGCCTTCTCGTTCAAATATTCCAAGCGTCCGGGCACGCCGGCTGCCGCCATGCCGGGTCAGGTCGATGAGGCCGTGGCCGATGCGCGTCTTCAGGCGCTTCAGGCCCTGATCAACGAACAGGCGCAGGCCTTTAAGGCCTCGCTGGTGGGGCAAACCATCGACGTGCTGTTTGAAAAGCCGGGCCGCTATGGTCAGCAGGCCGTCGGGCGTTCGCCCTGGCTGCACGCGGTGTTTGCCGAAGACGCGGCGCACCTGATCGGTCAGATCGTGCCGGTGAAGATTGTGGGCGTGGGGAACAATTCTCTGATCGGGGAACTGGAAAAGGTACACGCTTGACCCTTGCCACCGAAGATTTCATCGAACTGAGCGAAGACAAGGTTCTGGCC
>NZ_JAIXSV010000218.1 GCF_027484505.1 Asticcacaulis sp.
CGTGGCGCCACCGTCAGACGCCCGCCCGCCGTGCGTGCATAGAGGTCGTGACGATAGAGGTCCTTCACCTCGACACCCGGCAGGTAGTAGTCACCCGGCGTCACGGCGCGCGCCACATAGGCCATGGCAAAGCCGCTGTTGGCCGAGACATCCAGCGCCGCCACATAGCGGTCGTCGCGGGCTTCCTGCACATCGGTCTGGCTGAGGTCACCGACAAAGCGGAAAGGTCCGTTCTGGGCGTCATCGCGCGACAGGGTCATTTCGATCTCGAAGCCTGCGGGCAGGGCGTCATCAACCACGACCGGACGGGTTTCGGCGTAGTTCGTCCGTCCACTGATGACCACCAGCACCTTCTGCCCCTGCACGACCTGCGACGGGTCGATCCGCTGACCCTGAAGCGTGTAATAGGCCTTGTCGATCGTATAGCCCTTGGCTTCCGCCGGGGGCGGGGCCACGGGTACACCGGTGACGGTGATGGTGCGCCACACCGCGCCCTTACCCTGATTGGTGAACTTCGCGTCCCTGACCGCCGCGATCTGGAAGCGTTGCAGGCTCGACTTACCGTCCAGCGCCTTGACATTCTCGCCCTTGATACTGAGCGGCCCGGCCTGAGCCAGCATCAAGGACGCGGCTTTCAGCACCTGTGCCTGTTCCTGCGTGTTCATCTCGTCCGGGCCTTTGACATGGCGTTCCAGCAGCGGGATGAGGGCCTTTGCGGTGTCCAGCTCGCCGGCCTCATAGGCCAGGGCGATGACCGCAGCCACGTCACGCAGCGGTGACTGATACCAGTCATAGGTGGCCTTATAGCCCATGCCTTGTGCCGCCTGACGGAAGGCCGATCTGGCCCGCGCCTTGTCACCCATCAGGGCCAGAGCCGCACCGACCTGCGCCTTCGACACCGGCGACCGCTCGGCCTTGAACTGCACATCGTGATACCAGCGCAGACGCGCCAGATCACCCGAACCCGCCTTGGCCATCACATAGAGGGCGTAGGCCGAGGCGCGCGAACGCATCTCTTCCGAAACAGACTTGGCGGCCATGGCGTTCCACCACGGACCTTCCTCGATCTTGAGGCGATAGGACACCGAGGTGAAGCCTTCCGGCTTCGACATGTCGCGCATGGCGTTCATCGCCTTGTCGATGACCTCCTGCGGCACATAGACGCCGCGTTTGCGCGCCTCGATCAGGAAGTCGGTGGCATAGGCCCCGATCCAGCCTTCGGCTTCGCCGTCACCGGCACGCCACAGGCCAAAGGCCCCGTCCGCCGACTGACGGTCCAGCAGGCGGTTGACCGCCCCTTTGAGGATGGTCTGAGCCCGCGCCGCATCCGCGCCGCTGACATAGAGCCACGGATAGGCCGCAGAGACGATCTGTTCGGTGCAGCCATAGGGATAGCGATTGAGCGCCGCCGCCAGCGGTCCCGGATCAATGCCACGGAAGGGCGAATAGGAGACCTGAACCGTCGCCGATCCCGGCTGCAAGCCATTGAGCAGGTCCGGCGGCAGTGTGAACACCGCCCCCGGTGCCTGCTGGTCGATAAAGGTACGCGTCTGCGCGCCCCAGCCCATGCGGGTCTGAATCTGATAGTCCTCATCGAAGCCATATCCCTGACCCGACAGGGCCAGATTGATCTTCGACACACCGACTGTGGACGGGGCTTGAATGAGGATGCCTTCCTGCACCCGTTGCCCCTGACCGACATTAAAGGCCTTTTTGAAGGCCGTGACGATGCCGTTGAAGCCCTTCACGAGGCTCTCATAGAGGCCCGGCTTGCCCTCGACATTGTTCAGTTCCAGCGTGGCATAGGCCTTGTCACCCGGCGCGAGGAAGCGCGGCAGGGCCAGTTCGGCCACCACCGGCTGACGCACGGTGAGTTTGTCTTCGGCGGAACCGACGGCATCGTCGGTCCAGGCCACGGCCATGATCTTCAACTCGCCATTAAACTTGCCGACCGGCAGCTTGATATGCGCCTTGCCATCAAGGCCCGTATTGACGACCCCCGACCACAGGGCGACGGTCTTGATCGGCGTGGTGGTCAAGCCATCGCCGCCGATCTGATCGCCGCCGAAGACGTCGGCCGCCGCGCCCATATTGGGGTCGAGCAGACGGCCATAGTCGTCACGATATTCCAGCCCCAGCGCCCGCTTGCCGAAATAGAAACCGGCGGGATCGGGCGTTTTGAACTTGGTCAGGTTGATAATGCCCTGATCCACGACCGCCAGCGATACACGCGCCGTCTTACCGAGGCCGGCACCTTCGACCTTGACCGGCACGTCTATGATGGCCTGACCCGATTTCGAGAAGTCGGGACGGAACACCTTATCTTTAAGGTCCAGCGTGACGTTCAGCTTGCGGTTCTTGGGGTCAAGCGGCACATAGATCAGGCCCATAGCCCGGCGCGGCTTGGAGGCATCGACCGGGTCGCGCGGTTGCACCACGCTGACCATCACATAGGCCCCGCCGCCCCAGCGGGCATCGGTCTTGAGCCGCACGGTGGTGCCGTTATCGCCGACACTGACGGTTTTCAGGTCGATCAGGCGGTCATTGGCCACCGCGATCTGCGCCTCGCCCTTATATGGTGATTTCAGCGTCAGTGAGATGGTGTCGCCCTGCGCATAGGTCTGCGATCCAGCCGTCAGGCGCACAAAATCCGGGGCCTCAGTGCCATCGGACGGCGCACCCCAGCCAGCGGCAAAACGGATCACCGTCTTAGCCCCCGTCGAAGGCTGCGTGATTTCCAGACGATAATCACCCCAGCCCAGACGGTTTTCGAAATTCAGCGGTGATGCCGCCCCAATCTCATAATCCTTGTCGGAGATCACCACATCCTTGGAGGTTCGCCGCCACTGCCAGCGCCCATCCTGCTGATACCAGTCGTAGTTCCAGTTTTCCGAAACCAGCTTGACCTTGACGCCGCGTGCCGTGACCGGCGCCCCTTGCGCATTAAGCGCGATCAGGCTGAAAGCCGTCACCGGGTTTTCGCCACCCTTGGCATCCTTGGTGTCGAGCTTGACCCCGACATAGACCGGCTTGGTACGAATGCGCAGCGTCTCGACCTCGCTGACCGGACGGCCACCGGGCTCAAACACCGAGGCGGTGACCAGGGCCGTCAGAGGCTGATCCGTGTCATAGCCAGAGGCAAAGGGCAGGACCGCCTTACCGTCGGCATCGGTCGCGGTTTGCGGCAGGTCCGTATATTGCTCATCGAAAGGCGTCTGTTCATTGCCGAAGCGATAGTCCTTATATTTGGGGAAGGGGTTGCGATCGACGCGCACACGTGCCGAACCCGAAACCGTCAGGCCCGACCCCGACGCGCCATAGAGGAAGCGGGCGGCCACCTGCACGGCGCGCGTCTCATTGACGGCGGTCAGTGGCCGCTCGACATCGGCCTTCATATCGACACCAAGGCGTTGCGGGGCAAAGTCTTCGACCGCGAACCCGGCGCTGCCCTGTTCCTCATCAATGCCTTCGATCAGCAGCTTGGCGCGCCATTGGCCGCGCGGGGCCGACTTCGGCAGGGCGATATTGGCATAAGCAAAGCCCTGCGGAGTCTGGGCGAACGGATAGCGGAAGGCTTCGACGCCCGAGGGACGATAGACGACCAGCGCGCCCTTGCGATCCTTGATCGCCTTGCCGTCCGGATCACGCACCAGCGCCACCAGACGCACCGTCTCACCCGGGCGATAGATGCCGCGGTCGGTATAGAGATAGCCGTCCACCAGCGCGTTGGCCGTGCGGCCCCCAATCCCACTATCACCGGTCAGCTTTTCATCCGAACGCCCGCCCACGCCCTGCGACGAGAAGTCCATCGGCGAGGCGTGGATGTCCATGGCCGTGAAGTCTTCCGCCGGGCCATAGGCCATGATCATCTTGGGCGACAGGGCGTCTTCGCCCTTCAGCAGGGCCTTATCGAAATGCACGCGGCCATCGGCGGTCGATTGGGTCGAAGCCAGTTCTTCGCCATTCTGCGCCACCAGCGCCACGCGCACCGACCCCATCGGACGGGCGGTTTTCAGCGAACGCACCACCACATCGACACCCGTCGTGCCGGTATAGGTGGTCAGGGCCATATCGGTGAACAGGATCCAGCGACGGGCCTGCGCCGGCTGGTCGCCTTCCTTCTTATCGCGGCCACCCGAAGCGTCGCGCACCTTGACCACATAGGCCCCGGCCTTGAGGTCTTTCAACACCGCCCCCAACGGGAAGACGGTGGTGACGCGCTCACCGGCACTGCCCTTCACCGCCACCTTGCCGGACCAGATCTTGTAGCCTTCACCCTTGGGGCTGTCCTCGCCCCATTCGTAGTCGTAATCGCCTTCGGCCGTGGCGTCCGGCGCGCTGATCGTCTTGCGCACCAGATTGCGGTCGCCGACGCGCCAGACCTCAAAGGCCAGGGTCGAGACGTTCAGGCTTTCGACCGCCACACCATCGGATTCCTCACGCGGCAAAATGACACCATTGCCGGCGAAACCGACATAGGGCGGCTTTTCGCCAAAGGCGAAATCGACATCGGCATTCTGTTTCAGCGTGTCCTTACCTGCCGACGGCAGACCCTTGAGCAGGGTCACGCGACGGTCGGTAAAGCCGAAGCCGCCGACGCACAGCTCAGAGCCCTTCACCGTCACCGCCGGGGCCGATGGCAGTTCCGGCGACACCAGTACGTAATCGCCATAGGATTTGGAGGCATCCAGCGGTTTGGAGAATTCGATACAGGCCTGAGGCGACGATCCCGACGTATCAAGCCTTTGTTTCCAGACGGCAAAACCGGCAGGCTTCATGCCGCCGGAGCGTGGCGCGTTTTTGTCACGCACCTTGCCGAACAGCTTACCCATGGTTTCGGTAATGGGGATCTGACCTTGCGGGGCCGCCTTGCGGAAGCCGCCCTCGGTCGCCTTAGCCGTCAAAAACCCTACGCAAAACCCGGAAATCAGGACCGCAGCGGCGGCGCTGAGGACGGTACGGTTACGCCAGTCGATCATTGGGGACCCCCATATATTTGGGCCGGAGTATGGGCCGGTTCCGCCCGGACGTCAAAACCCCTGTCTTGGGGAGGGCGTGAATTTTTTTTGGCGGTAGCGTCAATTGAAAGCGTCTATTAACCTATCGCTAAGCTTACTCTTTTCGTAAAGGGTGAGTACCCCCGGAGTCACAACCGGTCTCCTTTTGGGCTGTGAGGACTGAGTGAGTAGCTTTTCGCGTGTTCTGGCGCTGGTCGTCGATGATAACCACTACATGCGGGTTATTGTCTGCACCATGTTGCGCGCCATGGGGATCACTCATATCCGCGAAGCGTCCGATGGCGCCGAAGCACTGGAAATTGTGCGTGACTGGCGGCCTGATGTCATTATCACCGATCTGGTCATGGAAACGCTGGATGGCATCGAAATGACGCGCCTGATCCGTACCGGTTCCGACAGCCCCCACCCTTACGTGCCGATTATTATGATGACCGGTCACACCGACCGCTCACACGTGCTGGCGGCACGCGATGCCGGGGTTAATGAGTTCGTGGCCAAGCCGCTGACGGCGCGCGCCCTTATCGACCGCATGAAAAGCGTGATTGATAACGAACGCGCCTGGGTCAAATCCGCCAGCTATACCGGCCCCGACCGCCGCCGCCGCAAAAGCCCGGATTACCGCGGCCCCTTCCGCCGTGCGTCTGACAAGGCGGAAAATATCTGATCCGCCTTTCTGCAAAGCTCAGAACTTTGCGTGGCAATTTGACCTTGCGCATATTTTTTGAACGTTTTATTGGGTGGCGTTCAATAAAATAAAATGCCCAAGGTTCCCGCATGCGTTTATTCCCCCGCCGTCGCGCACTCCCTCTCGCCGTCCGTCTGCTGACCGCCAGCGCTCTGGTCAGCCTCGTGGCGGGACCCGTGTGGGCACAGGAGGTGACCGAAGTGGTGGTGACGGCACGCAAAAAGCCGGAATCTCTGGCCCGCGCCCCGATCTCTGTGGCCGTGATCACCGGAGACCAATTGCGCAGCGGTGGGGCCTATGATTTGCGCGATGCGCAGGTGCTGACCCCGTCGCTGCTGATCACCTCCACCGCCAATGAGGCCCAGACCACGGCGCGGTTGCGCGGAGTCGGGACGGTCGGTGACAATCCGGGGCTGGAGTCTTCGGTCAGCGTCGTCATCGACGGCGTGGTGCGCGCGCGCACTGCGACGGCCATGAGCGATCTGGGGGTCGTGGAACGCATCGAAATCCTCAAAGGGCCGCAAACCAGCCTGTTCGGCAAGGGGGCTTCGGCGGGCATCATTCAAGCCGTCACTCAGGCCCCGCGCTTTACCCCGGAGCAGGTCTATGAGCTGACGGCGGGCGAGCGCGGCACTCTGGCGGCCACGGCCTATGTGTCGGGACCACTGGCCGACAAATGGGCCGGTTCGCTGTCTCTGGTTCACAGGCAACGCGATGGCCAGTACCGGATCCATACAGGTCAGGGGCCGCGCAGCGACACGCGCGACGGCGATCAGAACTATGACTCTTTGCGCGGTCAGTTGCTGTATATGGATGCTGACCGTCTAAGGGTGCGGCTGATTGCCGACTATACGGCGCGCGACGAAAACTGCTGCACCGGCACGGTGGTTCAGGTGGGCGCGACCGCGCCATGGATCAACAGCTTGGCGGCGGGTCAGGGGGTGGACACCACTGCCGATGTCGAAGGCCGTCGCGCCTTCAGCAACCGCTCAACCGCTCAGCATATCAAGGATGGCGGCCTGTCGGCGGAGGTCAACTGGCGGCTCGACAGCGGCCCGACCCTCACCAGCCTGACGGCCGCACGGCGCTTTGATCATCGGCAGGGCTATGATGCCGACTTCTCCGGGGCGGACATCTATTACCGCATTCCCGCTGATTTCGGCACGCGTTTCGATACGCTCAGTCAGGAATGGCGACTGTCCGGGAAAAACGGGGCGCTCGACTGGCTGACCGGTGTCTATCTGTCCTCGGAAAAGGTGACGCGGCGCGATTCCTACGTCTATGGCGAAGACTATGAGCCCTATCTCAGCCTGCTGCTGTCCAGCGGCGCTTCGACGACCCGCGTATCCAGCCTGACGGGCCTCAGCGCGGGCAGCGCCTATCCCATCGGGGGCGGCGCGCGCGACCTCCACCGTCAGACCGAACGCAACGCCGCCCTGTTCGCCAATCTCGACTGGGCCCTGACCACCGACGTATCGGCGGTACTGGGGCTGCGCCTGAACCGTCAGACCAAGACGCTGAACTCCGCCTATAGCAATACGGATGGCGGTGTTGGCTGTGCGGCGGCGCAAAAGCTGGGGTCGTCGGGTCTGGGCACCCTGTGTCAGTCCTTTTCCAACCCGGCTTTCAACCGTCTCGACCTGACGCAAAAGATGTCGGACGACGCCGTGACCGGCACGTTCAAGCTGAGCTGGCAGACCACGCCTTCGCTGATGAGCTATGCCTCGGTGGCGCGTGGCTGGAAGGGCGGGGGCTTCAATCTCGATCGCGAACAGACGACCACCTTTGCCGCTGATCGCGACACCTCTTTCCGTGCGGAAACCGTCACCGCCTATGAGGTCGGGCTGAAAGGCCGCTGGTGGCGCGGGCGTCTGGCCTTTGATGCCGCTGCCTTCCATCAGGACTTCCGCGATTTTCAGCTCAACACCTTCCTCGGGGCGACCTTCCTTGTCACCTCGGTGCCGGAACTGACGTCGCACGGTATTGAGACGGAAACGCGCCTGACGCTGAAAAACGGCCTGCGTCTGGTCAGCGGCGTCACCTGGTCGGAGAGCCAGTTCGGGTCGCACCCGGTAGCCGGCCTGCCGCGCCTGACCGATGCCCGCGCCTCGTTTGCACCCAAATGGTCAGCGACGCTTCAGGCTGATTACCACCGCGAATGGCAGGGCCTGAACTGGGGCGCGGCGCTCGATGCCCGCTATAATTCCGATTACAATACCGGTTC
The DNA here is from genome assembly GCF_027484505.1 of Asticcacaulis sp. Lineage (GTDB taxonomy): Bacteria > Pseudomonadota > Alphaproteobacteria > Caulobacterales > Caulobacteraceae > Asticcacaulis. The sequence continues at coordinate 7,928 of NZ_JAIXSV010000218.1, forward strand.
TGATCTCGCCCCCATCAAGATTCAGGGTGCTTATACGTTAATGAATGGCCGTCTGAGTGTGGCGAACCGTGATGAGACGGTGGCGCTCGACCTGTGGGGCACCAATCTGACCGATGAGACCTATTATCAGGTGGTGTTTGGCGCGCCCTTGCAGTCGGGCACGTTCAACGCCTTTGTGGGCCAGCCGCGCACCATTGGCCTGACGCTGCGTTTGCGGCGGTAAGATTTGTATTTCAGGACTTCTGTGGTAAGCCCCCTCCGTCAGCCCGCTAAGGCGGACTGCCACCTCCCCCGGCACGCCGGGGGAGTATTAGAGCGCTTTCCGAAAAGTGTGACGCACTTTTCGGATAAAAAAGCGCGTTAAACCAAAAATTTAGAGCATGATTTCGATTCAATTTGAACGAAATCCACTCTAAATTGTCCCGCCTCATCCTTTTCTGGCTTGAGATTTGGGGACTTGCCGAGCCAACCCAATGACTGATCTGCCTGAACATTCCCCTGAGACCCCCGCGCCCTATCGCGTGTCGGTGCTGACCATGTTCCCCGAAGCTTTTCCGGGGCCACTGGGGGTATCGGTTCTGGGGAATGCGCAAAAAGAATCTGGCCTTTGGGCGCTTGAACCTGTGGACATTCGGACCTTTTCGAGCGATAAGCGCGGCTTTCTCGACGACACCCCTGCCGGGGGCGGTCCCGGACAGGTGCTGAAGGCTGATGTGATCGCCAAGGCGCTGGACAGTCTGGGGGCCGATGACCGGCCCAAAGTCTATATGAGCGCCCGTGGACGGCGGCTCACTCAGGACAAGGTCAGGGACTGGTCAAAGGCTTCGGGCCTGATCGTTTTGTGCGGTCGTTTCGAAGGCGTCGATCAGCGCGTGCTGGATGCGCGCGGCTTTGAGGAAATCAGCGTCGGTGACGCCGTCCTTGCGGGCGGAGAGTCGGCGGCGATGGTCACCATAGAGGCGGTCGTGCGGCTCATCCCCGGTGTTCTGGGGGCCGCCGAAAGTCTCGATACCGAGAGTTTTGAGGATGGTCTCCTCGAACACCCGCAGTACACGCGACCGCGGACGTTTGAGGGCCTCGACATCCCCGAAGTGCTTTTGTCCGGCGATCACAAGAAGATGGCCGTGTGGAAGCAGAAACAAAGAGAGGCAACCACGAAGGAACGCAGACCCGACCTCTGGGCCGCGTATCTTTCCAAATCACAGGCAAAAGGCGCTCCCAAAGCGGAGTAAGCCCAAGATTGGAGTTACATCATGAACCTGCTTCAAAAGATCGAAGCCGAAGAAGTGGCCAAGCTGAAAGCTGGCAAGACCGTTCCGGCTTTCCAACCGGGCGACACCGTCCGCGTCAACGTGAAGATCAAGGAAGGCGACCGTGAGCGCGTTCAGGCCTATGAGGGCGTCGTGATCGCCCGCGCCGGCACGGGCATCAACGAAACCTTCACCGTCCGCAAGATTTCCTTCGGCGAAGGCGTGGAGCGTAAGTTCCCGCTGCTGTCGCCGAACATCGACTCGATCGAAGTCAAGCGCCGCGGCGTCGTGCGTCGCGCCAAGCTGTACTATCTGCGCGACCGTCGCGGTAAGTCGGCCCGTATCGTCGAGCGTTCGCAAAACTCGACGCGCGGCTCGAAGGGTGACGAACTGCGCGCCCAGATGGCGGCCAGCGAGTCCACCGAGGGCTAACCCTCTACCGCTTATCGAAATTGAAAACCCCGCTGGTTCGTCCGGCGGGGTTTTTTCTTGCTCTGTCAAACCATTATGCAATCGGTTTTTAAGTGGCGGCCGTATCAGAGAGTGTTAGTCTTGCGCAAATCCCTGTGAAAAGAGGCCCTGATGAAACGCCGCGAACTGTTGCTTACCGGTCTGAGCCTGAGCCTGCTCCTGACCACGCCTGCCTGTGCTCAAACCGCCAGCAGCCCTGCGCCTGAGTCGAACGCCTTTGAGGCCAGCGTATTCGCCGAAGGTATCGAACAGCCCTGGGGTATGGCCTTCCTGCCTGACGGGCGTTTGCTCGTTACGGAAAAGGCGGGTGGGATCAAGCTGATCAGCAAAGACGGCAAGGGCCTTCAGTCGATTTCCGGCGGCCCTGCGGTGGTCGATTACGGTCAGGGCGGTCTTCTGGGTGTCGCGGTTGATCCGAAATTCAGCGAAAACGGCCTCGTCTATTTCAGCTTCTCCGAAGAGGGCGAAAACGATACAGCAGGGACGGCGGTGGCGCGCGGCAAGCTCGACGGTTCGGCCATCACCGGTCTTCAGGTCATCTGGCGACAGACACCCAAGGTCGAAAGCGCCAACCACTGGGGGTCGCGGATCGTCTTTTCCAAGGACGGGCAGTACCTGTTTATCACGGTCGGTGACCGCGCCAATCAGCGGCCTCTGGTGCAGCGGCTGGATACCACGATCGGTAAGACGCTGCGCATCCGCCCGGACGGCTCTATCCCCGAAGACAATCCATTTGTGAACACGGCCGGGGCCAGACCGGAAATCTGGAGCCTTGGGCACCGTAATCAGCAGGGGGCCTTTGTGCACCCGGAAACCGGCGACCTGTGGACCAATGAGCACGGCCCGCAGGGCGGTGATGAAATCAACATCGTCAAACCGGGCAAGAATTACGGCTGGCCGCTGATCACCTATGGCGAAGAATATGGCGGCGGCAAGATCGGTCAGACGGCGAAGGAGGGGCTGGAACAACCGCTCTATTACTGGACCCCGTCGATGGCCCCCGGCAATATGGTCTTCTACACCGGGCCCTATAAGCAGTGGCAGGGCAAGGTGTTCGTCGCGTCTCTGAAGTTCCGCTACCTCGGCATGATTACACTGGAAAACGGCAAGGTGGTGAGGGAGGAAAAGCTGCTCACCAACTACAAGGAACGCATCCGCGACGTGGCGCAAGGGCCGGACGGTGCGCTTTATGCGGCCTTTGACAGTGCCGAAGGGCGCATTGTGCGCGTGGTGCCGAAGTAACGCGGATCGTATTGGGCACTATGTAGGAAACACACCAGATCGCTTTTTTCATCATAAGCGTTACGCATAGCCAAAAAACAGACTGGGAGATGATGACGGCGAACCTGTTGAAGGCAGAACTTAAGCGCAAGGGCGTCACTTACGCTCAGCTTGTGGACAGGCTCGCTGCAATCGGAGTTGACGAGAAAGAGGTAAACGTGCGGAATAAGCTCTCTAGGGGCAAATTCACAGCGGCGTATCTTCTGCAATGTCTAGACGCGATAGGATCAACGTCGTTGCGGTTGGATTAGCCGTAGCCATCAGTGTAATTTGGGGATTCTCATCGTGGCGGCATTACCATGAAGAGAACGCTCAAGAGCGCGAGAGCGCCGCCTATGACGACAGAGGCGCACCCCAAAAGCCGACTAAAATCACCTGTGATACCGACACCCCCGGAAGATCTACTTGTTTGGTACAACCGCCTGACTCCGAGCCAACAGACAAACATACCCAAACAGACCTGAAAGCCCAGCAAGACGTTGCGGAGTGGGCTTTTCTTGGTGTGTTGATTAGCGCTGCCGGTCTGATCGTCACTGCCGCTGGCCTTTTCTATGTCGCTGAAAGCCTTCGCGAAACCCGCCGATCCGTAGATACTTCTGACAAAAACTCTAGGAACGAAAGTCGCGCATACGTCTATGTTGACCATGCGGAGTTTTATTGGGGCGGGGTAATTGCCGAAGCCCCCAGAATTGAACTCACAATATCCAACACTGGAAACACCCCAACCAGAAACCATAAAGTTAGGTCGGAGGTATTTACCACAACTATGTCCGAAAGTGATTTTACAGGCGATGTGGTTGAATTTGTAATTGAAGGCGAACAAAGCTTTCCGTGCAATATTCCCATTCCAGAAGCTAGCAGAATTTGGCCCCCAATAGGCTCAAACTCCACTAGTAAAACTGTATCTTCTGAAAATATAAATCGAGCCGTATACGACAGTCTTTTCAACGACAAAACAGGACGTATGCTTTTGAATGTTGTTGGAGTGGTTAGATACACGACTATATTTGACGAAGTATTTGAGAGTGAATTTTGGTTTTCGGTAGTGCCGAATAAATTCACTTATAAAGACTTCATCGGAAGTGATGGGCGCGCTAACAAAAATCTCTGCATAGAGATTCCAACCGACATGTGCCGTGTCGGAGTTGAAATGAGAGTGTATGATAAAATAAGCGGCTAATAGCGCTTTCAGCATCTCACACCGCCTTTCGGCTTGGTGTGTTTCCTACATAATGCCGGTTGTCTTAAAAGATGAAGGGGTCATCCAGCCCTACGCATAGCTTCGGGCGTTCGGCGCGGAAATCGAGACATTCAGTCTCGATTTCATCCGATTTGTGCACGCACAAATCTGCGCATCTCACCCCTTCACCCCAAAACTGTCCGGTATTACATCCCGCCCGGGCGCGGGCCCATGCCGGGGCCGCCCATCATACGCATCTGGTTTTGCTGCGCATTGGCCGGAGCCGGGCCGCCAAAGGTGTAACGCAGACCGATATAGAACACGCTGGCCTGCTGGCTGCGGGTCGATTCCGAATAGACGGTCTTAGTATCCGTATAGGTAACCGACTTGCCCGTATTCAGCGGGTCGCGCACCGTCACCGTCAGCGTCGCCTTCGGCGTCAGCTTACGGGCGTAGGTGATGTTGCCCATACCGAACGGCTCGGTATAGCCCTGCCCGGTCAGGGTCTTGCCGCGCGCAAAGAAGAAGGCCTGAAGCGTGTCTTTCGGCGTCAGGGTGTAGGTGAAGTTCATACGACCATTGACCGAATCCGCTTCCTGCGTGCCATTGGCCGGCGTGGTCAGTTCGGTGCGCGCGACGTCACCACCCAGAGACAGGTTCAGCTTCGGCGTCACCTGACCATTGACGTTGACTTCGACGCCGCCCGCCGTGCTCGACCCACCGTTTTCCTGCGTCGTCAGCAGCACATTGCCCGTCAGGAAGCGGCTGGTCTGCGTGATGACGTCGTTGTTTTCGCGGTAATAGCCACGGATCTGATAGTTGATCTTGGGCTTGGTGACCTCATAGCCGACTTCGAACGAGTCCGTTTCCTGCGGCTTGAGGTTCGGGTTGCCCTGGCTGACGTTCTGCGCATCGACATAGGTGAGCGCGGCGTTAAGCGCCTGCGGGTTTGGGCGTTGCAGCCGGCGCGCATAGGAGAAGCGCAGCTTGGCCGTATCCGACAGCAGGTAGGTGGCGAAGACGCTGGGGCTGACCTTGGTGTAGTTGATGCTGGTGCGCGTACCCGTATTCGCCAGCAGAGTGTCGAGGTCGAGGTTTTCGACACGCACGCCGCCCAGAACCACCCACTTTTCGCCAAACGGCTTCTGATAGGTGGCATAGGCCGCGCTGAGGGTTTGCTTGTACTGGAAACGGCTCGACAGGAGGGCATTGCTCAGACCGTCCGCGCCGATGCCGGTCGATTCATTGCTGACCGTATTGTCGTCGCGCGTGATCTGAATACCGGTGGTGAGCTGATCCGTACCGACGGGGCGGTTATAGTCGATGCTGAACACGGCACTGCTCAGCGCGCGCGACGAAATCTTGGTGTCGGTGGTCGTCGATACGGTCGGCAGGGTGAAATTATTGATATTGACGTATTCGCTGCCGCCCGTCGAACGGCTGATGCGCAGATCGGCCTTCAGGGTTTCACCCGGCAGGTTGCCCGTATGGCTCCAGGTCAGGGCGAGGCTCTGATCCGAGCCGGGGTTTTTGGAGCGCGACAGGTTGATATAGCGCTGCGTAGCGGCCCCAAGCGCATTATAGGTCGCCGAAACGCCGGTGCCTTCGCTGGTGAATTCCCGCTTGTTATAAGTGACCTGCGCGCTCAGGGTGTTGGTGTCGTCCAGATTATAGTCGATACCGCCATTGAGGGCGAAGTTGGTGAAACCGCCAGTGCCTTCACCATTGGAGTCGGTACGCGAAACGATATTGCCATTGGCGTCACGGTTGATCAGGCGGCGCGTCGTTCGGCCCGTGCCGCTTTCGTCGCGGTAGTTGATGCCGCCGTTGAGCGAGATCTTGCCCACCGTATAGCTGCCGTTGACACCGCCATTATAACGGCCATCCCCCACAGCGACGTTCGCCGAGCCGAAGCCGCCCGGACGACGGTTCTTACGCATCACCAGATTGATGATACCGCCCGTGCCTTCGGACGAAAACTGCGCGCCCGGATTGTTCATCACCTCGACAGACGAAATATCGCCGCCCGACATGGCCTGAATGGCCCCGGCGCGGTTGTCACCCTGCATCATGGCCGAAGGCTTGCCGTCGATATAGACCTGCACATTGGTGTTACCGCGCAGGGCGACATTGCCGTTGGCATCGACCGTGACGCCTGGCACCTTGTTCAGCGTATCGGCCGCCGTGCCGATGGCCGCATCAGCATTCTTGCTGTTGTCATAGACCTGCCGGTCAATACGGTTCTGCGACTTCGCCCCGGTGACCGTAACGGTTGTCGGCTCTTCCGTCTTTTCAGGGGCCTTTTCAGGGGCCTTCTGCTCGGCAGGCTTTTCAGCGGGGGCAGTGGTCTGTGCCGCCGCGGCGGACACCAGCAAAAGCGAGGCAAGGACGGACAGGCTGGTGCCGGCGAAGCGTTTGGAAGAGGACATGTGGGTGCTCTGAAAATTGTAGGATCGGGGTAAGCCCGCCGTCCTTATACGACGCGATGGCGCACCCCCGTTGCTTTCTCCATACATTATTTTGCAGATATGACCCGTTAAACGTTTGTAATTTTAGGTAATTTTGTGGCGTTTGTTGCGCGTGCGAAATGTTACCGCACCTTAAGTCCCAGTTCCGAAAGGAGTTCTGCGGCCTGAGACCGCGAAATGGTCGCCCCTTTGAAACGGCGCGCATCCTCAAGACGCACCCCACCAATATCGGTGCCGCGCAGGTCCGCCCCTTCAAAGCGGGCGTGATCGAGCAGGGCATCGCGCAGGCTGCATTCTTCGAACACCGCCTGCCGGAAATCGCAGCCTTGCAGATCGGCATGGGTCAGATCGAGCGATTTCAGCGTCTGTTTGACGAAGGCAAAACTCTTCAGCCGCGCATCATTGAGGCGGCAATCCTCAAAGCTGACGTCCATATTGCGGCTGTGGGTGAAGTCGGCCCCGGTCAGCTTGCAGCGCAGAAAGCGCGCCTGCGCGAGTCCTGCCCCCTTGAACGGCGTGTTGTTGAAATCGCAGCCGGTAAACTGCGCCTCCGTCAGATCGGCCGAGGTGAAATCGGCCTGTCCGCCCTTGCAGGCGATAAATTGCGCCTGCTCCAGCTTTGTGCCGCGAAACTTGGTCTTGCGCAGGATGCAGTCTTCGAACACCCAGCCGTTCAGAATAAAATCGCTGAGGTCCAGCCCCTCGGCCTCGCACCCGACCAGCCGCACGGGCTCACCCCTGTTGGCCAGAAGCAGGATCGCGCCACGGTCAAGGATCTGGTCGGTGAGTGTGTGCATGGGATAGGTTTAACGCTTTGTGATCATGGGGTCGAGGGGCCTGTGGCCCCTCGCCTTAGACCAATAAAAAAGGCGGCCCCAAATGGGACCGCCTTTTCTTTTGCCTAAGAGGCAAGGGGGCACGGCCCCCTTGACCCCAAAACACAAGTGTTAGTCGCGGCGCGGACGACGCGAGCGGCGCGGACGGTCACCGCCCGAACGCTCTTCGCCACCTTCATCGCCACCAGCTTCCGGCGCTTCGCCCGAAGCCGCACGGGCCTCGTCACGGGCAGCCTTTTCCGCCGCCAGCTTTTCGGTGAGGTCTTCGCCGGTTTCCTGATCGACGACCTTCATCGACAGCTTGGTCTTGCCACGATCGTCAAAGCCCAGGAACTTCACCTTCACTTCGTCGCCTTCGTTCAGGACGTCCGAGGTCTTGGCAACCTTTTCGTTCTTGATCTGCGAGATGTGGACGAGGCCGTCCTTGGCACCGAAGAAGTTCACGAACGCGCCGAAATCGACGACCTTCACGACCTTACCCTTATAGATGGCACCGATTTCCGGCTCCGAAGCGATGGACTTGATCCAGTCGCGGGCCGCGTCGATCTTCGACTGTTCGGAAGCGGCGATCTTGATGGTGCCGTCTTCGCCAATGTCGATCTTGGCTCCGGTCTTTTCCACGATTTCGCGGATGACCTTGCCGCCCGACCCGATAACTTCGCGGATCTTGTCGGTCGCGATCTTGATCGTCTCGATCTTCGGCGCAAATTCACCCAGCTCTTCGCGGGCGCCCGAAATGGCCTTGTTCATTTCACCGAGGATGTGCAAACGGCCTTCATTGGCCTGACGCAGCGCCTTGGTCATGATCTCTTCGGTGATGCCCGGAACCTTGATGTCCATTTGCAGCGAGGTGATACCCAGCTCCGTACCGGCCACCTTGAAGTCCATGTCGCCCAGGTGATCTTCGTCACCCAGAATGTCCGACAGAACCGCGTAGCCGTCCTTTTCGAGGATCAGGCCCATGGCGATACCCGACACCGGACGCTTCAGCGGCACGCCGGCGTCCATCAGCGACAGCGAGGTGCCGCAGACGGTGGCCATCGAGGACGAGCCGTTCGACTCGGTGATCTCGGAGACAACGCGCAGGGTGTACGGGAACTCTTCCGCCGACGGCAGCATCGGACGGATGGCGCGCCACGCCAGCTTGCCGTGACCGATTTCGCGGCGGCCCGGCGAACCCATGCGGCCCGCTTCACCCACAGAGTACGGAGGGAAGTTGTAGTGCAGCAGGAAGCGTTCCTTATAGGTGCCTTCCAGCGCGTCGATGAACTGCTCGTCTTCACCGGTGCCCAGCGTGGCCACGACCAGAGCCTGAGTCTCACCACGGGTGAACAGGGCCGAACCGTGGGTACGCGGCAGGACGCCGACTTCCGACACGATCTGACGGACCTTATCGACGGCACGACCGTCCACGCGCTTGCCGTGGTCGATGATGTCACGACGCAGGACGTCGGCTTCGCATTCCTTGAAGGCCGAACCGAAGACGGCGGCTTCGACGCCTTCCGGGTTCTCTTCGGACTTCACCAGAACGGCCGCAGCCTTCTTCTTGGCTTCACCGACGGCGGCATGACGCTCGTGCTTGCCCTTATGGGCGTAGGCAGCGATGATGTCCGGGCCGACCAGCCCCTTGATCTTGGCTACGACGTCCGAGAAGTCTTCGGCTTCGAATTCGAAGGGCTCTTTGGCGGCGTGTTCAGCCAGCTCGATGATGGCGTCGATGACCGGCTGCATACCGGCATGAGCGAACATCAGCGCGCCCAGCATCTTGTCTTCGGACAGTTCCTGCGCTTCGGACTCGACCATCATCAGGGCGTCCTGCGTACCGGCGACCACGAGGTCGAGCGCGCTTTCCTTCATCTGATCCAGTGAAGGGTTCAGGACATATTCGTCATTGATAATGCCGACGCGGGCACCACCGATGGGGCCCATGAAGGGCACGCCCGACAGGGTCAGGGCCGCAGAGGCAGCGACCATGCCGAGGATGTCCGGATCGTTTTCCATGTCGTGCGACAGCACGGTCACGACGACCTGAACCTCGTTCTTGAAGCCCTTGACGAACAGAGGGCGGATCGGACGGTCGATCAGGCGCGAAACGAGCGTCTCTTTTTCGCTGGGGCGGCCTTCACGCTTGAAGTAGCCGCCCGGAATCTTGCCGGCGGCGAAGGTCTTTTCCTGATAGTTGACCGTCAGGGGGAAGAAGTCCTGACCCGGCTTCGGCGCGCGGGCATAAACCACGGTCGCCAGCACGGTGGTTTCACCGTAGGTAGCCAGCACGGCGGCGTCCGCCTGACGGGCGATACGGCCGGTTTCGAGCGTCAGTTTGCGCCCGGCCCACTCGATGGTTTTTCTTTTGATGTCAAACATGTGTGTCTTTCTGTCACCCGGCAGGCCCATTCCTGACGGGGTGGCTGAAGGGTGGCGGCCTGACTGGGCGGCGACCCGGTGTAAGGAAGGGCGAATCCCTTCCCGAAAATATCTGCCGTATCGTCCGGCAGATTGAGTAGTGTCCCGATTTGATGGGACCGTCACGCGAATTGTGTGCCCGGATCGCGTTCCGGGTATCCATAATACAATCAGGGCCTGACGGAGCGTCAGGCCCTGAGAGATAGTCTTAACGACGCAGACCCAGGGTCTCGACGATCGCCGTGTAACGGGCGGTGTCGGTGGCCTTGAGGTAGTCAAGCAGGCGGCGGCGTTGCGACACCAGCTTCAGAAGGCCACGACGGGAGTGGTTGTCCTTCTTGTGCGTCTTGAAGTGCTCGGTCAGGTTGGCAATACGCTCCGACAGGATGGCGATTTGCACTTCGGACCCACCCGTATCGTTTTCCGAACGGGCGTGGGTCTTGATCAGTTCAGCTTTACGCTCAAGCGTGATCGACATCGGGGTCTCCTTTCACGGACGAGGTCCGCAGGGTTACAGGTTGATAAGGCGTGTGGGGTAAAATTGCCCCAGACGCAATTCGCCCAGGGCTACGATGTCTCCGTCCCGGTGCGCCCAAAGGGTACGCCCGTGCTCCGATTTTCCCGATTGTGACCGGATTTTCAGAGCGTCTTCCGCCGTTTGCGTGCGGGAGAAGGACAGGGGGATTTCGCGACCCTGTTTGAGCCTTGTGGCCTCGTCTTCCGTCACAGGCAGGGCCGGGATGTCGTCCAGCGCCGTCTCTACGGGAAGCAAAGCGTCCAAAGCGGCGTCTCTATGCCTCAAATCCTCTAACTTTTCCACCCCTGCGGACAAATTAATGTCGAAGCCGCCGACGCGCTCACGACGCAGCGCGCTGACGACGCCCAGCACGCCCAGTTCCAGCGCGAGGTCGCGCGCAATAGCCCGCACATAGGTGCCCTTGCCGCAATGGAGGCGGAACTCAGCCTCATCGGCGGAGAGAATACGCTCAAGCGTCAGGTCGTGCACGACCACTGGCCGTGCCTCCAACTCAACCTCCACGCCCTCGCGCGCCAGATCATAGGCGCGTTGCCCATCGACCTTGATCGCCGAAAAGGCGGGCGGAGCCTGTTCGATCTCACCAATAAACTGCGGCAGGACTTCGCGGATTTCGGCCTCGCTCGGGCGCAGATCGTCCTGTTCGAGGATATCGCCTTCGAGGTCGTAACTGGCCGTGCGTTGCCCCCAGCGGACGGTGAAGCGATAGACCTTGTCCGCTTCCATCAGGTAGGGGACAGTCTTGGTCGCCTCACCCAGAGCAATGGGCAGGATACCCGAAGCCATCGGGTCCAGCGTGCCGGCGTGCCCGGCCTTTTGCGCGTTGAACAGACGCCGCACGAAGCTGACGGCCTGCGTTGAGCCCATCCCTACCGGCTTGTCCAGACAGACCCAGCCATTGACCAGATCACCTTTTTTCTTACGTGCCATTCGCTATTCCTCCTCCCCTGCGTAGCGGGGGAGGTGGCGCGGCGCACGTGCCTGCGCGAAGTCCGCGACGGAGGGGGCATACACACGGAGAGGCGACCCCTCCACCACTTCGTGGTCCCCTCTCCCGCACAGCAGGGGAAGGGAAAACATCTTATTCCTCGTCCTCATCCTCATGACGCGGATCGTTTCTGAGGTCTCTGGCCACGTCCGGACGCATAAACAGGGCGTCGATACGCGCCGCCTCATTGAAGCTTTCGTCATGCAGGAAACGCAGGTCCGGCGTGAACTTCATGTCGATCATGCGCCCCAGAATGCCGCGCAGGAACTTGGCGTGACGGTTCAGCGCCTCAATCGCCGGGGCGATCTTGTCCTTGGAGATGGTCACGCCCCCGAGCCCGGCGCCCAGCGGTTCCACAAACACAGTGGCGTGGCGCAGGTCCGGCGAACAGCGGACTTCGGTAATGGTGATCGAAACCCCTTGCAGGGCCTCATCATGCAGTTCTTCTTCGCGCAGGATTTCGACCAGCGCGTGACGGACCAGTTCGCCGGCGCGCAACTGGCGCTGGCTTGGCCCCTGAGCCTCGGCCTTATGGCCGCGGGTTTTATCGGAGTGTCTTTTCATCCGCCCCCTATAAGCCTTTTTGACAGATTTTCCATGAGATTCTGCACGCCTAAGGCGCGCTTGCCAGCCCCTGATAACGTTGTCTATAGTCAGGCTATAAGGCCTGACCACAGAGCGGGCCAGTCAGGGAGAGACAGTATGGCCACCCCCAAGAGTGTCCCTTCGACGCCGCAGCGTCTGGAGGGGCTGGATGCCCTGCGCGGCTTTGCGCTGTTTGGCCTGTTCATGGTGCATATGCCGGAACTGTTCGAACTCTACTGGGCGCATCCGGTCACCGATCCGGCGCAGCTTGTCTGGCACAACGTTATCTTCACCCTGTTTGGAGGTAAGGCGTTTGCGCTGATGGCCCTGTGCTTTGGCGTCTCCTTCTTCATCATCATGGACAATTCGGCGCGCAAAGGCGTCGATTTCACCGGGCGGTTTCTGTGGCGGCTGGCGGTCCTGCTGATCATCGGCCTGCTGCACGGCCTGTGGTATCGCGGCGAGATACTGGAGGTGTTGGCGGTCATGGGCGTGTTTCTGCTGCCCTTCTATCGCCTGAAATCCACCCCCTTGATCGCGGCCATCGGCGTCTTCCTTTTGCTTCAGCCGCAGATGTGGGTTCAACTGGGGGCCGCCCTGAACGGGGCCGAATGGGCCAATCGTCCGTTCGGTTACTGGAGCGGCACAGTCCCCGAGGCGCATCTGACGGGCAAGAGCCTGATTGAGACCATTCGCATGAACTGGGTGGTCGGCCACCCGCTGAAATGGATGTTTATGTACGAGTCCGGCCGCCTGAGCCAGATACTGGGTCTGTCCCTCATCGGGCTCTGTCTGGGGCGCATCGGCTTTTTCAGTCAGCCGGAACGCTTCGGGCGGGCGCGCCTGATCGGTCTTGTCGTATCGCTGATCGCCGCCCTTATCCTGTGGCACAGTCAGGGCCTGATCAGCAGCCTGATCCCGGCGACCGAGGCGTCGCGCATGCCCAATGCCCTGTGGTCCGGCATCTGGTCCAGCCTGACCGATCTCAGCATCATGCTGACCCTGATGTTTGGGTTCCTGAGCCTCTATTACGGCCCGCTGCATCGCGGGCTGAACGCCTTTGCCGCCCCCGGCCGCATGACGCTCAGCCTCTATGTGGGGCAGTCACTGGTCTTCGTGCCGGTCTTTTACAGCTTCGGTCTGGGGCTGCACGCCACGATGAGCCAGTCGGAAGCCGTGCTGCTCGGCCTCGTCGCTTTTGCAGCGCAGATGGGTTTGGCCCATCTATGGTTCCGCCATTTCCACTACGGCCCGCTGGAATGGGTGTGGCGGGCGGCGACTTACCTGACGGTCAAGGTTCCGTTCAAACGCAAGGCTTAGATCGGTATGAAATTTAGCTGAATCGGGATTCCCAAATCAGAGAGGATCTGATTCACTTTTTCCGACAGGAGGAAGTGATGGGTCGTCCTTTATCGATGGATTTGCGAGAGCGGGC
>NZ_JAIXSV010000295.1 GCF_027484505.1 Asticcacaulis sp.
CGACGGGTATGTGGCCGGATCGCAGTGGCCAGCGACGCCGCGATCCTTGGCCTTATTGGCTTGGCCATGGCGGTTTTTGCTGTCCTTTGGGTTTGGCGCTGGACCGTGGACCTGACGGAAGCAATGTGGCCACGGTGGCCTTGGGAGCATGTGCGATGAAACTGTTCGTCAATATCGCGGCGGTGGTGTTGCTGATCGTCCTTAGCATCGGCGCCTTTCATCTCGCCATCGTCCGGCCGGCTCTGATGGCCGACCGGCAGGTGGCCATACTTGACGTCGACCAGCTTCTGAAGGACATGGTCGTGGCCCTCGCGCAGTCGGGCGCTTCCGACGATGAAATTCGCAACAAGTCTACAACCTTCCGACAGAAGCTGGAAGAGGCGGCGCGGCTCATTGAAAGTCGTGACCGCGTGGTCCTGATCAACGCGGCGGCCGTCGTAGGGTCTGCTTCGCCAGACTATACGGCGGTCGTTCGAGAGGCACTGGAACTGCCGGCGCCCAAGGCGGAAACGCCATGAACTGGCGGATCTCACCTGCGACAGCGGTGCATCTTGCATGGTGCGCGGCAATCGGCGGCGGGCTCGCCGCCACGTCGCAATATTACACAATCGGGGTTTCGCACAGCCAGAGCCTCCCGGAACTGCTGTTCCTGGTCGAACGTGGCCATCCCTTCCAGCGCGGCGATGCTGTCCAGTTCATCGCACCGCCCAATCCCATGTTCACGAAGCCGTTTGTGAAGCGGGTCGTGGGACTGCCAGGGGACCTGGTGGAGCATCGGGGAGGGGATGTGTTCGTTGCCGGGCGCCGGGTCGGCCCCGTGCAGACGCAGACTTTGCAGGGTCGTCCCCTTCAACCTGGCCCGGCCGGCATCATCCCGGAAGGCTATTTGTTCCTCGCTGGCTCGCATGAGAGGTCCTATGACTCCCGTTACGCGGAAATCGGCCTGGTGCCTGTCACTGCTGTTGTTGGCCGGGCCGTTCCTCTGCTCTAGCGATGCAGCGGATCTCGGTACGCATGGAAAGTTGTATCCCGTTGTCGAGACCGATCTCCTGGCATTGATCCAAGACCGGCTCGCCAGCATGGAGGCGAGCGGCGCGCTGGCCAAGCTGAATGCTGAGATGGTCAACCGCGTCACCCGCAACGCGCGGCGACCGCCTCCCGTGCCGGGCATCCAGCGCGCGTCCAGCAACAGAACCTGGCTCGTGGATCCGTCGGTCATTGCGGAGCGCGACATCGCCGACCACCGCGGTGTGGTCTTCGTGCGGGCGGGAACGCGGGTCAACCCGCTCTCCTATGCGCCATTCACAAAGACCTTGATCTTCCTGGATGGCGACGATCCTGCACAAATCGATTGGGCGCGGCATGCGACCGCGACGTTTGGACCGACGGCGAAGATCATCCTGACAAGCGGCGATGTATTCGATGCCATGCGGGCATTGTCTGTGCCCGTCTACTTCGATCAAGGCGGACGCCTGACCACGAGATGGGGCATCAAGGCGGTGCCGGCGACCGTCCAGCAGGATGGGGAAGCACTCCGCATCAGGGAGGAGGCGCTATGAAACTCTGGTTGGCCGCATGCCTCGTTGGTCTTCTATTGCTCCGATCAGGGCCAGCACAGGCCGATTCCTCAGGGTGCACAGGGTCGTTCGTTAACCCCATCGCCGACATCTGCTGGTCATGCCTATTTCCGTTGACCTTGGGGTCGATCACGCTGGTCGGTGGCGATCGGCTCGACACCTCGAATCCCGGCTTCCCCCTCTGCACCTGCCCTGCGCCGCCGCCACTTCTGATCCGGCCTGGGATCGCAATTGGGTTCTGGGAACCGGTGCGGTTGGTCGATGTCGCACATGTCCCGTGGTGTTTCGTCAACCTCGGCGGCCTGGAGCTGCCCGCACCGATCAAGGTCGGCGGCGCGAAGACACAGTCGCGCGGCGGCGGAACCGGGCATGCTAATTGGCATGTACATTGGTACGTCTATCCGCTCATCTATTGGTTGGAGTTGCTCGTCGATTTTCTGTGCCTGGAGATGTCCACGTTCGATATCGCCTACATTACGGAAATCGATCCAATGTGGCTGGACGACGAACTCACGTTCCTGATCAACCCCGAGGCCGCACTGTTCAACACGCCGCTGGCGCAGGCGGCTTGTGCCGCTGATTGTGTCGCCGCGTCGGCCGGCTTGCCGCTGGACCCGTTGTTCTGGTGCGCCGGCTGCCAGGGCAGCCTCTATCCGCTCGATGGCAACATCCAGGCACAGACCGGTGCCGTTCAGGGCTCGCTACTGGCCACCGAGAGGATGGCCTATAAACTTCACCGCGAACTCATCCTCTGGGGTTCATTCGGCTCCGACGGCATGTGCGGCCGCTATCCGATGCCGGTTATGCGGAAGTCCCAGTATCGGAGCCAGATGGTCAACCCTGTGCCGACCAGCCGTGGCCCGAATGCCTGCCCCCCCTTCGGTCGCACGACGACGATCTATGAATCCAATCGCATGGTGCCGGTCGTCGGCGAGAATTTCGGCTATTTGATCTGGAGGAAGCGGAATTGCTGCGCGCTCTAAAGCTGCTGGCGGCGGGGTTGGCCATCGTCGCGTCGAATGTTGCTGCCGGGCAGGACAGCCCGCAGGATTTCGTTAACCAGATTCTCCGCCAGCATCCTCAGGCTCTGCGCGATGCTACGGAACTTCACGAGGCGCTGAAGGATCTGACGGTGCAGGGGCAGGCCGACGGCGTCGGACTAAATGGGATCGACTTGGGGGCTTTGGTCGATACGTCTGCCATAGGAAGTGGCGCGGCGGCCGACCGGGCCCGAATGCCCGCGATCCTTATCTTCGTCAGTTCGTCCATGCCCCCTCCGTCGATCAAGGCAGCCGCCACTCAGGCCCGCCGTGCCGGCGGAGCGGTCGTGATGCGCGGTCTGGTGGACAACAGCCTGACGAAGACGGCCGCATTCCTGGCCGAAGCCTTTGGCGACCAGGCGAAGGAGCTGGGTCTGCTTGTGGATCCCCGCCTGTTTGCCACCTATCGGGTGGATGCTGTACCGGCAGTCGTAGTTTCCGCCGTCGGGCCCATCATGTGCGAGGGTGAACCGGGGTGTGAAGGGCTGCCCGACTACGACCGGATCGCGGGCGATGTGTCGCTGCAATTTGCGTTAGAAGCGATCGCGGACGCAGGCGGACCTGGTGCACCAAAGGCGTCCGAAGGGCTCGCCAGGATCAAGCGCGATGAATAGCTGCTTTCGGTACCTGCGGTACGGTCTGCTGACCATCGCGCTGGTGGCGTGGCCCGCGTGCGGTCAGCAGCCAACGGCCCGCCAGGACGGGAAGGCCTTTGGTGGCGCCACCAGCAATCTGCCGGGAAACGCGCTGTCCCAGCCCGATGCGGCTGGCACCGTGCCCGGCTACGGCGGCACGGACCTTTCCGAGAAGACCTATATCCACGGCAACATGTATGATGCCGGTGTGGTCGACGCGACCAATGACGAGGCCGCGCAACTGCTCAAGAATTCCTTCCAGGGGCGCCCTTCGGTGCCGGTCGGCCGGGACGATCCTTGGATGGACAATTATTGGACCGTCCAGAACGACCCCCGTAGCGTCGTTCCTGATTTCACTGGCCAATATGGCGACTGCACGGCCGCACCGGGCGGCACCAGCCCGCCGACCGATCGCATCCGCACCTGCGATGAATACACCAAGATCGAGGGACGGAGCTGCAACGACACGCAGATTGTCGAGGTTGACCAGGATCAAACCTACCGGTGCCAGCGCACCAACGACCGCCGGCCCGAAGAATGCCCCATGACGCGTGATGTCCAGGTTGACCAGGACCCGGTGTATGACTGCACCGTATCGTCATCCACCGCGCCGCAGTCCTGCACGATGACCCGTGATGTCGGCGTGGATTCCGACCCGATCTATCGCTGCAATGTCCTGTCGACCACCCGCCCAGAGGAATGCCGGGTCACGCGCCAAGTTACTACAGATGCCGACTATATCTATAGCTGTGCGAAATCGGGCGAGAAATCCCCTAGCTCTTGCACCATCGGGCGCCAGATCGATGTGCGGGCGGACTACACCTACTCATGCAAGCGGACGCGTGACTATGTCACGAAGACCTGCGACGTCTATTACACTGCGCAATGTACCTCCATCGGCCAATGCTATGGGGGCGCCGTTGCCCTGTCCTGGGAGGAGTGGGACTGCCAGCTGCAGAACGGTAACCGGTGCTATATGGCACATGTTGGGGTCTCATTTGGATCCGGCTCCCCGCAGAACAGCATCTCGGTGAGTGGAGGTGGCTGTGGCAACCCGAGCATCTCGGAAGGTTGGGCAGGCGATCGCAGCAGCGTCACGGTCAGCGCTCAGTGCCGTCAGACGAACGCCCCGTCGCCCGGTGGGGTGCAGTGGTATTACGGCTGCTGCAACGGCGCCGGCGCCAGCATGGTGGACGAATGCGCCAACATCTGATCCGCCTTCTGACAGCAGCGCTGATCCTGATCATCTGGGTCGGGGCGGCGGCGGCCGTCTCCCCGAGCTGCCGCCTATCGGGCCAAACCTGTATAGAAGGTGGCGGTTCCCGGAGCGTCGGTGGCGCCAGCGTCTATCAGGATTGCTGGCGGACCAGATACACCTATTCGTGTGGCGGGCCTGGCTATTCCGACTATTGTGCAGGCCTCCGGGGTGCGTGCGCCGGCAGCGGCAGTTCATGCTCATCGATGGGAGCCGATGGCGTCTGCGATGAGTATACCGAGACCTATACGTGCGGCTCGCCCCAGGGCGGTAACGTTACGCTCATCAATACCTCGTACACGATCGTTCGTGACGAGCTCGTCAACGGCTGCTCGTCCCATGAAACGTCCTGCACCAAGATCGGCGAGGTATGCACCGAGGGAGGGGGAACCCGAAATATCGGGGGCAAGGATGTCTGGAAAGATTGCTGGGCGTGGCGTCGTGACTACATGTGCGCTAATCCCAGCCCCTACGACAATTGCACCGCCTACGCCAATGCGCCGGGCTGCACATCAGGCGGGACCAGTTGCGTGTCGCAGTATCCGGATGGATCCTGTCAGCAGTACAGCACGACATACAACTGTCCAGACCAGGTCGTCGGCGCCGGCACGCTGAATCAAACCGTCTACCGTGTCGTGAGCGACACGAACGTCGCAGCCTGTGAATCCCAGCAATCACGCAGCTCATGCGTCCAGGGAGGCGATACCTGCGCCGAAGGAGCCGGCACCCGAAACATCAACGGCATGAACGTTTACCGCGATTGCTGGGCCTGGAACCGGGCATATACCTGTGCAAACCCGGACTATCGCGACGACTGCACCCCCTACCGAAATGGCTGCGCCCAGGTCGCCTCGCTCGGATGCACCCAGACCTATGCCAATGGCAGCTGCGCTACGACTTCCTACGAATATCGGTGCGAGGACCCGGCTTCCGGCAACGGCACCATCACCGGCTATGGATATGATGTGATCCGTGACCAGGTCGTCAGCGGCTGCACGGCGCAAACAGGCAACAACACCTGTGGTCTGTCGTCCGAAACATGCAGCGAAGGCGCGGGCACACGAAACATCAACGGCATGAACGTTTACCGCGACTGCTGGAAGTGGAACCGTATCTATACCTGCGCCAATCCCTCGCCATTTGATAACTGCACGGCCTACGCCGCCAGTGGATGCAGCAATCGCGGCAATCGGTGCACTGGCACCGCATTCGACGGCAGCTGCTCTGTCTATACCCATAACTACCGCTGCAGCGATGTGGTCAATGGCGGGGGCGGCCGTGTCGGCACCGAATATACCGTCATCAAGGACGAGGTCGTCAGCGGCTGCACGTCGCAGACTTCCCGTGGCTGCGGGCTTCAGTCGGAGCGGTGCACTGAAGGGCCGCAGACGCGGACGATCAATGGTGGACCGGTCTACAGGGACTGCTGGGCCTGGTCGCGCGTCTATTCCTGCCCCAATCCGGGCTACTACGACGATTGCTCAGCCTATAACGGTCGATGCACAGAGACCGCGACCAGCTGCAATCGGACATTCTTCGACGGCAGCTGCGATCTCACGACAGCGGATTGGCGATGCCCGGACCCGGTAGCCGGCGGCGGCAGCCATACAGGTACCATCTATACGGTGACGCGGGACGAAGTCATTAACGACTGTAGCGCCTACACCGACGGGAACATATGCGGGCAGCCTCCGACCACGCGCTGTATCGAGGGCGCAGAAACCAGGGTCATCAATGGCCTGCCGGTTCACAAATCCTGCTGGAAATGGGAGCGCTCCTACCAGTGCCAGGGAAGCGTGACCAACGATTGCGCGATCCTGGAGGCGAGCTGTGTCTTCGAAAACAAGACCTGCATCCAATCCGATGCATACGGCCGCTGCAAAAATTATGAACGTACCTACCGGTGTGGCGGGCAGGGCGCCCCGGACGGGCAGAACCCGCCGATCCTTCAATGCGGTGAGACGGTTTACTGCATCAATGGTGAGTGCGACAGCATCACCAGGGAGCCCAATGACGATTTCGCCATGGCACTCACTTGGCTGAACCTGCAACGCGACTTCTCGCACCATTTCGACCCAACCACCCCTCAGGAGTACAAAGGTA
>NZ_JAIXSV010000197.1 GCF_027484505.1 Asticcacaulis sp.
ACCGAAGACCCTGCATACCGAGGCCGAGGCACCGCACGCCGACACGCATCCGCACAAGGCCAAGGCCGAAAAGGTACATCACAAGCACCCCTTCCCGTGGGGTTGGGTCGCATTGGCTGTGTTCGTGGTGCTGATCGCGGCCGCCTTCGTCCTGCGCGAAAGCCCGGTGGTGCAGAAGATGTCGCAAAAGGCCGAGGTCGATGCCACCAAGGTCGGTCCGGTGCGTCTGACCTGCGATGTGGACCTTAAGGCCTCGCCCAAGCCGCTGGCCGGTGTCGGGCCGACGGATTTTGAATTTGATGCGGCCCATGCTTGCGTCAATGGCCGCACGCCTTACGAGGTGCAGGCCAATGGCACGCTCCTGCGCTTTACCGTGTCGGATTCTGACCCCACCGCGGCGCGGCTTGAGCTGTCGCGTGATGGCCTGACCTTCAAACGCAGCGATTATCGCCTGACGCCCGAACAACACCGCGATTACGTGGCTCAGCGGGCCGCTCTGGGGTCATTGCGCTGCGCATCGGGTAAGGATGCGGGGCAGGCCGAGGCGCTGAAAGACAATATGCGCAAGGTGCGGCAACTGGCGCAATCCTTCCTGACCTTCGCACCGGAAACCGAAACCGTGTGGAAGTGCCGCAAGGCCCCGGAATCGACGGCGCCCAAGCCCTGATCCGCGCGGCTCTTACGGCTTTCTTATCCGTCTGCGCCTGAAATTTACCGGATTTGCGGTCAATCCTTATTTCCCGAATATTGGCTGTTTACGGGCTTCATCCTAGGTTCATACGAAAGCGTTTAACTGGAAGCAACGGCGTTCCTCGCCGCAACGCACAGCACACTGGAGAGACAACTATGCGTAATAAGGCTCTGATCGCCCTGGCGGGCGTCGCCCTGCTGACTGCCGCCTGCACCACCACCGATCCGGTCACCGGCGAAGTCGTGCGCGACAACACTAAGACCAATGCCATCATCGGGGCCGCCGTCGGCGCGGGCCTCGGCTACGCCACCAACACCAACAAGGGTGAGCAGGGCCGCAAGAACGCCGTCATCGGCGCGGGTATCGGCGCTCTGGCCGGTGCGGCGGTCGGGCAGTACATGGACAAGCAGCAGGCGGAACTGCGCCGTGAGCTGGCCGGGACCAATGTCACCGTCACGCGCAATGGCGACAACATCATCCTCAACATGCCGTCGGACGTGACCTTCGCTTCAGGCAGCGCCTCGATCGACGCCAGCTTCTACCCGGTGCTGAACGACGTGGCGTCGATCCTGAACAAGTACCCGTCCACCTATGTCGATATTGTCGGTCACGCCGACTCGACCGGCTCTGACGCCATCAATGAACCGCTGTCGGAAGACCGCGCCAACTCGACGGCGGCCTACCTGACCAGCCGTGGCGTGGTCAATCAGCGCCTGTTCGTCGCCGGCATGGGCTCGCGTCAGCCGATCGCTTCGAACGCCACGCCGGAAGGCCGCGCCAAGAACCGCCGTGTGGAGATTACGCTACGCCCGGTACAGGAATAGGGTTCGTTAACGCTT
Source organism: Asticcacaulis sp. (assembly GCF_027484505.1). Taxonomy (GTDB): domain Bacteria; phylum Pseudomonadota; class Alphaproteobacteria; order Caulobacterales; family Caulobacteraceae; genus Asticcacaulis. Next base: position 1,531 of record NZ_JAIXSV010000197.1, read on the forward strand.
TTTAGTAGCGGTATCGCAACGGCTCTGAGATAGACTGGCGGCATGAAACCCTCATGCCGCCTTTTGCCTGTGCATCGTGTCGCCCTGATGGGGGCGCAGATGGACGTCGTGACGCCCGATATGGTCATGGACTTTATCGCGGGCACACGCGGGCGGCAGACCATCATCGCCAACCACAATCTGCACAGCCTCTACCTCTTTCAGAAACGCGCCGAGATGCGCCGCTTTTACGCGCAGGCCGACCTGATCGAGATTGACTCCACGCCGCTGATCCTGTGGGGCAAGCTGATGGGGCATGAGATGAGCCGCGCCCATCGCTGCACCTATCTCGATTTTCGGGAAGACTTCTGGACGCGCGCCGCGCAAGAGGGCTGGCGCGTGTTTCATGTGGGCGGGGCTCCGGAGCATAATTCGCTCTCAAAAGACGCCATTCTGCGCCGTCACCCACGCGTGAAGCTTGAGGTGCGCAGCGGCTATTTCGACGTCAATGGCCCCGAAAACGACGCCCTGCTCAAGGACATTGCCGCGCATCAGCCCGATGTGCTGCTGGTCGGCATGGGAATGCCGCGTCAGGAGCTGTGGATTCTCAACAATCTGAACCGCCTGCCGCCCTGCGCCCTCCTGCCGGTCGGAGCGGCTTTCGATTACGAGGCCGGTGTGATGTACACGCCGCCGCGCTGGGCCGGGCAATGGGGCATCGAATGGCTGGTGCGCTTTGCGCACGAACCCAAACGCCTGTTCAGCCGCTATTTCATCGAACCGTGGACGCTGATCCCCTGCGCCCTGTCCGATCTGTTCGCTCGTCGCCGCGCCCGCGTTAACCAATATGAAAGCGGCGCGCGCCACAATCCCTGACTGACGCTGCGACAGCGTGAGGGTGTGTCATGAGTGACCTTTTGCGAGAGTTTGCCCCGGTCGGAGACCCGGTTCGGGGCAAGGTGGTGCTGATTACCGGTGGGACGGGCAGTTTCGGGCGCAAGCTCGTGGACACCCTTTTGAGCCGCTACGACCCGCGCAAGGTGATCATCTTCTCGCGCGACGAATTGAAGCAGTACGAGATGCGTCAGGCGCTGGAAGAACGCTATGACGCCGATAAGCTGTCGAAGCTGCGCTTTTTCTTAGGCGATGTGCGCGACCGGCAGCGGCTGGAGCTGGCCTTCCGCGGGGTCGATGTGGTGGTGCACGCCGCCGCGCTGAAACAGGTGCCGGCGGCCGAATATAACCCCTCCGAATGTATCGCCACCAATGTCAACGGCGCGGAAAACGTCGTCTGGGCCTGCCTGCAACAACGGGTGCAGCGCGTGGTGGCGCTGTCCACCGATAAGGCCTGCTCGCCGATCAACCTCTATGGCGCGACCAAGCTGGCCTCGGACAAGATTTTCGTGGCCGCCAACAATCTGTCCGGTGACATCGGCACGCGCTTCTGCGTCGTGCGCTATGGCAATGTGGTCGGCTCACGCGGGTCGGTAGTGCCCTATTTCAACCGCCTGCTGGCGCAGGGCGCGACCGAATTGCCGATCACCGATGTACGCATGACGCGCTTCTGGATTTCGCTGCATCAGGGCGTCGATTTCGTCCTGTCGTGCCTGGAAACGACGCGCGGCGGTGAAATCTTCGTGCCCAAGATCCCGGCGACCACCGTGTGTGACCTGGCCACCGCCATGGCCCCGCAGGCCGGGCACAAAGTCATCGGCATCCGGCCGGGTGAAAAGCTGCACGAGATCATGATTTCCGCCGACGATTCGCGCTCGACCTGGGAACTGCCGGACCGCTACTTCATCGAACCGGAATTCGTCGAATACGCCCGCCAGCCCGCCACGACCACCGGTGCGACCCGGGTCGATGAGGGCTTTGCCTATTCCAGCGACATCAACCCCGAACGGCTCG
>NZ_JAIXSV010000143.1 GCF_027484505.1 Asticcacaulis sp.
GTCGGGCACATGGTTCACGATCTCGGCGAAGCCCCGGCCGAAGACGGTATCGACGATCTGCACGAGGTTCTGGGCGCTGAATGGGCTGCGGCGCGTTTCCCGCTGGCTGTCAGCGAGCCGATCCGCCTGCATGTGGCCGCCAAGCGTTATCTGTGCAGCGTCGAACCCGGCTATGAGGACGGCCTGTCGAAGGACTCGCGCATCTCTCTGGCGCTTCAGGGCGGTCTGATGGACAGCGCTGAACAACTGGCCTTTCTGCACGAACCCTTTGCCGATGACGCCATTGCGCTGCGTCGCATCGACGAACTGGCCAAGGACAAGCACGCCGTGACCGACAGTCTCGACGCCTTTCTGGAGCGCCACCTCGCGGCGGCCCTGAATCCTGAAACCACCCTCGCCTGATCGTCACACGATCATAATAATATTAGGTTATATCATATCCGATCTAATTTAATATTATAGCAATCGAGGATGGCATGACCTCCAGACTTACCCGCAGCCTGGCCCGGTCTGGTCCGGGATGGGTGGCCGTCTATGCCCTGATGGCCGCCTTCACCACCTATTTCTGCATGTATGCCTTCCGTAAGCCTTTTACAGTGGCCAGCTATGCGGACATATCGGGCTGGCCGTTTGCCCTCGACTTCAAGATCACCCTCGTCATCGCGCAGGTACTGGGTTACGCCCTGTCCAAGATGATGGGCATTAAGGTGGTCAGCGAGGCCACGTCGGAGCGCCGGGCGCTGCTGATCGTGGGCTTTGTCCTGACCTCATGGATATCCCTGATCCTGTTTGCCGTCCTGCCCGCACCGCTGAAGGTCATTGCCATCTTTTTCAGCGGTCTGCCGCTGGGGATGATCTGGGGGTTGGTGTTCGGCTATCTGGAAGGCCGTCGCAGTTCCGAATGGCTGGGCACCGGCCTGTGCATCAGCTTCATCGTCTCTTCCGGGGTGGTGAAATCGGTCGGTCGCGCGCTGGTTGTCGATTACGGCATACCGGAACTGTGGATGCCCGCGGCCACCGGAGCGCTGTTCCTGCCGGTTCTGGCCCTGTCGGTGTGGATGCTGTCGCAGACCCCGCCGCCCGATGCCCGCGACATGGCCGAACGCATGGCGCGTCAGCCCATGTTTCGCGAAGAACGCAAGGCCTTCTGGGCACGCGCCGGTCTGGGTTTGGTCCTGCTGATCATCGCCTATATCGTCCTGACCGCCGTGCGCGACTTCCGCGATAATTTCGCCGTCGAACTGTGGGATGCGCTGGGTTATGGCGATGAACCCTCGGTCTTCAGCCTGTCCGAACTGCCGATCGCCGCCCTTATCCTGCCCCTGTTCGGCCTGACATCCCTGATCCGCGACAATCGCCGTGCGGTACTGGTCTATCATGTGATGATCATCTCCGGTGCGGTGCTGATTGGCGCCGCGACCCTGGCGTGGCAGGCGCATCTGCTCAGCCCGTTGTGGTGGATGATCGCCGTCGGGGCCGGGGTCTATCTCGGTTACATCCCCTATAATGCCGTGCTGGCCGACCGCCTGACCGCGGCGCTCAGCCTGCCCGGTAATGCGGCCTTCTTCATGTATCTGGCCGATGCCTCCGGCTATGGCGGCAGTGTCGCCCTGATGCTGCTCAAGAATTTCGGTCTGTCCCTGAGCTGGTTAGGCTTCTTCACCGGCCTTTGCTACGCCGCCGCGGCTATTGTGGGGGCCACCACCCTCGCCTCGGCCTTCTACTTCTCGCTCAAGGTTTTCCGCAAATGACGCCGACCCGCCGCACCGTGACCGCCGCCCTGAGTGCGGTAAGCCTGAGCAGCCTTGCCGCACCGCTCACCGGTAAGGCGGGTGAACCCGCCATGCCCATACGCCGTATCGCCATTCTGGGTTGCATCCGTCAGAAAAAGCCGGTCCCGGCGCTGGTGGCCTATGCGGCGGCCAAGGCCGATCTGAACCTGTGGATCGGCGACGCCGTCTATGTGGACACTAGGGACAACCCCGCCGCCTTCACCGAAGCCTATGCCCAGCTTGCCAGCAAGCCCGGCTTTGCCGAACTGCGCGCGCAGGGCGTGCATATGGCGACATGGGACGATCATGACTATGGTGCCAATGACGCCGACCGCACCTATCCCCTGAAAGAGGTATCCAAAACGGCGTTTCAGCGCTTCTGGAACCTTGAAACCGACACCTCAGCCCCGGACGATGGCGTTTACAACAGCCGCCTGTTCGCCTTCGGGGTGCGCCGTCTGCACGTTATCATGCTGGATGTGCGCTGGCACCGCGACGCCCCGGACGGGCACGGCGACATGCTGGGCGAGGCACAGTGGCGCTGGCTGGACGAACGACTGGCGGTCGCGGCAGACCTCACTCTGATCGTTAGCGGGACGCAGATCCTGCTCACCGCCGGGACCGGCTCGGAAACGTGGGAAGACTATCCGCGCGCCCGTGACCGCCTGTTTGAGATGATCCGCAAGCATCGCCGCGAAGGCGTGGTCTTCATTACCGGCGATCAGCACTATGGTGAGGTCGCCCGCGCGCGGGGCGCTCTGGGCTATGACGCGGTCGAGCTGCAATTCTGCGGCCTCAATCAGATCGAGAAGCCGGAAAAGAACCTCTATCGCGTCTCGCCCGTTTCCACGACCCTGCACGCCATGTGCCTGCTGGATATCCAGTGGGAGGCGGACGACTATAATATGCCGCACATCCTCTATCGCGTCAGCGACAGCCAGACCGGTGCGACCGACATCTCTTATCGCCTTAATTTCAGTGAACTGACCTTATAAGCAAGGGACACAGCCATGACCGCTGATCGCCGCCATTTTCTGAAGGCGCTGGGCGCCGCGGGCCTGAGCGCTGCCACGCTGGCGACGCTGGAAAAGGCCATGGCCACCCCGGCCCATAACCGCACCGGTACGATCATGGATGTCGAGCACGTGGTGATCCTGATGCAGGAAAACCGCGCCTTCGACCACTATTTCGGCAGCTTTCCCGGCGTGCGCGGTCTGGGCGATCCACGTCCCCTGCGGCTGCGCAATGGGCACACCGTCTGGCGTCAGCCCAGCGACCAGCACCCAGATGGCTATGTACAGCCCTACTGGGCCGACTCCAAAACCGCCAACGCCTATGTGGTCGATGGAGCCGATCAGGGGCACAGCGCCGCGACGATTATTGTGAATGGTGGACGCTTCGATCAGTGGGGTGTCTCACGTCAGTTGCAGCACCGCATGACCTATTACAAGGCGTCGGACCTGCCCTTCTATCACGCACTGGCTTCGACCTTCACTATTCTTGACGCCTATCACTGCTCGACCCTGACCCAGACCTATCCCAACCGCCTGCACCTGTGGACCGGCTGCAATGGCGGCGGGCGTGTGGGTGGCGACCCGGTGATGAGCAATTACGGCGAAGACGAAACCCCTTCGGCCGACATGGCTACCGATCAGCCGATCAAGGCCTATGAGTGGACCACCTATGCCGAGCGTCTGGAAGCGGCAGGCGTAAGCTGGAAGGTCTATCAGGAATACGACAATTTCGGCGACAATATCCTGTCGGTGTTCAAACCCTTCCGCCCGTGCGACAAGGAGTCCAACCTCTATAAACGCGGTCGCTCATGGGTGTCGGAACACAAGACGGGCGAAGACCGCACCCGCTCGGACGGCACGCAACTGGTCGAAGCCTTCCGCGCCGATATCGCCGCCGGTCGCCTGCCGCAGGTGTCGTGGGTCGTCACGGCCGCCGCCTTGTCCGAACACCCGCGCTGGACACCGGCGGACGGTGAAAACCTGACCGCCAAGCTGATCGAGGCGCTGGTCGATCATCCCGAAGTCTTTTCAAAGACCGTCTTTATCCTCAACTATGACGAAGCCGGCGGCCTGTTCGACCACATGCTGCCGCCCATGCCTGCCGCCGATGCCACGCGCGGTTATAGCGGCGTCAGCGTGGCCGGGGAGTTCAAGGATTACGACAAACACCCGCACTCCGGCATTCAGGGCCTTCAGCCACTGGGCCTCGGCATCCGCGTCCCTGCCATCGTCGTGTCGCCGTGGAGCCGGGGCGGTTATGTCTGCTCTCAGGTGTTCGACCACACCTCGACCCTGAAATTCCTCGAAAAGCGCTTTGGTGTGAAAGAGCCGAACATTTCTGACTGGCGGCGCGCCGTGTCAGGCGACCTGACGGCCTGCTTCGATTTCAAGACCCCCAATGGCGACACGCACGGCATCGACCTGCCTTCGACCGACGATTACACGCAGCGACTGGCCCACGCCGCGCGGCAACCGGCGCTGAAGATCCCGGCCGTCCAGACCCCGGCACAACAGCCCGCTTTGCAGCGACTGGCGCGGGCCCTGCCCTATCGCCTAGGAGCTGACCTGCGCCCGGACGGTGAAAACCTGCTGATCGAACTGAACAACAGCGGCAGCCAGGCGGCGGTCTTCACCATCCATGACTACGCGCCCTACGGCCTGAGCGCGCCGTGGCACTACACCCTGATCGCCGGCGAACGTCATACCGCGGCCCAATGGAACCATCAGGACAAGGAGGCCTACGATCTGGCCGTGCACGGTCCCAACGGCTTCTATCGCCATTTCCGGGGCAAGCCGTCCAAAACCGGCTATGTGCGCGTGAGCCTGCACGAAGACCCGGCGACCGGCCGGGTGACGCTGGGACTGCATAATGACACCGCCACCGAAGCGACACTCAGCCTCAGCGTCGATGCCCGCTACGCCATAGCCCCCAACGCGCCGCGCCAGCAGGCGGTTACCCTGAAACCAGCTGAGCAACGCGACATCGTCTTCGACCTGAGCGCCAGCGACCTGTGGTACGACCTCAGCCTCAGCGATACGACAGATGCCGACACCCTGTGGCGCTATGCCGGACACGTCGAAACCGGCAGGCCGAGCCGCACCGACCCCGGTATAGGCGGGATGGTCTTGGTGCGGACGTAACTTCTGATTTTCGCACGCCGCTGGCACCTTTACGGGGTTTCGTAACGGTAGCAAGGCGACAAAACGCCGACCTTGCCGGCTGAAGGCAAGATCACGCGCACGGAAACCGGGCGCTTTACTAAAAATCTATACCGGTATGATCGGCAGGCTTTCTGGAGCGCACTGGCCTCGCGCTTGCGCCCTCAGCCCGCCTACGCGCTGGGAGTCCGATCGCCACCATTGCCACCCCGACCGCCGCCGCCATAGACATTACCAAGCACCACCAGCCAGATTTCAGCCATTTCCGGCCATGTCTCGGAGCTTACACGCAGAGTTCACAGAAATAACCTTTGGATCAAAGTCCGCCTTGGTTTCCGGCATCTCATCCAGTGATTTCACCTGCGCCTGTGTGACACCCGCAGGCACACCAAGTGCATATAGCAGGGCCATCAGGCCGCATTTCAAAACACGAGATTTCACCGTTTTCTCTCCCCATAAAACCCTCTGCTGACGCACGGCAGAAAAGGCACCAAACCAAACTGTGTGGCGAATTAAGGCATTGAAGACCTGACAACTCTCTCGCGCTTTTTCCTATTCCATCGGCGAACAGATCGGCGACGCCGGAACCTTTGTATCCGCCGCCTCAACCAGAACGGCCTTCGGATAGAGGGCCTCCCATTCCTGAACAGCTACGGCGGCATTGGTTTTCCCATCGGTTGAGGCGTCAAACACCGCCTTCAGGCACCGTGTGGTAACCGACTCGAACGCTACCTCGGTCCAGTTCCCGGCCACGGCCTGTGGGTAGCTGGTAGTAATTGCCTTCCAGCCCTGATCGGCATCTGACCAGTATTCGAGATGCCACGCCCTGGGCGGCGCCACGCCGATGCCGGAACCGGCCGGCTGATCGGCCCAGAAATAGAGGCGCGTTCCGTTGAATTTCAACGGCTGCTCCCACTGATAGACGACCCACTGCTGCTTCGGATTGTTCGGCGACCACGTCCCCCAGGTGTCCGGCGGCAACGGCGCTTCGCGCACCTTGCCGTCATTAAGGGCGCGGATCCAGTATTGCACCGGCACAGGTGAATTCGACGCCAAGATGCGTGCCGCCGGGGCCAGATTGCGTTGGGGTTGTGGTGCTGACGCGGGCGCACGGGTCTGTTCGACCTTTTCAATAAGCGGCGGGTTTGCGCTGTCATCCCACGTCAGTTCATCGACGGCGACCGAGCGACGGAAATGGCCGCCACCTTTGGCATCGGCCGTATGATAGGCGATGTACCACTTACCCTTGAACTCGGAAATGCCCGGATGCGAGGTCGTCGAAGATACGGGATCGAGCACAACCCCGCGATAGGTCCACGGCCCCAGGGGCGAGGTCGCCGTCCCATAGGCAACACAGGCATAATAGACGGCCTCGGTACACTCCGAGGTCGGCCCCGCCGTGTTCCCAGCATAGGCCATGTAATAGATGCCCTTGCGCTTGAAAATCCACGGCGCTTCAAAAAAACCTTTCAGGCCTGTGACATCTACAGGCGTCCCCTTGAACGTCACCATGTCACGTTCAAGTTCGACCCCTTTCAGGCGGCCAAACGTTCCCCAATACATATAAATTCGGCCATCGTTGTCGATCAGCACCGTCGGATCGATATTCTGGATATCGTTTTTCATCGGATAGGACTGCGACACGACCGGCCCGGAGGGGTGGGCATCGACCCAGGGCCCGGTGGGGCTGTCGGACACGGCCACTCCGATGGCAAAACCGTCCTTGTTGGTTGAGCCTTCCTGCATCACCGGCGCGTAGAGATAGAAGCGCTTATCCGGCCCCTGCACGATCTGCGCGGCATAGGCGCGGCCGGGTGTGGCCCATTTGAATACTGCATCCGGCTTCAGGAAATGCGGATAGTGCGTCCATTGGCCGGACCTGGGGTCATCGGTGACCAGCATCTGCCATTCGGGCATGATGAAGTCATTGACCCCCGGCTCCGCCGTGTCGCGCCCGGTGAGTATGTAGAACTTGCCATCGGCCACCAGAGTCGCCGGATCGGTCGTATAGTCCTGACCATCCGACAGTATGGGGTTGTGGGTCGCCATCACCTGTCGCGCCTCAAGGGCCGGAGCGGCCAGGGCCGAGCCACCGAAGCCTGCCAGGCTAGTCAGGAGACTGGCCCCGGTGAACAGAGCCTTACACGCGGTCGTCATGAGGACAGGGTGCACGGGAACCTCATCGAAATGTCAGACATAATGAATTATTTATACCGTATACTAATTTTGATGCAAGCCGTCGTCTTCAATACGGGAAATTTTGTTGTTTTTGACTCCACCAGCGCACCATCACGTTCCTTCTTGCGCCGCATCATTGCATATTGTATACGGTATATATTCTTACGCAAGCAGTTGGAGTAAACAATGAAAGTCGATTGGCGCGGCGTATTCCCGGCGGTCACCACACAA
>NZ_JAIXSV010000249.1 GCF_027484505.1 Asticcacaulis sp.
GCTTCAGCGCCGAAGAGGCCCGCCGCATCGGTCTGGTGCACGAGGTTAAGGCCGGGCTCGATGCCGCCGCCGCGCCGCTGATTGACGGCCTGCTGGCCGGTGGACCGGAGGCCGTGGCCGATGCCAAGGTCCTGATAAGCGACGTGTCGGACCGCGCCGTCGATACCGACCTGCTGCGCCTGACGGCCCGACGCATCGCCGCCCGCCGCGCGTCCGACGAAGGCCGCGAAGGCATCGCCGCCTTTCTGGAAAAACGCAAGCCGGGATGGGTGAGATAATGTTCCGCAAACTCCTCATCGCCAATCGCGGCGAAATCGCCTGCCGCATCATCCGTACCTGCCAGCGGCTCGGCATCAAAACCGTCGCCGTCTATTCCGAAGCCGATGCAAAAGCCCTCTTTGTGCGTCAGGCCGACGAAGCGCACCTGATCGGTCCGGCCCCGGCGGCGCAGAGCTATCTGCGCGGCGACGTGATCATCGAGGTCGCCCGCCGCACGGGGGCCGAGGCCATCCATCCGGGCTATGGCTTCCTGTCGGAAAACGCGGAGTTTGCGGAGGCCTGCGCCGCCGCCGGGATCGTCTTTGTCGGCCCGACGCCGGAGGCCATCCGGGCTATGGCGCTGAAAGGCGCGGCCAAGGCGCTGATGGAAGGCGCAGGCGTGCCCGTCACCCCCGGCTATCATGGCGAGGCGCAGGACGAGGCCACCCTGCTCACCGCCGCGCAGCAGATCGGCTTCCCGGTCCTGATCAAGGCCGTGGCCGGCGGCGGCGGCAAAGGGATGCGCCGCGTTGATAATGAGTCTGAATTTCCGGAACTATTGAAATCTTGTCAGGGCGAAGGGCAAAGCGCCTTTGGCGATCCGCGCGTGCTGATCGAAAAATATATCGAAGTGCCGCGCCATATCGAGATCCAGCTGTTTGCCGACAGCCACGGCAACGCCATCCACCTCTATGAGCGCGACTGTTCGCTGCAACGCCGCCACCAGAAGGTGATCGAAGAGGCCCCGGCCCCCGGCCTGCCCGAAGCCATGCGTCAGGCGATGGGCGAAGCCGCGGTAAAGGCTGCCAAAGCCATTGGCTATCGCGGCGCGGGCACGATTGAATTTATCGTCGATGTCTCCAAAGGGATCGCGCAAGCGGCCTTCTATTTTATGGAAATGAACACCCGGCTTCAGGTCGAGCACCCGGTGACCGAGGCGATTACCGGGCTCGATCTGGTCGAATGGCAGTTGCGCGTCGCCGCCGGTGAGGCCCTGCCGCTGACGCAGGCTGAGGTGCCGCTAAACGGCCACGCCATCGAAGCGCGCCTTTATGCCGAAGACCCCGAACACGACTTTATGCCGTCCACCGGCACGCTGAGCCGTCTCGTCTTTCCGTCCGGGGTTCGCGCCGATTCCGCCGTGGCGCAGGGCGATGCGGTCAGCGTCTTTTATGACCCGATGATCAGCAAGCTGATCGTGCATGGTAAGGATCGTGGCGCGGCGCTTGACGCGCTTCGCACCGCGCTGATCTATACCCGCGCCGAAGGGTTAAAGACCAATCTGGCCTTTCTGCGGCGCATCGCCTCTGACCCGGATTTCCGCGCCGGGGAGATTGATACGGGCTTTATCGGCCGCCATGTCGAGCGCCTGACCGCGCCTTGGCCGGATTTGGGGCCGGATTTGGGGCCGGATTACGACATACCGTCTAATACCGCCTCTTCGCCGTGGCACGACGCGACCGGATTCCGCCTCAATCTGCCACCGGCTTCCCCGGTCGATCTGCGGCATCTTACGGACGCTCTGGACGAGGCGCATGAGGCTTCTGAGGTCATCGCGCCCATGCCGGGGCTGGTGGTCGCGGTACACGTCACAGAGGGCGAAACCGTCGAGAAAAACCAGCCGCTGATCGTGCTGGAGGCCATGAAGATTCAACTGACGCTTAAGGCCCCGCGCGCCGGTGTGGTGACGGGCTTAAGCGCCACCACGGGCGAGCAGGTCAGCGAAAAAGCGATGTTGCTGAACGTGACGTAACCCCCTCACCCGGCGCTTTGCGCCACCCTCTCCCTCAGGGAGAGGAACGTTACAACAGCCTCTTTGCCCCCTCTTACTTGAGGGGGCGAGGGGGGAGAGCCACAGGAAACGACCATGACCGATTTTCCGCATCTGCAATTCGCCCACGGCGACGAAATCGACGCCCTGCGCGACACGGTGGCGAAGTTCGCTGCTGCCGAAATCGCGCCGCACGCGGCTGAGATCGACCGCAGAGATCAGTTTCCCATGCCTTTGTGGCGCAAGATGGGGGAACTGGGCATTCTGGGTCTCACCGCCCCCGACATGTACGGCGGGGCGGAGATGGGCTATCTGGCGCACACCATCGCTATGGAAGAGATCAGCCGTGCCTCAGCCTCGGTCGGCCTGTCCTACGGCGCGCACTCTAACCTGTGCGTCAATCAGATCGTGCGCAACGGCAATGAGGCGCAAAAGGCGCGCTACCTGCCGCGCCTGATTAACGGCGAACACGTCGGCGCGCTGGCCATGTCGGAACCGGGGGCCGGATCGGACGTCATGTCGATGAAGCTCAGGGCCGAAAAGCGCGGCGACCGCTACGTGCTCAACGGCTCCAAAATGTGGATCACCAACGGGCCGGACGCCGATGTCCTGGTCGTCTATGCGCGTACCGGCGAAGGCTCGAAAGGCGTCACCGCCTTCCTGATTGAAAAGGATTTTCCCGGCTTTTCGGTGGCGCAAAAGCTCGACAAGCTGGGGATGCGCGGCTCGCACACCGGTGAGCTGGTCTTTGCCGATTGCGAGGTGCCGGAAGAGAATGTGTTAAGCGCCGAAGGGCGCGGCGCGGCGGTGCTGATGTCAGGTCTGGATTACGAGCGCGTGGTGCTGTCCGGCGGGCCTTTGGGCATCATGCGCGCCTGCCTTGATGTGGTCATCCCCTATGTGCATGAACGTCAGCAGTTCGGCGCGCCGATCGGCACCTTCCAACTGATGCAGGGCAAGATTGCCGACATGTACGCCACCTGGGGGGCCTGCCGCGCCTATGTCTATGCGGTGGCCGCCGCCTGCGACCGGGGGGAAACGACGCGCAAGGACGCCGCCGCCTGTATTCTCTATGCCGCCGAAAAAGCGACATGGATGGCGGGTGAGGCGATCCAGTGTCTGGGCGGCAATGGCTATGTCAATGAGTACCCGACCGGGCGGCTGTGGCGCGACGCCAAGCTGTACGAAATCGGTGCAGGCACCAGCGAAATCCGGCGTATGCTGATCGGACGCGAACTGTTCGAGGAAACGAAGTGAGCCGCCCCACCCACGTCACTCTTTACGAAGTCGGGCCGCGCGATGGTCTTCAGGCCGAGGCGCAGATCGTCCCCGCCGCGACCAAGATCGCCCTGATCGACCGCCTGTCGCAAACGGGACTGCGCTTTATCGAAGCGAGTAGTTTCGTCTCAGCGAAATGGGTGCCGCAGATGGCCGATGCCGCTGAGGTCATGGCCGGGATCAGCCGCGCGCCCAACCTGACCTATCCGGTGCTGACGCCCAATCTCAAAGGCTATGAGGCGGCGCTGGCGTCGGGCGCACAAAGCGTCGCTATCTTCGCCGCCGCATCTGAGACCTTCAGCCAGAAAAACATCAATGCCAGCATAGCCGAAAGCCTTGAGCGCTTTGCCCCCGTCGCGGAGCGGGCACGCGAAGACGGCGTAGCGCTTCGCGGCTATGTCTCGTGTGCCATCGCCTGTCCCTATGAAGGCCCGATTGCCCCGGCCGCCGTGGCCGAGGTGACGCAAACACTGATCCAAATGGGCTGCTATGAGGTGTCACTGGGCGACACCATCGGGCGCGGCACGCCGGGCGATACGCAACGGCTTCTGGAGGTCGTGTTAAAGCGCGTCGAAGCGGCGAAGCTGGCCGTGCATTTCCACGACACCTGGGGGCAGGCTCTGGCCAATATTCTGGTATCGCTCGACTATGGCATAGCCACGCTTGATGCCTCGGTCGGAGGCTTAGGCGGCTGTCCCTACGCGCCGGGTGCCAGCGGCAATGTCGCGACAGAAGACGTGCTCTACATGCTCAACGGCTTAAGCATAGAGACGGGCGTCGATCTCGATAAGGTCATCGATACGGCGTGGTTTATTTCCGATGCGCTGGGCCGCCCGCCACGTTCCAAGGCCGCTGTGGCGCGCGGTCGCTGATCAGTTTCCGGCCACCTTCATGTGGCGACCAAAGACCTGCGTCCAGTAGAAGTAATAGGGGACCTGCGCCTGCCCCACCGGCTGATCCCGCGTGTCGTGGACATAGCCGACGCCCATCTCCTCATAGCCGCAATTGAGGATATTGGCGCGGTGGCCGGGGCTGGTCATCCATTCCTCAAACACCCGGTCAGCCGTCTTTTGACCCGCCGCGACATTTTCCCCCAGAAGCGTATAGACATAGCCGGTGGCGTGCACCCGGTCCTTTAGCTTTATACCGTCGTCCGTGTAATGATAGACGTAGTTTTTCTCGGACATGGAAACGCTCTGGCGCTGCGCCGCCTGCATGAGCTGATCGCTGAGGCGCAAGGGGCCGCAGCCGTTTTCGGCGCGCACCTGATTGACCCGTTCGAGCAGTGTGGCCGCCTGATGCTGCATGTCTTCGCTGATGTCGAAGCGGGGCGCGTCCGGCACCAGCGCCGCGCTGAGATCCGGGGCCTTGACCACCGTATTGACGCGGCGATAGGTCATGCCGGTGGTCCCGGCCTGCGGCGAAGGCGATGTCAGGAGGGCGTCAACCGCCGCTTCGGCGCTGGCATCCA
>NZ_JAIXSV010000257.1 GCF_027484505.1 Asticcacaulis sp.
ACGACGACTTCGGTGACTTCGTTGGCCGGGCTGGCGTTGGAATCGCCGGTGGCGGCTTCCGCCGGCTGGTCGGCAGCGGTCTGAGTCTGGTCTTGCGCCACGGCAGCGTTCACCGCTGCCAGAGACGTCGTAGCCATCAGCAAGGCGCCGAGGGAAAGAGTTTGCAGTTTCATAGGATCAACCTTTGCTGAAGGACTTGGGGAGCAGAGCGCGTTGCGGCGGGGTTTCCCCCGCCGCGCTTTCGCTTGCTACTGGCAGGACTTCTCGCCAGTGCCCATGCCGCAGGTCCAACCCTTGTACCAGGTGTCGCTGGCGTCCTTCACGGCACCGATATAGGTCGGCTTGGTGAAGAAGCCGAGGTTGTTGTTGGCCGCATCATTGATGATGGTCGGGTCGGTGACCGCGACGGCGTTTTCGGTCGCGCCGTTGATGATGTCGTTGGTCAGGGTCGTCGTCGTACCGATCGAGTTGTTGGTGACGGTCGGCAGCAGAACCGAGGTGACCGAAGACACGCGGGTGATGTTGCCCGTGTTCCACAGGGCTTGCGCCTCAGCCACGGTCGGCAGGGTCTGACCGGTGTTCGACGAACCCGTCTGGACACTAACCGAAGCGATACCGCCGCAGATGCCCATCACCGAGCGGAAGGCGACCTGAGCGATGACCGTATTGTTGTCCTGCACTTGCAGGCAGTTCGACGTCGGGCTGGTGGTGCGGATGATCGAGTTCATCAGCAGCAGGCCGGTGCCGGTATCCAGCTTCAGCGCCTGAGTGTTGGCGGTGTTCTTCATGATGATGGTGGCGTTCGACACCTTCGGATAGGAGAACGGGCGCAGGGTGCCGGTGTTGACCGCCGCCGAAGTCGGGCACATCGAGCGGATGCCGCCGTTGCCGCCCTTATTACAGGACATTTCGAAGCCGAAAGACCCCGCCGTCGAGCGGGCGGCCTGAAGCGCGATCATCCACTGCACCGAACCCGACCAGGTGTTGTCGGTGTCGAACTGCTCGTCGTCGTTGCCGACCAGCACGAGGTGCTTGGCGTTGACCGCGCCGCCGAAGAATTCGACGCCGTCGTCCGACGAGTTATAGACCTGCACGTAATCGACCGTGGTGCCCGCGCCGACGCCGGCGAAGGTGATCCCGTTCAGCTCCTTGCCCACATCGACCTGATAGCCGGTGTAGCGGACCTGCACGTACTTCAGCGTACCGGAGTTGTCGGCGAGGCTGTTGCCGCCGAAGTTCAGACCGGCCACGGCTTCGAAGGACGCGCCGCAGGTGTTGAAGCCGTCAAGGTTGGACGGAACCGCATCGGTGGCGCAGGAGTTCGACGGCGCACGGCCGAGGAGGACCAGACCGCCCCATTCGCCGATCGAGTTCGAGGTCGAAGCGCCGGTGACATTGTTCTTGGAGGTGAAGACGATCGGGTTGGCCGCCGTACCTTCGGCGAAGATTTGCGAGCCGCGCTGAACGGCGATGTAATCGAGACCGGCCGAACCGAAGACGGTGACGCCCGGCTCGATGGTCAGCACGCCCTTGCGCGCGCCGGCGATAGGAGCGTTGACGTTCGGACCCATGTCCTCACCGATATTGACGCGGCCCGAGACCGAGTAGATGACGCCGTCGAGCTTGGCCAGCGTCAGGCTGCCCGTGATGGTGTTCGGCAGCTGGCAGTTGCGGGCCTGAGCACCGCCGGCCAGCGTGATGACGCCGATATTGTCGGTGCCGGTCGGGCACGAAGTGGCCGCGACGCCCGACGTAGAAGAAGAAGACGAAGACGAGGAGCCCGTGCCGCCGCCGATCAGGACGCCTTCGCCCGGCGAAGCGACGTTGTCAGCCCCAAAGCAGCCCGCCAGAGCCACAGCAGCGGTAAAGCCCAGCAGACCCAGGCGGAATTTCGTGGAAGTGTTCATGTCATCTCTCCAGACCAGCGCAGCGGCGCGTCGGGAGACCCCGTTCTGAACGCACCCATGCCATCAAACGGCCTTATAGGGAGGCTGTGTGACAGAACGCCCAAACTTGTGTGACGGAATTGTGTAACCCCGGAAACGGCGGGTTACTCGCGGCGGAATCGCCTCTGTAACGCGCGTTATGTGTCTTTGTGGTCACGTTTTCGCCTGTCAGGGTACTGGTCCGGCGATAGCCAATTCGTCAAAAACACAAAAAAAAGAGTGGCCGCCACAAGGGCAGACCACTCCAGTAGGGCCGGGAGGAAATGAGGGAAAACCCGGTTACGAATAAGAACGTGGCACAGATAAAGCCCAATGGCAATATTGGTTATATCCTTTTAGAGTGCCCCAAACGCGATTTTTCGCAAAACCCCCCTGCGAACATGAGGAAAAAGGCGACTTTGCGATTGGCCTTGCCTCAAAAGCGCATCGGTAGTAATACCAATGCTAAATATTGGTATCAAAAACACACCTGCCTCGTCACAAAGGAACCGTCTGCATGTCCCTCGCCTCCGTCGCCACGCCGCTGGATGAAACCACGACCCTGATGTTCCGTGAGGCGGCCGAAGGGGGGGACGCGGTTGAGCGCTTCCTGAAACGTAATGCCGAGACCCTGAGCCGCATCGCCACGCGCCTGAAGGCCCAGCCGCCGAAGGCCGTCGTCACTTGCGCGCGCGGTTCCTCCGACCACGCCTGCACCTATGGCAAGTACGTCATTGAGACCCTGACCGGCGTGCCGGTCAGCTCCGCCGCCCTGTCGGTGGCCTCGGTCTATGCCGCCCCGGTCGTCGCCGCCGAAACCCTGTGCATCGCCGTGTCGCAATCGGGCCGCTCGCCCGACCTTCTGACCGCCGTCGAAGCCTATAAGGCCGCCGGTGCCTTCGTTGTGGCGCTGGTTAATGACGAAACCGCGCCGCTGGCGACGCTGGCCGACGAAGTCCTGCCCCTGTGCGCCGGGCCGGAACTGTCGGTCGCCGCCACCAAATCCTGCCTCGCCGCTCTGGCCGGTTTTGCCGCCCTGACCGCCGAATGGGCCGACGACGCGACGCTCAAGGCCGCCGTGGCCGCCCTCCCCGCCCAGATGCGTCAGGCCTTCGATCTCGACTGGTCCGCCGCCCTCCCCGCCCTGACCGCGGCCAACAACCTGTTCGTTATCGGTCGCGGCTACGGCTTTGGCGTGGCGCAGGAAGCGGCGCTGAAGCTCAAGGAAACCTGCGCCCTGCACGCCGAGGCCTTCTCCGCCGCCGAAGTGCGCCATGGCCCCATGGCCATCGTCAATCAAGGCTTCCCCGTGCTGGCCTTCGCCACCTCCGACACCGCCGGCGATGGCGTGCGCGACGTGGCCGCTGAGTTTGCCGGACGCGGCGCCGTCGTATGGCTGGCCGACACGACGCCGGGCGCCTATACCCTGCCCGCCCTGGCCGCCGAGCCGATCCTTGAGCCCATCCTGCGCCTGCAAAGCTTCTACCGCCTCGCCAACCGCCTGTCGCTGGCCCGCGGCCTCAATCCGGACAGCCCGCCGCACCTCAACAAGGTGACGAAAACGGTTTAAACCCCCTCCCCGGCTGGACATTTAACAAAGGGCGGTCATACCATCGTGTATGTCCGCCCTTTCCTTTGTCCGCACCCTGCGCACCCGCCCGTGGCTGAGCCGCGCCATAGCGCTCGCCTGCGGGCTAGGCACGCTTCTGGGCACCCTCACCGATCTGCGCCTGTCGCAAAGCGTGCTGATCGCGTGGAACAGCGCTGCCGTCTTCTACCTCATCGCGCTCGCCCACCTGATGATGAGCACCCAGACCGCCGACATGCGCCGCCGCGCCGAAACCCAGGACGTCGGCAAATGGACCATACTGGGCCTGACCGGTGCCGCCATCGCCGTCTGTGTCGTCGCCATCGCCAGCGAACTGATTGCCGCCCACAGCGAAACCGGCCTCAGCAAAGGCCTCGACCTCGCGCTGGTCGGTGCCACCATCGTCACTACCTGGGTCTTCGTGCACGCCACCTTCGCCCTGCACTACGCCCACGCCTACTATATCGCGCTGCGTCTTGCCGAGCCCCCGCCCCTCAAATTCCCCGATGAACACAGCGAACCGGACTATCTCGACTTCGCCTATTTCGCCTTCATCATCGGCACCGCCGCCCAGACCGCCGACGTCTCCGTCGCCTCCAAAGCCATGCGCCGCCTCAATCTCGGCCACGCCGTCTTCGCCTTCTTCTACAACACCACCATCCTCGCCCTGTGCATCAATATCGCCGCCAGCCTGCTGGGGTGAGTTGAGTTTGGGGCAGGGGTAAGATTCCGGGGTCAGCTGACCCCGGACCCCGGATGTGGGTGCGCGATTTCCGCATTTCTGCGGGCAGAGTGTGGGGCGGTGAAAGATTTTAGCCACCAAAAACACAAAAAGCACGAACGGGAGCTTGGGGCATAGGTCTGCGCTCTATTTCTCCTCCCTACGAAGTGGGGTATAGCGTAGCGAAAGTATAGCTTTCGCAAGCGATGGGCAGCGAGCGAAGCGACGCTGACGCAGCGGTATAACCATCCGTAAGATACCCCTCCGCCTCGTAAACTCGGCACCTCCCCATAATATGGGCAGGAGGAAGATCGCGAAGGTGAAATCGTCACCGCAGCCCAGAAACCACAGATTTCACAGATTATCCGTGTCTGCGTCACGCAGGGGCGCGCAGCGCCAATCTGTGCAATCTGTGAAATCTGTGGTTCAAAACCTTTCGGCGCGCAGCGCCATTCATCCGGGCTTGCCGCACGAAGGTAAGGGTCCTGCGGGCCGGGCGTTTCAGCAGTTCTTTTGGCTGCGCTGAACTGCGTTTCGTGTTTTTCGTGTTTTTGGCTTCGCCGAACTACGTTTCGTGGCTAAATCTTCAGCGGCTAAACTCTTCACCCGGTATCCAGCGGGAACAGGTCGGGCCACAACAGGTTGAGGTCTTCGCGGCTGTAGGCTTTCAGCGCTTTCAGCAGCGTGTCGCGCGTTTCGCCCATTTCATACAGGCGGGGGAGCCTGTCCCCGTGGAGGATTTCCACATCTTCGTCACGGATCAGGCCGTAATCGTGCTGCGTTAACGGCGCGCCTTGCGGCCGCGGGATGGCCACCGTGTTCAGCACGCGCTCCCGCAGAGCCGCCTCCTGCGGCGTCAGGGACCGCGACGAGGCAATGGGTTCAGATTTCGGTTTGGGCTGAGGTTTGACCTCGACTGGCGCGATAGGCGCGGGTGCAGGCTGAGGCTGAGGCTGAGGCTGGGG
>NZ_JAIXSV010000213.1 GCF_027484505.1 Asticcacaulis sp.
CGCTGCTCCATCTCGTTCAGCACCAGTATACTCCCCGTCAGGCCGATCAGCCCCCACGTGCTGAGGGCGGGCCAGCGGCCGCCCTGCCGCGCGACCAGATGCGCCAGCAGTGCGCCAAACGGCACCACAAGCAGCAGGTCGTAATCCATCAGGCGCGGATTGAGCAACTGCGCCAGCCCCAGCCCCAGCACCAGCCGTTCCTGTGTCCTGAGTTGCCCCAGTTCCGCCAGAGCCAGTCCCGACAGGGCCAGCGTCCCCATCACAAGAGGCAGAAGCGACAGGGCCACAGGCGAGGTGCTGTCTATGCCCCAACTGTGCAGCCAGCCGAAATAGCTGATGCCCGTCTGGTCGCTGAGCACCACCTGCGACAGGGTGTCTTTCCATAGCGGGGTGAGGGGTGACGCGCTGTGCAGCATCCACAGGCTGAGGCTCAGGCCCGCCACGACCCCCACCGCCGTCCAGCCGAGGCGCCAGCGCAGGGGACGGTCCATAAAGGCCAGAACGATCAGATAGGTGAGAAGGACGGGCTTGATCAGGCTGACGACGGTGACGGTCAGCACAAACGGCCACACCCGCTGCGGCAGGCTGAGCGCTCCCAACAGCACCACGCCATGCAGCAGGATGGCGATATTGCCGCAGGCGATGCAGCCGCCGGTAAACAGGGCCAGAAAGGGCAGTTTCAGCCTGATATCGACCTCCGGCAGGGCGAATTTGACGGCATAGGCGCTCAGCCCGCAGAGCGCCAGCAGCCACAGACCGCCAAACAGCAGCCGGTAGCCGTCGGCCCCCAGATGCCCGATCACAAAGGCCACGCCTTCGACGACGGGCGGCGCGTAGACGAAGGTTGCGCTTTTCAACCCTGCACAGGCCGGGGTGAGGTCGTAAGGGTTGCCGCCTTTCAGCAGGGTCAGGCCTGCGCAGGTGACCGCATCGAAATCCTCAAAACCCGGCGTGCCCCGCACAAAACGCCCGGCCAGTCCCCCCAAAACCGGAAGCGAACATAAAACGCCCCACCACAGCGGGGGCAGGTGCGTCAGGCGGGGACTGGCGGCCATATCTTTTCTCTCTGTGTCGAAAGAAAAGACAGGTCGCCGCTCATGTGGATGAAACTAAGGAGACTCTGTGTCCGCCGTCTCGCAGTCGTGGCAAAAACCGGGCAATGATGTCGTTTCCGGTGTTTTTTGGTGTCAGGGCCTATAGGCGTCCCTGTAAAATATCACCCAGAAAAAGCTTGGGATTTTTCAGGGTCTGCCGGATAATATCCTTGTTTTGCCGGATCACGATAAGGCTGACCCACAGGACAAGGGCGACGAAGGCCGGGGACATGATGTCGGCGGGTTTGAAGTCCTTGATCGGTAAAACGGCCATGAAAAAGCCCGCGACGCCGATCCACAAAAACGTCCACGACACCTGAGAAAAGGTCCGCTCGCCGTAATCGCGCGCCACCATGACGACGGCCGCCAGCATGGTCGGCAGGAACAGCATGTCGTAGGACATCATGCGCGGATTGATCAGTTGCGCCATCCCAAGCCCGATCAGGATGCGCGTATCGAGGCTCAGCTTACCGAGATCGCACAACAGAAGCCCGGCCAGCGCCATGATCGGGAAATAGACCGCAAAGGCGATCAGGGTGGCGGGATGATCAATGGTCAGGCCCACCCATTCGGCCCAGGCGAGCAGGGTATAGCCCGGCTGTTCGATCAGGGTGATGTCGTAAATGGTCTTTTGCCATACCTCATACAGCGGGCCGGCGGTGCGGCTGATCCACACATAGAGGCCGATGCCGAGGGCGGCCCCGGCGGCGGACCACAAAAGCCGCGAGCGCAGGGGCCTTGCGTCGTACATCAGTACGATCAGATAGGTGAGGAAGACCGGCTTGATGATCGACGACACCAGCACGACCAGCAGGAAGGGCAGGCGGGTGCGGCGGATCATCAGCGCTGTGCCGATGGCCGCGGCGTGGCAGATGACGGCGATATTGCCGCACGATACCGCTGAGCCGGAAACGATCGTATAGCCCAGCAACCGGATATGCAGCGGCAGGTTGGGGAAGCTGCGCTTCAGCCCGTACCACGCAATGACCAGCAGGGCGGCGATCAGAAACGGCGCATAGAGCCAGCGCGCCCCGGTCAGCCCCGTCACCTCGATAATCGGGCGCAGGAATTCACCAATCTGCGGCGCATAGACGTAAGGCGCGGCCTTGAGGCCTTCGCAGGCCGGCGCATAGGCATAGGGCGACAGTCCGCGCCGCATATAGTCTGCCCCGCAGATCAGGGCGTCAAAGTCGTTCATCCACCACTTGCCCTTGACCAGACGCCCCAGCAGGTGGCTGACCACCGAAAAGCTGATCAGGAAGAGGAACCAGAAGCGCGTGGATTTTTTCTGCGTGTGCGCCTGCAACCACGTCAGGGCGTCGGGACGGGGCTTGCGGAAAAATTCAGTCAGGGACACGGGCAGACTTTCGGAGCAGGAGAGCGGTGAGGATGGCGTCGCGGCACTGGGCGAAGGTCAGGGCCCCCAAAGCCAGCACGTAAAGACTTAACAGCAAGGTACTGATGCGCGTGGTGAAATCGCCCAGTTCGGCCGCCCCGCCGATCAGACAAAAGACGCAGATGACGGTCAGAATCGTGCGGCCGCGGTCTTTCAGCACGCTCAGCGGTTTGGAGGTTGCGATGAGGGACGGGCTATACAGCGCGATATAGGCCAGGCCGACGCCGATCAGGAAAACGTCCTGCGACATCAGGCGCGGAATGGTCAGGACGCCAAGGCTGAGGCCCAGCCAGATGCGCGCGCGGGTGTCGAATTTCAGCCCTTCGGCGATGGCGAGGCCGCTTAAGCCCATCAAACCTGCAAAGACCAGCCAGCCCAGATTGGCCCCCACACTGTCACCGCGCAGGCCGAACAGGCCCAGCCAGCCATAGAAGCTCTCGCCCGGCGTGGTGGTATAGACAAAGCCCGACAAGGTGGCGCGCCAGCTTTGCGACAGGGCGGAGCCTTCGGCCGCAAACAGGAGGGTTGGCGCAAGCCCGGCTATGGCCGCGACGGCAGACCAGCCGAGGCGCTTCCATAGAGGCAGGTCGATAAACAGCAGCACCAGCAGATAGGTGAGGAAGACCGGTTTGATGACCCCACACAGGGCGACTACGGCGGCGAACAGCCACGGATAGCGCTTGGCAAACAGCGCTGAGGCCAGCACGGCGGCGTGGCACAGGACGGCGATATTGCCCCACACTACGGCGCTGCCGGTCAGGAAGGCGGCAAAGGGGATTTTATCGAGCAGGGTGGGGTGAAGTTTCTCCTCCCCTGCGACAGCGGGGGAGGTGGATTCGATGCCGGAGGCGGCGAAGACGGAGGGGGTATCAGTGTCTGTAAGCCCCCTCCGGCGCTGCGCGCCACCTCCCCCGCTTTGCAGGGGAGGAGAAAAGTAGGCGCCGCCGAGCAATACCGCCAGACTGAGGACGTAGAGCGCACCATAGAGCCAGATCAGGCCGTCCTGACCGATCAGGCGAATCACGCTGGCAAAGGCTTCGGCGACGACGGGCAGATAGACATAGACCGCCGTTGTGCCCTCCATCGCCTCGCATTTAAGGTTGAGATCATAGAGCGCGCCGCCGTCGATAACCTTCTGCGCGCCACAGGCCACGGCGCGGTAATCACCGAACCAGGCGTGGGATTTGGCGATCTTACCCAACACGCCGGAGAGCAGGGGCAGGAAAAAGACGAAGACAATCAGTCCGATACGCAGCGCCGGGGGAAACCGTTTCATCCACACCTCAAAAAGCCCGCCGACCTCCGCTCAAGGCCGCGTCGGCGTCGCGCCATTTTGATGCCGCTATGCCAAATCAAAAGTTTGTTATATACCGCGACCCACACGGCCACAGGCCCGCACCATAAGTTTCAGGAGTTGTTTTTGCCAGACGCAAATTTTGCCGCTGACAAAGCCCCGGACGCCGCCGCGCCCGATCTCAGCCTTATCATCTGCACGCTGAACGAAGGCGCGGCCATCCGCAGCGTGATCACCGAGATCGCCGGGCACCTGAGCGGCCTCAACTATGAAATCCTCGTCATCGATGACGATTCGAAGGACAATACCGCCTCCGAAGTGACCGATCTGGGCAAGAGCGACCCGCGCGTGCGCCTTTATGTGCGCAAGGGTGAACGCGGCCTGTCGTCCGCGGCTATCCGCGGCTGGGACATGGCGCGCGGCCGCGTGCTGGGGATTATGGATGGCGACGGTCAGCACGATCCGGTGGCCATTCGTGCCTTGGCGGACATGATCCTCAAAGGCGACAAGGACCTTGTCTGCGCCTCGCGCTATATCGGCAAGACGGATACCGGCCTGAGCTTTATCCGTGATCTGGGCTCAAAGGCGGCGACACTGGCCACCGGTCTGGTGCTGAAAGCGCCCCTGACCGACCCGATGAGCGGCTGCTTCATGATGACGCGCGACTGGTACGAAACCGCGCGACCCAACCTGACCGGGGTGGGCTTCAAAATTCTGGTCGATCTGGTGGCTTCGACCAAGGTGCGCCCGCGTTTCGGTGAGGTGAAGGCGTCGCTGCGTCAGCGTCAGGGCGGCGAATCCAAGCTCGATATCCGTGTCGTGCTCGATCTGGGGGCGCTACTGATCGAAAAGGCCACCAACGGCATTATTTCCGCGCGCTTCGTGCTGTTCGGGCTGGTCGGCGTGTCGGGGGCGTTTGTCTATGCGCTTATTCTGGCGCTCAGCCACTCCCTGCTGCGCGTCGATGGCGGCCTGCCGCTCTATCGCTATCAGTTGCGCTATGACGACATCATCAATTTCGGTCTGGCCATCTGGCTGTCGATGACGTGGAACTTCTATATCAACAACGTCCTGACCTTCCGGGACAAGCGCCTGAAGGGCTGGCCTATGCTTACCGGCCTGCTGGGCTTCTATTTTGCCTGCTCCATCGGCGCATTGCTCAGCCTTGGCGTGGCGATCCTGCTGAAAGACTATTTCGGTATCCACTGGTTCGCGGCCGGCATTTCGGCGGCACTGCTTAGCGGCGTGTGGAACTACTGGGGCGCCAAGGCCTTCGCCTGGAACCAGAAAAAAGGGACCAACTAAAAAAAGCGCCCTGCACCAAGGGGGGGAGGTGCAGGGCGTCAGTGGACCCGGATATCCTCTGAAATCAGAGAATGGGGAGGGGGGTTAGTAACGATCGCGACGGTCGTAACGGTCGTCATAGCGATCGCGGCGATCATAACGCTCGTAGTGGTCACGACGCTCATAGCGGTCATCGTAGCGGTCGCGGCTGCCGTAGTACTGGCACTGGGTATTGTCCGAACCGACCTTGGCCCCGATCAGGCCGCCGACGACAGCGCCCAGAATGGTGCCTTCGGTGCGGGCGTTGCGGGCCGAGACGCCATTACCGACGGCGGCACCCGCGACGGCACCCAGAACCGCGCCATTGGTCTTGTTATTCGTCTTGCGCTCGGCGCAGGCTTCCGAATAACCGCGGCGCTCATAACGGTCGTAGCGGTCATAGGCCGAAGCGGTGCCGGCCAGACCGGCGCTCAGAACCATGGCCGAGGCCACGGCCGACAGGACGATCTTTTTCGTGGTGTTGAACTTGGTCATGGTGAGTATCCTTTCGGGTTTCTCTCAATTCCGCGGCGGGTCAGCCCGTCGTTGATGAGGACCTTTATAGGCCCCCCAACCTGAACGGTTTTTGAGAACCCTGTTCATCTTCGTTCATCTTGGCATTTTCTTTTGCGGGCCTTTCAGGCTGCTGTTTTCCGAAAACGGTTTACAGATCAACAGGTAACTGACCTGACTGTGCCAGAAGCGGGGAGGGCGGCCTGACGCGGCACATAACTTTTTTCAAAATTTTTGTTCAGCTTTGGGCTCCATCTCATCAGGAGCGGAATAGCTTTTCCGCTCCCGTTTTTTGGCCTTCGCCTCATCTATTTCCAAAAAGTGCATTCCACTTTTGGGTATGAGGCTCTATTAGCCGCCCATGACTGATGTGACCCTTACCATCGAAAAAGTCGGCTTTCAGGGCGACGGCGTGACGGCGGACGGCGTGTTCGTACCCCTGACCCTGCCCGGCGAAACCGTGCGGGCCTCCGCACCCAGGGAGGGCCATGCGCGCCTGATCGAGGTGGTGACGCCGTCCGCTCAGCGCGTCGCCCCCGTCTGCCCGCATTTCAGCCAGTGCGGCGGGTGCAGCCTTCAGCACTGGGAGATGGCGGCCTATAGCGACTGGAAGCGCGCCAATGTCGAAACCGTGCTGCGCCGGGCGGGGCTGGAAACCGAAATCGCGCCCATTCTGACCACACCGCCCGCCACGCGCCGTCGTGTCGGCCTGCACGCCAAACAGTATCGTCAGGGCAAGACGGTACGCACCGAGCTGGGCTATAAGCGGCGGCGCTCGTGGGATCAGGTGAAGATCGAGGTCTGTCCGGTGGCCGATCCGGCCCTGATAGCGGCCATACCCGTTTTGACCGAAATCGCCGCGCACCTGTTTGAGCATCCGAAATCCGCCCCCATCCTGTCGGTGACCGTCTCCGATACCGGGCTGGATGTCGATGTGCGCGGCATTGAGCGCAGCAAGAGCGGCGGTCTGAGCGCGCAGGCACGCATGGAGATCGCCCTGATCGCGCAGTCGTCGGACATCCGTCTGGCGCGTATTTCGATGGCCGATGACATCCTTTATCAGTCACATCTGCCCAGCGTGCGCTTTGGGCGCGCCACGGTGGACCTGCCGACCGGTTCGTTTTTGCAGGCCTCCCCAAAGTCGGAGGCCGATATGGTGGCGCTGGTCAAGGACGCTGTGGCGGGGGCTAGGCGCGTCGCGGACCTGTTCTGCGGGGCGGGCACCTTCACCTTTCCGCTGGCCGAAACGGCGTCGGTCTATGCGGCTGACGGCGCGGGTGGGGCCGTGCGGGCGCTTAAGGCCGCCATTGGCCGCGCGCCGGGTCTGAAACCCATCACGGTCGAAGCGCGCGACCTGTTCCGCGCGCCGGTGGTGGCCGAAGAAATGGCCGGCTGGGACGCCGTGGTCTTCGATCCGCCGCGCGCCGGGGCCGAGGCGCAGGCGCAGCAGATCGCCCGCTCACAGGTGGCGCGCGTCGTCGGCGTGAGCTGTAATATTCAGACCTTTGCCCGCGACGCCAAAATTTTGACCGAGGCGGGCTTTCAACTGGATCGGGTGACGCCTATAGATCAGTTCCTGTGGTCCGGCCATGTCGAGCTGGTCGGCGTCTTTTCGCGGTAATTGCCTTGATCTCTGTCGTCATTCCCACCCTCAATGCCGAAGCCACACTGGTGCGCACCCTGGGCGCGCTGGTTCCGGCGGTGGTCGAAGGCCTGATCAAGGAAGTGATCATCGTCGATGGCGGCTCAGAAGACGCGACACTGGAAATCGCTGAATCCACGGGCTGTACGGTGCTGCACGCCGACGCGGGGCGCGGCCTGCAACTATGGCAGGGCTGTAAGGCGGCCAAGGGCGACTGGCTTATGATCCTGCACGCCGACTCGCTCTTGGGCGACGGCTGGATGGACCATGTGCGCGACCACATGAAGCATTTTCCGTTGCGCGCCGGCTATTTCCGGCTGGCCTTTGATGACCCGTCGTGGTTCGCCAGCTTCTGGGCCGAGGTGGTGGCCTTTAATTCACGCTGGCTGGCCATTCCGTCGGGCGATCACGGCCTGTTCCTGTCGCGCGCCCTTTATGACGCCGTGGGCGGCTATAAGGATCAGGTGGCGTTTGAAGACCTGAGCATCGACCTGGCTCTGGGCCGGGCACGCCTGCGACCTATTCCGGTATCGCTGACCACCAATGGCGAGCGTTTCCGCAAAGGGAGCTGGTATCTGTCGCTGTTCGGTAAGGCAGGCGGCTTTGTGCTGTACCTGCTGGGCTTCCCGCCCAAGCCGCCGGTGAAAAAGGCGAGTTAAAACTCTTTTCTTTGGCGCTCTACGTGTTACCTTCGAACTTGCAATTGGAGGGGGAAGTCGTGTTGCGCACTGGCATATGGATCGCCTTACTGGCCACCGTGATGGGAATGATAGCATTAGCCTCTCAGGCCGATGAACGCGAAGAGTATTGCGGCTGGGTTTACCCGGTATCTGCTTACAGAGCAGATATCGCGGGTTTGTCGATAGAGCTTCCAAAGATAGGCCAGATCAGCGTCAATAAAGGACCCATTACTTCGGTTGATAAGCCGCAGTCATGGGAGGACTCTGCGAACTACGCCAGTGTTGCCAGAGCGGGTGACGGTATTTTGGTTATGACTTATGAAACCGACTGCGTAGATTTTGACAGGGCTTGGATTCACATACTGAATAAGGATGGAACGCTGCGCCTGTCTCAGCAACTGTGGGACGCACAGTATCACTCAGGCTTCATCCGTCAGAGGGACAGGTTGCTGTACTGGAGCGAGTGGTTCTGTGATGTCTCCAATTCCGAGCGCAAACCCAAATCGTCTTACGTGTATATACTGGCGGACGGAGCCAAGACCTTTGTCAAAGAAGACCGTCCGACGCAGGAATTATGTACGCCGACGGTTCAGACACAGATGCGGGTAAATAGTATTATATTCGGTCGTATGGTGCCGATTATTCGATAGTCTTACTTATCGGCCAGAATATCGACGATTTTGGCGTCAGACGCTGCCAGCGCCAGAGTCTTTGACGGCTTGCCCATGATCTGACGGTAGATCCAGTAGGAAGCTACCACCTCTTCGACATATTGCCGTGTCTGGGCCACTGGAATCGACTCCATCACCAGCAGAGAGTCGGCGTCATCGCCCAGCGAGCGCATGGCGTCCTGAACCCACTTTTCGCCGGCATTGTAGGAGGCCACCACGCGGAACAGGTCGGAGTCGTTAATGCCCGACGCCGCCAGTTTCAGCATGTAGGACTGACCTACCTGAAGATTGACCGCCGGGTCGAGCAGCTTGTCCGGATTGCTCATCAGGCTGGAATCGCGCGTCACCACATAGGCGGTGGCCGGCATCAGTTGCAGCAGGCCATAGGCCCCGGCATAGCTCTTGGCCTTGGCGTTGAACTTGCTCTCTTTTTTGGCGATGGCGAACAGCAACGCCTTGTCGATGCGCCAGCCTTCGGTCGGCTCGAA
>NZ_JAIXSV010000179.1 GCF_027484505.1 Asticcacaulis sp.
CGATGGTGCTGTTCAATGGCGCGGTCGTCGCCGCTCAGGCCACGCGCAGCCCGGCCCCCTTCGACGCGGCCAAGTCGGTGCTGCGGGTCTTGTTAGGCACAGATACCGCGTCCTAAGCGCCACACTCGGCTTTATACACACGCACCACGCTTGACCTTCTCGCCCTGCTCACCTACCCCGACCCTGTGCAGACGGTGCCGCAGAGATGCGGCTTAAAAGGGAAGCAGGTGCAAGGCCTGCGCTGTCCCCGCAACTGTAAGCGTCGAGTGTTCCGCCATATGCCACTGGTTGTTTCTGAACCGGGAAGGCGGCGGAATGTGCCTGAGACGTGAGCCAGGAGACCTGCCCCTGCTGTCGTCCTTCGCGTGGTCGGGGTGTGCCACAAGAGCGGATAAGCCTTTGAGTGCTTTCCGAAAAGTGTGACGCACTTTTCGGATGAAAAAGCGCGTTAACCAAAATTTAGAGCGTGGTTTCGATGCAATCGAAATACGCTCTGACAAAGGCCTTCCTCAGAGACGATTCGTTGTGCGCGCCGGTCCGTCCGGGGCGCTCGTCCTGTTGTGAATAGGCATAAGACCTTGAAAACTCTCCTTTGCGGCGTTGCGTTTGCCGCCCTCCTCACCTCACCTGCGCTGGCCGAAGACGCCCCGCAGGAGGTGATCATCACCCTGACCCGTGAACCTGTGGCCCTGTCCAAGGTGGGCCAGAGCGTCACCACATTTGACGCCGCCGCCATAGAGCGCAGTCAATCGGTCTATCTAAAAGACCTGATCGCCCGCACGCCGTCGGTTTCCATCGCCCAAACCGGCGGACCCGGTCAGGCCGGCACGGCGCGCTTTCGCGGGGCCGAAAGCGACCGCAGCCTGTTTATCGTCGATGGCGTAAAGCTGGGCGACCCGTCGATGATCGGCGGCGGGCTGAACCTAGGCCTGCTGGCACTGAATGATGCCGAGCGCGTCGAAATTCTGCGCGGGCCGCTTTCGACCCTGTGGGGCTCTCAGGCCATCGGCGGCGTGGTGTCGGTGACGACCCGCACGCCCACGGCCCCGTTTGAGGCGCAAGGCTCTGTCGAAGGCCTCGATGAATACGTCGTGGGCAAGGCCGGTATCGGAGGTAAGACGGGCCCACTGAGCTGGCGTCTGGCGGCGTCCTATATCGACGATGAGGGGGTGTCGTCGCTGCGCGGCGGAGCGGAAAAGGACGGCTTTACGCAAAAGCACCTCAACGCCTATGTTCACTACGCCCTGAGCGACACGTCGGGCCTGCGCGCCCGTCTGGCCCGCACCGAAAGCGACTACGATTTCGACGGCTATAATGCGGCGTTCCAACTGGCGGACACCCGCGACACCGGCTTTCAGAATGAAAATCTGGCCAGCCTCGGCTACTACACGCAGGCCTTTGGCGGCGCGCTGAAGCAGACCTTCACCCTCAGCTACAGCACGACCAAGCGTTCGACCTCTGACCTCGCCAATGCCACCGCCTATCCGTTTGAAGGGCGTCAGACCAGCTTTGACTACACCGGGGCTCTGGCCCTGTCGGAGACGTCCAAACTGGTCTTCGGGGCATCAAGCGAGCGCTCGCAAGCTATTGCCTCCGGCCTCAACAAGCGCGTCACCCTCAACGGCCTGTTCGCGCAACTGCGTCAGGACGTGACGCCCGCCCTGACGGTGAACGCCAGCGTGCGCTACGACGATCACTCGGTCTTTGGGGGCAATACCATCGCTCAGGTGGCCGTCGCCTATGCTCTGTCGCCGTCTCTGGTGCTGCGCAGCAGCCTGGGTCAGGGCTTCAAGGCCCCCAGCCTGTATCAGCTCTATGACGGCTGGTCCGGTAATCTCAGGCTCAAGCCTGAGGAAGCGACCAATCTCGATGTCGGCGTCGATTATTATGGCGCGAACGATAGCCGCATCGGCGTCTCGCTGTTCGGGCGTAAGACCGACAATCAGATCGACTACGATATGTCGTCCTTCCGCTATGGCAATATCGCCCGCACCAAGGCCTACGGCATCGAGCTGGAAGGCGAGACGAAGCTGAGCCAGAGCGTGCGCCTGTCGGGCAATTACAGCCACATCATCGCCCGCGATGACGCCCGGACCAGCGCGACCTTCCGCAACGATCTGGGCCGGGCACCGCGCCATCTGGCCAATGCCAGCGTCGAGTGGCAGGCGACGGCGGCGCTCGAACTCGGAGCCTCGCTGCGTTACGCAGGTAAGTCGTTCGAGAACATCTATAATACCCGTCGTCTCGACGCCTATACCCTGCTCGACCTGCGCGCCAGCTATGCGCTGAACGACACGGTGGCGCTGTTCGGGCGCGTCGAAAACGCCACAGACGAAGACTATGAGACCGCCGCCAACTATGGCTCGGTCGGCCGCCGCCTGTGGCTGGGCGTGCGCGCCAAGTATTGAGGCTGATGATAGGATTTGAAACCAAATCCTGACGGTCTATATAGGGGGCCTCCATCGACCGAGGCCCCCACCATGACCGCCGATACCGCCCACGCGTTTCAGACCTACAGCGTCACCACCCATCCGTCGCAGGGTGTAACCCATGTCGCCGCCCTGCGGGCGCAGTTTGCCGGGCTGGGTATCGACGGCTTTATCGTCCCGCACGAGGACGAGCATCAGAACGAATATCTGCCCGACGCCAATGAGCGTCTGGCCTGGGTATCAGGTTTTACCGGCTCGGCTGGCGCGGCCCTGATCCTCAAGGACAAAGCCATCCTGTTTGCCGATGGCCGCTACACCCTGCAATCGCGCGAACAGACCGATCCTTCGGTATTCGAGGTCGTCGATTTCACCGCCACCGCCATCGCCGAGGACATCGCCGCTCAGCCGCGCGGCAGCGTCATCGGCTATGATCCGCACCTGCACAGCCCGGCGGCGCTCAAGGCGCTGCAACAGGCAGCCACCCGCGTCGGCGTCACCCTGAAAGCCGTTGATCCCAACCCCATCGACCTCGCCTGGGGGGCGGCGCGGCCGGCCCAGCCGATGACGCCGGTGGTGCCGCAGCCGCTGCAATTTGCCGGCGTGGCGTCGGGCGACAAGCGCGCCACACTGGCCGAAAGCCTGCGTCAGAAGGGCGTGGCCGCTGTCCTGATCACCGCGCCGTCGTCTATCGCCTGGCTGTTCAATGTGCGCGGCGGCGACGTCATCCGCTCGCCCCTGCCGCTGGCGCAGGCCCTGCTCAAGGCCGACGGCACGGCGGAACTGTTCCTCGAACCCGCCAAGGTGACGGACGGTTTGGGCGAATGGCTGGGCAATGAGGTGGCGCTGAAAACGCCCACGGACATCCCGGCGGCGCTGACGGCCCTGTCCGGTCAGGGCGTACTGGTCGATCCCAACTGGTCCTCGGCCTGGTGGGTGCAGGCCATCGAAGGGGCCGGGGCCACCGCCGTTGCGGGCGACGATCCCTGCCTTGTCCCGCGCGCCTGCAAAAACGCCGCAGAGATTGCCGGCACCACCGAAGCCCATATCCGCGACGGGGCCATCCTCAGCGAATTCCTCTACTGGGTGGCCACCGAGGCGCAGACCGCCCTGCCCTCCGAAATCGAGGTGGCAAAGAAGCTGGAGGGCTTACGCATCGCCTCAGGCGTGGTGAAGGACCTCAGCTTCGACACCATTTCCGGCTTTGGCCCGCACGGCGCCCTGCCGCATTACCGCGTCACCGAACAGAGCAATATCCGCATCGCACCGGGCAATCTGCTGCTGGTCGATTCCGGCGGTCAGTACGTCGATGGCACCACGGATGTCACCCGCACCATGGCCATCGGCACACCAAGCGCCGAACACAAGCGTATGTTCACCCTGGTGCTTAAGGGGCATATTGCTCTGGCCACCATTCGCTTCCCGGCGGGCACGACCGGCACGCATCTCGACGTGCTGGCGCGGCAGTTCCTGTGGAACACCGGGTTTGACTACGACCACGGCACCGGCCACGGCGTTGGCGTCTATCTGGGCGTGCACGAAGGCCCGCAGCGTATCGCCAAAGCCCTAAATGCCTATGCCCTGCAACCGGGTATGATCGTTTCCAACGAACCGGGCTTCTATAAGGCCGGTGACTTTGGTATCCGTATCGAGAACCTGCAATACGTCACCGAGGCCAAGCCGATCACGGGCGGTGAACGCCCGATGCTGGGCTTCAAAAACCTGACCTGGGCCCCGATTGACCGCACCCTGATCGAGGTGTCGCTGCTCAGCGAAGCGGAGCGCCGCTATATGGACGATTACCACGCCGAGGTGCTGCGCCTGCTGTCGCCGCGCGTGAAACCGGAGGTGGCGGAGTGGCTTAAAACCGTCTGCGCCCCTTTATAAAGGCTTTATATCCGGCAAAATCAGAACGGCCTGCGCCCTTATCCGGCCGGGCGTAAGGTGTCCCCGTAACCATCAGTCTGCGGAGGGACACCATGCCTGCCAGCACCGTTTTTCAACCCGCCACCGACACCTTCGGTCAGTTCACCGTTTCGCACAGTCCGGCGCGCGCCCTGTCGCCCGAAGCCGAGGCGCGTAAGGCTGCCCGTAAGCATTTCCTGATCGGTACGGGCTTTGTAGCCGGTCTGATCGCCCTGTTTGGCGCGGTGTCTGTGGCTGACCGCACCCTGTTCCCCGAACCGCAACTGACGGCGCAGGAGCAGGCCTATTTCGCCACCGCGATGGATTGAGCCTAGACTGTGGTAACGATCTAATTTTTGCGATCTTACTCCTCCCCATTTTATGGGGAGGTGCCGAGTTTACGAGGCGGAGGGGTATCTTACGGACGGTTATACCCCTCCGTCAGCTTCGCTTCGCTCGCTGCCACCTCCCCACTTCGTAGGGAGGAGAA
>NZ_JAIXSV010000327.1 GCF_027484505.1 Asticcacaulis sp.
GCGTTTGATACACTGGTGGCGGCGGGCTATCCGCGCGAGGTGGCGTGGTTTGAAACCTGCTACGAACTGAAATTGGTCGTCGATCTGTTGTGGGAGCGCGGCATGTCCGGCGGCTTCGAGAAGATTTCCAATACCGCTGAATACGGGGCCTATCTGACCGGCCCGCGCATCATCGGTGACGCCTCAAAAGCGGCCATGGACGCGGTGCTGAAGGACGTGCAGTCGGGCGATTTCGTCCGCACCCTGATGGCCGATTACGAAGCGGGGGCGGTCGATCTCAAACGCCGCCGCGCGGCTCTGGCTGACAATGCGCTGGACCAGACCAAGCGGTACTTGGATGGGGTGGCGGACAAGGCGTAGCGCGCGCTATGTGCCTCTACCGCTTCACGTCGATGATCACCCGCTTATAGCGCGTCAGGGCCGGCGTGCCTTTGTCCGTCACGGCCACGATGACGTGCAGGGTGCCGGTGCGGAAGACGCTGTTTTTCGGGATGGTCAGGCTTATTTTGGGCTGATCGGCATTGGCGATGGTCGCCATGCGGCCATTGCGCCCGTTTGAGGTCGTAAAGCCGCCGGCTTCACCATAGACAAACCACTCAAAGCTCAGCGCGTCCTTATCGGGGTCGGTGGAACCCTCGGCGCTGAGTGCCAGCGTATCGCCCAGCCGCGCCGTTAAACGATCCGGATGCGACAGCTTGGGCTCTGGCGGGTGATTGGCCTCGGCATAGGGCTTGATCGTCCAGTCCATGCGTGCGGCAAAGTCGTTCTGATAGGCCTGACGCCAGCGCCAGATGGTCGCGTGATTATCGGTGTGCCAGTTGCCATCGACCCCCAGCACCTCATCCTCGGCATTGGTCCACAGGGGCCGCGTTTCCGGGATCAGGTGCCAGCGGGCGGGCGGAGGGGTGTAGAACTCATAGCGACCGCCCCAAC
This sequence comes from Asticcacaulis sp., assembly GCF_027484505.1. Taxonomy (GTDB): domain Bacteria; phylum Pseudomonadota; class Alphaproteobacteria; order Caulobacterales; family Caulobacteraceae; genus Asticcacaulis. Next base: position 934 of record NZ_JAIXSV010000327.1, read on the forward strand.
TGCCCCAGTCGGGGTGTTCGGGCGCGCCCAGACCGTTATTGATCAGGTACAGGAAGCTGGGGGTATCGCCTTCCATCAGGTAGATGGGTTTCGGGTATTCGGCCCCCAGCGGCCCTTTGCTCATAATGTGGGTTTGCAGCCACGGCCCATCGACCAGACTGAAATCCGCCCCGACAAAACGCCCGTGAAAACGGTCGCCGCTGATGCCTGACCAGGTGGCGTGGTGATAGGCGCCGCCGTCGTGCATACCGGGGCTGGCGATATAAAAGAGGTCCGGAAAGGTTTGACGCAGCCACGGGCCGGAATCGTCCTGATCCGAGATGGTATAGACGCGCAGCTTGGCCACAAAGCGCTTCAGTTCGGCCTTGCTCCGCGTGGCGCGCACCTTATGCAGGGCCTGAGCCAGCGTGTTGGGCCCGCCCCAGACCAGCACCCACAGGGGGCGCCCATCGCGGCGATCCACCGCCCGGATCAGTTGCTCAGCCCCCGGCGAGGTCAGGCCCTTCCCCACGGCTGTCAGGCCGTAGGCCTGTGGGCCTTCGCTGACCACGGACAGCAGGTGTTCGGCGGACGGATAGCCGGGCTCATGGCGGTTGAGGTTTGGCTGTACCTGCCCATAGGCGCGCACGATCTGACGGATACGCTCCGGGGCCGTATGATGGCGCATATGGATGGAGGTCGTGGCGACCAGCCCCTCTATATCCCACTGATTGGCATAGGTCAGGAACCGCACCAGAGACTCCGCGTCATCCGGTTCATTCTCGATGTCGGTCAGGACGAAGACGCGCGGCTTTTCTGCCGGGGCCGTTGCGGCTTTGGCGACCGGCTCTGCGGCCTGCGCCAGCGGGCTTCCCCACACCATCAGACACAGGGCCGCAGCCCATCCGTGCAGTCTCATCCGTCTCATCCCTTTATTCTTGGCCCGGCACTGTGGTGGGCCACGGGAGGAGCGTCAACCGAATTAATCCCGCAGCAGTTCGTTGATGCCGGTCTTTGAGCGCGTCTGGGCATCGACGCGTTTGACAATGACGGCGCAGTAGAGGTGCGGGGCGTTCGGGTTCTTGTCATTGGCCGAGGGCATGGAGCCCGCCACGACCACCGAATAGGGCGGGACTTCGCCATAGAAGACTTCGCCGGTGGCGCGATCAACGATGCGCGTTGATTGCCCCAGATAGACGCCCATGCCCAGCACCGAGCCTTCACGCACGATGACGCCTTCGACCACTTCGGAGCGCGCGCCTATGAAGCAGTTGTCTTCGATAATGGTCGGGTTGGCCTGAAGCGGTTCAAGCACGCCGCCGATACCGACGCCGCCCGACAGGTGCACGTGCTTGCCGATCTGGGCGCAGGAGCCGACCGTCGCCCAGGTATCGACCATGGTGCCTTCGCCGACATAGGCGCCGATGTTCACGAACGACGGCATCAGCACGACATTCTTGCCCACAAACGCACCATGACGCACAATGGCGCCCGGCACCGAGCGGAAGCCGGCGTCCTGATAGTCTTCGGCCTTCCACTTGGCGAACTTGTTGGGCACCTTGTCCCAGAAGGGACCGATGGGGGCCTCTTCAAACAGGCCGCGACCCGTGTGCATCAGGTGGTTGCCATTGAGGCGGAAGGAGAGCAGCACGGCTTTCTTCAGCCACTGATGCGTAACCCATTCGCCGTCGATCTTTTCAGCGACGCGGAAGCGGCCGTTGTCGATCAGGCCCAGCGCCTTCTCCACCGCATCGCGCACCGGACCGGTGGTGGACGGCGACAGGGTGTCGCGGATTTCCCAGGCGGCTTCGATATCGTCGTGGAAGGCGGCGAGGTCGGACATGGCGGCTCTCATAAGGTCTGTCAAAGAAGGAATGACAGGGCCTTAAGACCTATGATCCTTCGGATCAAGGTTTCTTTTTTTGCTCGCGCTCAGGCGCTGTTTATTGAGAGCGTTTGATCACATACGCCTCTGTGGCCAGTTCGTGTTTGAGCATAAACGCCGACAGGCTCTCATAGGTGGCGGTGCGGATTGGGCCGGGATGATCGTCGGTGCGCAGGCGCGCATCGGCCATCGGCCCCAGCGTGCGTTGCAGGAAGCCGGCTCTGACGGTGGTCGGTTCAAACCAGCGCGTCAGATTGGCCTTGATCTGCGGGTAGGAGTCCGTCTCCCACGCTGCCGCTGCGACGACATCCAGCACAAATTCCACGCAGTTCTGGTATTTCGCATCCAGCGGATTGGATACCAGCGAATAGTCGGTGACGTGCAGGCGCGCATAGGCGGGCGTGCCGATCAATGTCCGCAGCCGCCGCTGCATTTCCGGCGTCGGGAGGATGACTCCGACATCGTCTTCGGCGGAGATGCTGGCGAAGTTCAGCGGGAAGTCCTGCTTCAGGTAGGACTGGCTGACCGGCACGGTCTTTCCGTCGCCATGATAGAGATTATAGACCGCATAGCCCTGAAGATGGCGTCCGTCGGCGGTGGTGATGTCGCTGTGGACCCAGAAGGCCCCGTGCGTATAGGCGATGCCGGGCGGCAGCTTGTCATGCGGACGGCTGGTGCGAAAGACAATGGCCACTCGCGCGCCTTTGGCCGCCAGATTTTGCTCGATCTGTTTGGCGAAGGCGGCGGCTTCGGGCGGGCTGAAATGCGGTTTGGTGTTGGCGGCACTGTCGCCGGATTCGTTGCCCGCCCACGCACCGGTGGGAAGGAGCAGGGATACGGCCAGCAGGGCCGCCCGCCACATCTTACTGCGCCTTCTTTTGCGGTTTTTCGGCCTCGCGCGGGACATCCGGCGCGTCCTGCGCTACCACGGTTTCGGGGCTGACCGTCAGCGGTTTATTGGCTTCGTCCCAGACGGCCTCGCCGGAATCGCGGAGGGCCGCACCGGTGCTTTCGGCGGAAGCCCCAACAGCGACGAAGGGCAATGCGGCGCTGCCCGCGACCACCATCACGCCCGCGCCCGACAACTGGGCGGTGGCTTCGACCGAATTGGCTGCGGCTTTGGAGGTGTTTTCAAGGCTGTCCTGCGCGGCGGCGGGCAGGGCAAGGGCTGACGCGAACAGGATAAGGGCAATCGGTTTGAACATGACCATGAGCTCCGTGACACGCCTGTGAACGGCGTTAGAGCGCACCCCGAAAAGTGTGACGCACTTTTCGGAAAGAGGTGCGCGTCAAAAAAAAAATTTAGAGGGCACTTCCGATCCGGCAGGAGCGGAAAGGCGCTCTAAATGAACATGGTTCAGAATTTCCGGCGCGTCAAGTTAATTTTGAACGCCGTTCATTCCGTAAGGAAAACTTTCAGCGACGCTGCCCGGATATGCACGAAATCATCGGCATTGGCTTCGGCGTGCGGGCCGACGAGAATGGTCGTCATGCCCAGCTCGTGCGCGGGTTTGAGGTTCTTCGGGCTGTCTTCGAAGAAGGCGGTTTCGGGACCGGTCACCGCGTGCTTTTGCATCATGCGGTGAAAGGTGACGAGGTTCGGCTTGGGGATCAGGTCCGCATGGCCCAGATGGAACACGTCCTCGAACAGGGTGGTCATCTCCAGCTTGTCGAGGATGCGATAGGCGTGCTGTTCGTCGCCATTGGTGAAGACCAGCTTGCGACCGGGCAGGGCGGTGATGGCGGCATTCAGGGTCACGTCGGGGACAAGCCCGTCCAGCGACACGTCGTGCACCTCGTTCATAAAGGCATAGGGGTCGATGTCGTGATAGGCCATCAGCCCGGCGAGGGTCGTCCCGTGCTCATAGAGGTATTTTTTCTGGAGCGCTCTCGCCTCTTCGCGCGGCAGGCCCGTCTGACGCATGACGAAATCGGTCATACGGCCTTCGACCAGGGCCATGACCTCGGCTTCGGGCGGATAGAGGGTGTTGTCGAGATCGAACAGCCAGGTGGAAACGTGCGGGAGGTTTTGAACATGCGGGCTCATACCGCCTGTTTCGGATTTTACCTGTTTATGTTCAAGCGATTTGTTGGGCGTAGCGATAAAAGGTCTTGGCCACGAAAAACACGAAAAGCTGAAAAAGTAGGCTTTTTGTGCCTCGTTTTACGAGAGCTAGCCCTGTGTGAAGGAACTGAATTTTCGAGCTTTTCGTGTTTTTCGTGGCTAAATTTAACCTAATCCCGCGTGATCAGCGTGCCCGCGCCGTGTTCGGTAAACAGCTCGACCAGCATGGCGTGTGGGCGGCGGCCATCGAGGATAACCACGGCTTCCACACCCGCGTCGATGGCGGCAATGGCGGTTTCGAGCTTGGGGATCATGCCGCCGACGGCGACGCCGGTTTCGATCAGGGCCTTGGCTTCAGACACCGTCATCTGACGGATCAGGCGCTTTTCACCGTCCAGCACGCCGGCAATGTCGGTCAGCAGCAACATGCGCTTGGCGTTCATCTTACCCGCCACCGCTCCGGCCACGGTGTCGGCATTGATGTTATAGGTCGCACCGTCTTCGGCCACGCCGATGGGGGCTATGACCGGCACATAGTCGTGCTCCAGATCACCGATCAGGGTGCGCAGCAGCTTATCGTCCACGCGCTTGGGCTCACCCACAAAGCCGAGATCGACCACCTGTTCGATCATCGAATCCGGGTCTTTTTTCAGGCGTGTCGCCTTTTCGACGGTAATCAGGCTGGCGTCCTTGCCCGACAGGCCGACGCCACGCACATCGGCTTCCTGACCGGCGCGCGTGATCCACGAGGCGATTTCCTTGTTCACCGCGCCCGACAGCACCATTTCGGCGATTTCCATGGTCGCTTCGTCGGTGACGCGCAGGCCGTCGATAAAGGTCGATTTGACGCCCGCCCGACCCAGCATGGCCGAAATCTGCGGCCCGCCGCCGTGCACGACGATCGGATGGATGCCCAGCAGTTTCAGCAGTACGATGTCCGAAGCAAAGATGCGCGCCGTTTCTTCCTGACCCATGGCGTGACCGCCGTATTTCACCACGACGATTTCGCGGTCGTAGATCTGGATAAAGGGCAGGGCTTCGGCCAGGGTTCTGGCCGTGGCCCAGCCGTTTTCTTCGATGGTTTCGGTCGTGGCGGTCTGAATGATCATTTCAGGAAGACTTACCCCGGTTACACCTGACGGCGTATCAGCAAAAGGTGACAGTACGATGAGCGCGCGCATTACAGGATATGCGGCGGCGTGTCATTAGCGTTTTATGCCTGATGCGCCGCAAAATTCAGGCTAAGCTGAGGGCTGCAAAGGAGACGCGCCATGACCGACGCCCAGGCCATCATCGCCGAATTGAAAATGCAGCAGCATCCGGAAGGCGGGTACTATGTCGAAACCTTTCGGGATAATGTCCATGAAGGGCGCGGCGCGTCTTCGGCCATCTATTACCTGCTTCAGGCGGGGGAGCGTTCGCACTGGCACCGCATAGATGCCGTTGAGGTGTGGCACTACTATGCCGGTGCGCCACTGAAACTCAGCCTGCATCATGAAGGGCGCGGGTGGGATGTCGTGTTGGGGCCGGATGTGCTGAGCGGGCAGAGGCCGCAGGGCGTGGTGCCCGTCGGCGGCTGGCAAAGCGCAGAGAGCCTGGGAGACTGGACTCTGGTCGGATGTACGGTCGCGCCGGGGTTTGATTTTGCCGGATTTGAGATGGCCCCGCCGGGCTGGGAACCGGGATAGACCGCCCAAATCGTTTCTATCCGGGTTTGAAATGGTGACTGGGCACCCTATGTCTGAAAAGAGGCCTGTCGATCCGTCCGGGCCGTCCCCTCGCCACACAGGAGCTACGCGACCGAATGCCAGAAACCCACCCCGAAACCCATAACGATACACGTACCCCTTCGCCGGCAGAGAGCCCCAAGCCGCACAGCCCTGCGCACGCGGTCCTGCCCTTATGGACGCTGGTCGTGCCGTTTCTGGGGATGGGGGCCTATCTGGCGCACCTGTCCTATCTGGGGCTGGCCGGGGTGATCGGAGCAGCGGTGATCATGATGGGCTGCGTTCTGGCGGCTGTGCACCATGCCGAGGTCGTAGCGCATCGGGTGGGGGAGCCCTTCGGTACGCTGGTTCTGGCCATTGCCGTGACCATCATTGAGGTGTCTCTGATCGTGTCGCTGATGCTGTCGGGGTCAGGCGATACCGCGACTCTGGCCCGCGACACGGTGTTTGCAGCCATCATGATCATTATGAATGGCATTGTCGGCATCTGTCTGCTGGTCGGCGGGGTGCGCCATCACGAGCAGCGCTTTGTGCTCAAAGGCGTCAGTTCGGCCCTGTGCGTGCTGGCGGCCATGGCGTCTTTGTCTCTGGTCCTGCCGAACTTTACCTCCTCCGTACCGGGGCCGTTCTTTTCGACGTCACAACTGATCTTCGTCGCCGTGGTGTCGCTGATCCTCTACGGGGCCTTTGTGCTGGTGCAGACGGTGCGTCACCGCGACTATTTCCTGCCGTCGGGTGAAGGTGATCTGAAACCCGACGTCCATGCCGAGCCGCCGACGCTGAAAGAAACCCTGATCGCCTTCGGCGTGCTGATCGTGGCGCTGGCCGGGGTGGTTCTACTGGCCAAGAGCCTGTCGCCGCATATCGAAAAGGCGGTGGTGGGCGCCGGCCTGCCGCTGGCCGTGGTAGGGGTGCTGATCGCGGCTCTGGTGCTGGCCCCCGAAAGCCTGTCGGCCATCAAGGCGGCGCGGCGTAACCGCCTTCAGACCAGCCTCAACCTCGCTTTGGGCTCGGCTCTGGCGACGATCGGTTTGACTATCCCGGCGGTGGCGGTCTTAAGTGTCATCATGGGCTGGCCCCTGTCGCTGGGGCTCGATACCAAGTCGATGGTCCTGCTGCTGCTGTCGTTTGTGGTGTCGATTTTCTCACTGGGCACGGGGCGCACGACCGTGTTGCAGGGCGTGACGCATCTGGTGATCTTTGCCACCTATCTGTTTGTAACCGTGGTGCCGTAAGCCCGTCGCCTTTTGCCCCCAACGCAGGAAGAGAAGGTATCCACAGATTACACAGATGGGCGCTTCGCGCCTCGGATTAATCCAGATAAAGCTGCCGTTAGACGCTCTTGATCTGTGCAATCTGTGGTTTTTAACCCGGGGTTGAACCTTGCCTGTCATCGACTTCACGTGGCTTCGCCGCTTCACAGAGGCAAGGACAACAAAAAACCGGCCCAGTTGCCTGAGCCGGTTTTAAAATCTGCAACTAAGTGCTGAGGCTTACTTCTTAAGCCCATGAGCGTCAGCTCACAGTTACTTCTTAAGGAAGCCGCCGAACTTGTTGTTGAAGCGCGACACGCGGCCGGCGCGGTCAAGCAGGGTGTTCTGACCGCCGGTCCACGCCGGGTGCGTGCGGGGGTCGATGTCGAGGTTCAGGACAGCGCCTTCCTTGCCGTAGGTCGAGCGGGTCTGATAGGACGAACCGTCGGTCAGGGTAACCGTGATCCAGTGATAGTCGGGGTGACCGTCTTTTTTCATCTCTATTAAGTCCTTAAAAACGTCCGGCCAGCAGGGATGCGGACGCGAAGAAAGGGTGAAGCTGTTACAGCGAAGCGCGGCTCATAGCGTAAGCGGCGTTGCGGCGCAAGCCATAACGCATTAAACGCGGGTTTATGACCGCACAGACACCCCCGCACAGCGACGCCGATGCCTTCAAAGACCGCCCCGGATCGGGAGCCGAACTGGTAGGGCAGATCACCTCCGCCGCTGCCGGGCGGGAAAAGACGCGCAACCTCAAGCCATTATTGCGCCTGTGGCCCTATATTGCGCGGCTGAAGGTCGATGCGGTCTTTGCCATCTTCTTCCTGCTGTTGTCGTCGGGGGCCACCCTGTCCCTGACGGTCGCCTCGCGTTACCTGATCGACAATGGTTTCGGCTCTCAGGACGCGTCGCAACTGAACCTGTGGTTTGGGGTGATGGCCGGGGTAGCGCTGGTGCTGGCTCTGGCGACGGCGCTGCGTTACTTCTACATCACCAAGCTGGGTGAGCGGGTGGTGGCCAATCTGCGCAAGGATGTGTTCAACCACATTCTGGGCCTCGATCCCGGCTTCTTCCTGAAAATCCGCACGGGCGAGGTGATTTCGCGCCTGACCACGGACCTTCAGATCGTCGATACGCTGGTTTCGACCTCGATATCCATGGCGCTGAGGAACGGCATTTCGTTCGTCGGCGGACTGATCCTGCTGATGTTCGTCAGTCCCAAACTGACGCTGTTCGTGCTGTGTATTTTCCCGGTGGTGCTGGTGCCGCTGTTCACCTTCGGCAAACGCGTGGGCCAGTTGACGCGCCAGACGCAGGACAGTTTTGCCGCTGCCGTCGGCACGGCGGGTGAAACGCTCGATGCGCTGGAAACCGTGCAGGCCTTTGTGCGCGAAGACTATGCGCGTGGGCGCTTTGGCGACGGCGTGGAAACGGCCTTTCGTCAGTCGCTGAAGCGCATGGGCGCGCGGGCCTTGATGACGGCGCTGGTCATTTCGCTGGTGTTTGGCGGCATTGCCTTTGTGCTGTGGCTGGGGTCGCGGGCGGTACTGGCCGGGGAGATGTCGGAAGGCACGCTGATCCAGTTCGTCATGCTGTCCGTGCTGGTCGCCGGTTCGGTAGGCTCGCTGTCGGAAACCTGGGGCGATGTGCAAAAGGCGGCCGGTGCCATGAGCCGCATCGACGAGCTGCTGACGGCGCAGCCGACCATCGTTGCCCCCGCCAATCCTCTGCCGCTGCCGGAACCGGCGCGCGGCGCGGTGGTGTTTGATCAGGTCGATTTCGCCTATCCGGCGCGCCCGGAACAGCCGGTCCTGAGCGGTTTTTCGCTCAGCGTACAGCCCGGTGAGACGGTGGCTCTGGTCGGGCCGTCGGGGGCGGGGAAATCGACTGTGTTCAAGCTGCTTCTGCGCTATTACGAACCCACGGCGGGTACGATTGCGCTGGATGGTGTCGATATTGCCAAAGCCGACCCCAAGGCGGTGCGTCGCCGCCTGTCTCTGGTCGCGCAGGATGCCGCCCTGTTCTCGACCTCACCCGCTGAAAATATCCGTTTCGGCCGGGAAGACGCCACGCCTGATGATATCCGCACGGCGGCGGTGAAGGCACAGGCGCACGCCTTCATCGAGGCCCTGCCGCAGGGCTTTGATACGCCTCTGGGCGAACGCGCCAAGTCCCTGTCCGGCGGGCAGAAGCAGCGCCTGTCGATTGCCCGCGCGCTGGTGCGTCAGGCCCCGGTGCTGCTGCTCGATGAGGCGACCTCGGCGCTCGATGCGGAAAACGAGCGGCTGGTGCAGGACGCGCTGAACGAGGCGATGAGCGAACGCACGACGCTGGTCATCGCCCACCGGCTGGCCACAGTGCTCAAGGCCGACCGCATTGTGGTGATGGACGAAGGTCGCGTGGTCGAGCAGGGGACGCACGAAGAACTGGTGGCGCAGGGTGGGTTGTATGCCCGTCTGGCGGAGCTGCAATTCGGGGCCTGAGGTGCTGAATGCTGTTACCGCCAGACAAAACACAAGATGTCTGGCGGAGCTGCAATTCGGGGCCTGAGGCGCTGAAGGGCCGAAATCCATCAACAATTGTTACGGTTGTGTACAAACGGTATCATAAGCCCGTAAATCGCGTGATCGGGGATAAAAATCTACTCATGCGAGAAAAATTTTCCCTTTTGAAGTCATGTATTTAACGGACTGAATACGTATTCACGTCTTCATATCATTGATATACTGTACGTACAGTTTTATATAGCGGCAACCCGGAACCTCCCCCATCCGGATGAGTTTGGCCGTCCTCACCCGCACCGGCCGCTTTGGGATCGTGTACCGTGTCAGATGATGTGTTGAACGCCGGAGAGGTTTCCGAAGCGTCGGAAAGCCACCGGGTATGGTTCATCGCCGGGGCCTCGCATGGCCTGGGGCGTGAACTGGTGCGTGCCGCGCTCGAACGCGGTGATTTTGTGGTGGCCACGGGCCGCCGCCCGGAAACTTTTGCCACCGGGTTTGAAGACTATGCCCATGCGCTGGTGGCGCTGGCCATGGACTCCGATGACGCCCACGAAGTGCGTGTGGCGGTCGATACGGCCATCCGCTGCTTTGGTCATATTGATATTCTGGTCAATAATGCCTGCGCCAGCCTGATCGGCGCGGTGGAGGAGGCGAGCGACCTCGAAGTGCGCCGCCTGTTTGAAACCAATCTGTTTGGCGTGCTCAATGTCATGCGCGAAGTGCTGCCGCACATGCGCGAACGCCGCCGCGGCCATGTGGTGACGCTGGCTTCGTGCCATCCGGAGCAGGCCGCAGGCTTCGGCCTGACCCATGCCGTGCGTGGCGCGGTGATCGGCCTGTCCGAAGCCCTGACGCAGGAACTGAAGCCACTGGGCATTCAGGTGACAACGGTAGACCCCGGTATGCTGGGTGGCCCGGAGGCGCGCCTCATCGCGCGTCAGGTGATCGCCGATTATGACACGCGGCTTGGGCCGGCGCGTCTGTGGCAGGAAGAGTTGGACGAGATGGTCATGGCCGGGCGCGCGCAAGCCGTGTTGCGCGCCATGGACCTGCCCGAAGCGCCGGGCCATCTGGTGCTGGGGGCGCGCGCCTATGAACGGGCGCTGCGCCGCCTGAGCGCCTTACAGGCCGAACTGTCGGCCTGGCGTAATCTGAGTTTGTATCAATCCGAGGCCGCGTAAATGACCATCGACACACTCTCGCCCCCCGTAAAGCGCCCGCGGGGTCGCCCGCGCTCGGAAAGCGCGCGCGAACAGATCCTTCAGGCGACGCTCGACCTGCTGGAAGCCGGGAACCTGCGCGACATCACGGCCGAAGCCATTGCGCGCAAGGCCGGGGTATCCAAGGCAACCCTTTACAAGTGGTGGCCGAATAAGCTGCATATCGCCTTCGATGCCTTTATGGCGCGCATGAGCGATGAAATCGTCGTGCCGGACACCGGCTCGTCGGAGCGTGACTTCCTGATGGCGATGCGTGATGCCATGGCCTTCTATGCGTCGGCGGCCGGGCGCACGCTGGCGCAACTGATTGCCGAAGGGCAGGGGGATGAAACCTTCAATCAGGCCCTGCTGGAAAGCTTCCTCAACCAGCGCCGCGAAGCCGTGGCGACCATCTGGCGGCGGGGCGTCGAGCGCGGCGACCTGCGCAGCGATATCGACATGCAGATGGGGCTTGATCTGATCTATGGCCCGCTGATGTTCCGCTTTCTGGCCGGGCGCTTCCATATGATGAATGCCGAAGAGGCTGACAAGCTGATCGGGATGGTCTTCCGCGGCATTGCGCCGGTTGCGCAGCCCGTCAGTGCGGACGTCCTGATCGACGCCTGATCGCGTCTGAGTTGTTCGTGAGGCATAGACAAAGGTTAATAGCTCTGGCAGGTTAACCTTTGTAGGCTGGGGGGCAGGATAATGGCGAAGGTCGCAGGAACACTCGAGGTTTGGCTTTATCGCATCTGGATGTGGCTGGCGACGGCCTTCGCTACCTTCGTGTGTATCATAGCCATCGCCGCGTTGTGGCAAACCGTTATTACGACTCCGGCCGCTTTTGTTGACAGTGCCGGTACGGCTGCCCGGGACGCTTTTCTTAGCAAGATATTCGATGTTATCTTCAAAAATGCTTTCACGGCCATAGCTACCTCTACGACCATTGCCCTCATTGTCTCAGTCCCTGTTGTACTCGCCGTAAGGGTCGAATTTCGCAGGGCACGATCCTTTAATCGCGATGCTATCGCGGCTTTTCTGGCACCTTTGGATGAGGCTATTAAAACATCAGCAGAGGTCGGGCTTCTCGAACTTGATGCACGCGGTCAGATTATACGCGGAAATCTAGCGGCCCTGGACCGCTGGGTAAAAGCCTTTAATTCTTCGCTTTCCAAAGATCTCAGGGCTGTGATTGAACTGACGGACCCCAACGGCAAGCGGCCAGTGAACGACATAGAGTCCAATGCCTCTATTCGACTGGATGTGCCCGACCTTACCTTATCAGGGGAAGGGCCCAAACTCAGGCCGGAAGCTAATTATGAGCGGTTGCATCAACTCAGAGCTACTATCGACCGACTTGCGATCAACAGGGTGACGGTTATCAGTGGCCTTTCCAATGCTTTGAACGATGTGCTGAATGAGCTTGAAGCCAGTTCAGCCGGTGTAACCGCAAAGAGTCTGGCGCTGCGTCAGTTATGGTTATTGATCGGCAGCGCCATTATGGTGGGGTTCACGGCCGCATGGATATTCCTCATCCTGGCGAATGGATGATCACTTCGCCAGTTGCAGCTTTTCCAGCAGTTGCGGATAAAGCTCGTGATTGGCGGCCAGCATTTCGCCGGTGATCAGCGGCGACTGATCACCGTCCAGCGAGCCGATCTTGCCGCCCGCTTCGGTGATCAGCAGGGTCCCGGCGGCCATATCCCACGGCTTCAGACCGCGTTCCCAATAGCCATCCACCCGACCCGCGGCCACCATGGCGAGGTCGAGCGAGCAGGCCCCCAGACGGCGGATACCCGCCGTGCGCTGCATGATCTGATGCAGTTCTTTCAGGGCCTGTGCGTGGCCGGTCTTGCCGATAAAGGGCAGGCCGGTGGCGATCAGGCTGTCTTCCATCACCTTGCGTGCCGAAACGCGCAGGCGGCGGTCATTGTGGTAGGCGCCCTTGCCCTTTTCGGCCCAGTAGAGGTCGTTGGTGATCGGGTTATAGGTCACACCGGCGACGATCTCACCATCGCGTTCCAGCGCCACGGTGCAGGCAAACACCGGGATGCCGTGCATGAAGTTGGTAGTGCCGTCGATGGGATCGACGATCCAGCGGTGCGTCTTGTCCGTGCCTTCGCGCAGGCCCTGTTCTTCCCCCAGAAAGCCGTAGCCGGGGCGCAGGCGGGTCAGTTCCTCGAACAAGGCGGCTTCGACGCGCTTGTCGGCGGCGGTGACGAAGTCGCCGGGGCCTTTGCGCGAGACCTGAAGCTCGCTGATTTCGCCGAAGTCGCGGGACACGCCCTTGCACGCCTTGCGGATGGCGGCGACCATGGCCTGAATGAGGGCGGATTGGATTACCATGTGGTGTCCTTCATCCTCCCCTGTGAAACGGGGGAGGTGGCATTGAGCGAAGCGAAATGATGGAGGGGGCTGTGTTCATGACGGTCCCCCATCCACCGCCCATAGAAGCGTGCTAACGCTTCGCTTCTAGAGACATTGCGGTCCCCCCTCCCCGCAAGCAGGGAGGGATGTGAAACCTAGTCGGCGCGGCGCATATATTCGCCGGTTTCGGTCGAAACGACGATGCGCTCGCCCGTGCCCATAAAGGGCGGGATCATGACGCGCATACCGTTGGAGGCCTTGGCGGGCTTATAGGAAGACGAGGCGGTCTGGCCCTTGATGGTCGGCTCGGTTTCGATGACTTCGAGCACCACCGTGTCGGGCAGGCTCATGCTGATCGGCTTGCCTTCGTGCGATTCGATGACGACGATCATGCCGTCGTGCAGGAAACGGACCTGATCTTCGCCGACCCAGTCCTTCGATAGCGAAATCTGCTCGTAGTTTTCCTGATCCATGAACACCAGCATGTCGCCATCTTCATACAGGTACGAGTGATCGCGTTGCTCCAGCACCGCACGCTCGACCGTATCGTCGGAACGGAAGCGCTCGTTCAGCTTGGTGCCGGTGACGAGGTTCTTCATTTCGACCTGGGCAAAGGCACCGCCCTTGCCGGGCTTCACGTGCTCGGTCTTCACGACGGCCCACAGACCGTTCTGATATTCGAGGATCATGCCCGGTTTGATGGTATTGGCGTTGATTTTCATGGATTCGACTTGTCAAGGAGCGAGCGCGGAGGCCCAGAAGAGTTTGCGCGCGTTACTACACGCTTACCCCAGACGAGGCAAGGGGCCGCGAAGCCGCAGCGGGAATCGACTTTTTATGCGCGCCAGCGCATGGTAACGCCCGTTGAGACAAAGAGGAGCGCGACATGCTTAAGCCGACTGGTATAGCCCTTATGGCCCTTCTGACCCTGACGGCCTGTGGCAAGCCGGACACGCCGGCGGCATCGGACGAAGGCTCAGGCGTGTCGTCGTCATCCATCGCGGATCAGGGCGCGCAAATCCTGTCGTGCGAAACGCCGGTGGCCAGATCAGCCACAGCGGCACAACTGCTTCAGGCCTTTGCCGGTAAGACGCGCGAAGAAACGGTGCCTGGGCCGGAAGGCACGACCGAAAGCGCCGTCGTCCTCTATCCCGACGATCCGGCGCGCAAGGTGGTGGTCACCTTCTGGGACGAAGCCAAAACGCAGGTGGCGGATGTGCGCATCGGTCGCGGCGCGGTGCAGTGGTCCGGTCCCGGCAATATCCGCATCGGGTCTGCGCTGAAAGCGGTTGAGGCGGCCAATGGCAAGGCGTTTGACCTTTATGGTTTTGACTGGGACTACGGCGGCTATGCGGCGGACTTCAAGGGCGGCACGCTCGGTATGATGTCGGGCGACTGCGTGCTGAGCCTACGCTTCGCGCCCCCGGAAAGCCACACCGGTCAGTTGACCAGCGATATTGTCGGCGACACGCAGGTCGCATCATCCAACCCCAATATGCAGGCGCTGCAACCGGTCATCGTCGAAATGTCGGTCGGCTGGCCGTCACCTTCGGCGGCGGTGGAGTAGGTCAGATCGCGCTCAGCAACGCCCTGACGCCGGCCGCCGGGCCGTCCGGATGGGTCCAGACGGCGCCGGACACGGCGATAAAGTCGGCCCCGGCTGCGGACACTTCGGCCGCATTCGCCGCGGTGATGCCGCCGATGGCGACGCAGGGCACTTCCATCGTCTCCTGCCAGATGGTCAGGGTGTCTAGCTCGGCCATATGTTCGACCATCTTAGTGGCGGTCGGATAGAAGGCTCCGAAGGCAACATAGTCGGCCCCGGCCTCGGCGGCCTCCATGGCTAGATGGCGGCTATTGTGGCACGTGACGCCGATCATGGCTTCGGTCCCCAGCCGCTTGCGCGCCTCCTTGTAGGGTGTGTCGGACTGACCCACATGCACGCCATCAAGCCGCAACTCCTTGGCCAGATCGACATGATCGTTCATCAGCACCGCCGTGCCGTGCCGGTGAGCGATCGGCGTGATCAGCCGCGTCAGGGCACGGATTTCATCCAGCGACACGTCTTTGAGTCGAATTTGCAGGGCCGGAACCGACCCGGCCGACAGGGCGTCGTCCAGAGCGCGCGCAAAGGCGGTGTGGTCGGCAATGGTCGGTGGCGTGATGAGGTAGAGTTGCAAGGTCATCGCCTCGTCCTGCCCCAAAAGCGGGCCGGGGGCAAGTTTTTCATCCCACCCGCTTCGCAGGGGAGAGGTCGAAACGGTTGGTAAATGCCCCCTCCGTCGCCGACTTCGCGGCGACACCTCCCCCGTGCGCTTCGCTACAGGGGAGGAGAATATCAGAGGTTGCCAAACGTATTGCGCAGCAGGGCCATCTGATCCAGCACCGGATTTGTCTGCGGCTTGTCGGCCTCGGCCTCTACGAACATACGGCGGTCGAGGTGCGAGATGCGATCATACAGGCGGTTGGAGCGGTCCAGCAGTTCCAGCAGGCCCTGCGGCAGCACCTTAAGCTGGTCGCCATATTCGCTCTGGGCGGCGGCCGACAGGCGATATTTTTCGTCGCAGGCGTCGGTGGCTTCCATATCGCCTTCGCGCACGGCGCGCTGCACCAGCAGCCACGAGGCAATCTGCATCAGGCGCGTGGTCAGGCGCATGGACTCACCGGCATAGAGCAGGGCGTCTTCGCGGCTCAGGATGCGTGAGTCGCGGCGGCCGTCGCCGTCCAGATAGGAGGCGGTTTCTTCCACCAGACCCATGCCTTCGCGGAAGGTCCGGTCGAACAGGTCCGAACGGGCAAAATCACGCACGAGGTCCGCACGCTGTGACAGGGAAACTACGGCACCGGTATCGGACATGGCTGGCCTTCGGAAAATCTCAAAACACACAATACGTAAGGGGCGCAAACCGCACCCCCAAGATCACTGATCGTCCTGCAACGGGCGTGCCACCCGAAGCGACAGGACGGGGCGCGCACCTGACACGCGGCTCCCTAATAAAGCCCTAACTCCCCTTGAAGGAGAACAGGGCTTCCGCCGCGCTGCGACCACTCTGCTTGGAGTCCAGCATAGTCCGGGTACGCACGATTTCGGCCTCAAGCGCGCCGATGCGCTCCTTAAGGTCGATGACCGAATAACCGCTCAGATCCTCATGGATCAAGGCATTCAGCGGCCCGCCCGGCCCGGTGCCTGAGCGAAAAGCGGGGGTAAACGCTTCCTCGTCCGACATGCGGCGTCTCCTCTGGGGTTATATCAGGGCTTGGAAACCTTTGCAGCCAGCGCGCGAACCGTTGCGCGGGCCGTAAATGTCTCTACATGTCCTATAAAACCCCCATGGGGCGAAGAAAGCAAGCGGCACGGTTGATCATGAAAGCTATTCTCATCCGCGAAGGCGGCCACTCTGCCGATGATCTGTATGTGGGCGATGTGCCGCGTCCCGAAGTGGGGCGGGGACATGTGTTAATTCGGGTCAGCCACGCCGGTGTGAACCGCCCCGACATCCTGCAAAGGCAGGGCAGCTACCCGCCGCCGCCCGGTGCGTCGCCGATTATGGGCCTTGAGGTCGCCGGGACGGTCGAAACCGTCAACAGCGACGAAAATCTGTGGACAGCGGGCGACCGCGTGTGCAGCCTGGTCAATGGCGGTGGCTATGCCGAATATGTCAGCGTCGATGCCCGCCACCTCCTGCCGGTGCCGCGCGGTCTGAGCGAGGCCGAAGCAGCGGGCCTGCCCGAAGTGTGCCTGACCGTCTATGCCAATCTGATGGAGCACGGCGCGTTGCAGGCCGGTGAGACCGTGCTGGTCCACGGGGCCAATTCTGGTATCGGTTCGATGACGGTAATGATGGCCAAGGGCTTTGGTGCCCGCGTCATCGCCACGGTCCGCGGGGCGGAGCGGGCGGCGTGGGTGAAGGCGCTGGGGGCCGATCACGTCATCGACACCCGCGACAGCGACTTCGTGACGCCGGTCAAAGACCTTGGCGGGGTCGATGTGGTGCTCGACATCATGGGCGGCGACTACACGCCCAAAAACATCCTGTGCCTCAAACACCGGGGCCGCATCGTGCAGGTCGGGATGATCCGCGGCAATACTGCCGAAATCGAGCTGCCCCGCCTGATGCAGAAACAGGGCATACTGACCGGTTCGATGCTCAGGCCGCGCAGCGCCGACGAAAAGGCCCGTCTCAGCGCGGCGGTGGCCGAACAGGTGTGGCCGCTGATCGAAGCCGGGGCCATCCGCCCGGTGCTGGCTAAGGTGTTTGACGCCGCCGCCGCCGGCGCGGCGCAGGCCTATCTCGACAGCGGCCAGCACACCGGCAAGGTGGTTTTGAAGTGGTGACCGGGCTGCCCGTTTTGTCGCGGATAATCCTATTCCCTTCGATGAAAAATCGGTCTATAGCGGTATCAAGAATCCCCTCACGCCCGGTCGCAAAGGCCGGGCGTAGCTATTTGTGAGACTGAATATGGCCGATATCCTGATGCCGAAAGCGACCGCCGTGTGGCTGGTCGATAATACCAGCCTCTCGTTCGAGCAGATCGCCGATTTCTGCGGCCTGCACCTGCTCGAAGTGAAAGGCATTGCCGACGGCGAAGTGGCGCGCGACATCCGCGGGGCCGACCCGATCGCCAATGGTCAGTTGACCCGCGAAGAACTGGACAAGGCGGAAAAGACCCCGTCTTACCGTATGCAGGCGCAAAAGAGCCGCCACGCCGAACTGCTCAAGCCGCAGAAGAAGGCCCCGCGCTACACGCCCGTGTCGCGCCGTCAGGACCGCCCGGACGCCATCTACTGGTTCGTCAAGAACCACCCGGAAGTCACCGACGCGCAGATTTCCAAGCTGCTCGGCACCACCAAGACCACCATCGAGCAGGTGCGCAACCGCACCCACTGGAACGCCGCCAACCTGAAACCGGTCGATCCGGTGACGCTGGGCCTCGTGTCTCAGATCGAGCTGGATGCCGCCGTCAGAAAGGCCGCCGAAGTCAAGCGCAAGCAGGCCGAAAAGCTGGGCATCCCGCTGGATGATCCGTCGCTGCAACCGGCCGCCCCGGTCGTGGTGCCGTTCGACGAGGAAGAAGAGACCTTCTCGCGCAAGGCCGACCTGACGGTCGAAGACGTCTTCGGCTCGGCCCCGTCCAAGCCCGTCCATGACGAGGAAGACGACGAATACTGATCGGCCACGCGGCCATCAAACCGGAAAAAGCCAGCGGAAACGCTGGCTTTTTTTGTGCGAGCGGGGCGTAAAATTCAATTGTACATCCGTATTCAGCAGAACGCGCTGGTAAATTATAGATACGAGTTGAATGATTAATTCGCTTTCGATTCGACAATCAAGCTGTTTGGGGTGGGCCTCGGCTCAAACAGGTTAAAGATGTTGGCGGGCTGAAGGACAGAGAATCAGTTAGGATGCCTCATGCCGGTTAATCTTGATAAGCCACATCTATGGAAAGCCGATATATTGCAGTCGGTTGACATGTATAATTCATGGTTTATGAAATTCGCGCCAGATGCATTTCGTGAAACTCGGTTACGTGTGACAGACAGTGTCACAGAAGCTCTTAAGATAACGCATTATTTAAGAGACATTGAACCTGAGACTTTGCGTCGCCACCCGGAAATTCTGCCCAGTCTTCGTATGTCAACCTGTCCGCCAATTGCAGTTGACAGGTTGATCGGGTTATCTGGCGTCTCTCCTGGCTTCGTCAAGTGTATGGAGCAAGACAAGCGCATACCGTTACGGATGGCGTTTGACCATGCAAATGCTCAGTTGGAAAAGATTGCGATAACAATCCGGCGAATGATTGACCCGGATATTTTTGTCTGGCTACAACGTAAACAAAACCCAACTGAAGTCGAAATATACCGTGCCGCCACCATCGTAGCCGACCGGCTCTGTAGTGCCGTGGCGAACCCAATTATCCGCAATGCTCAGGAAAAACGACAATTAGCGGCTATCAAGTCCTGGCTGGAGATGAGAGGCTACACCCAGCTTGCAGAAGGTGCACAAGTCAAATTTAACCAGATGCAGCCCGGTACTTTCAGTTTTCGTATGAATGTCCCAACTACTCACGAAGACGGGAGTAAATCAGTTAATATTCCGGTTGATGCGGTAATAATGCCTCTCTCCCGTGTTGCAGGGCAATTGCCTGTGTTTATCGAGGCGAAGTCAGCGGGCGATTTCACCAATACGAACAAACGCCGTAAAGAAGAAGCTGCTAAAATGCATCAGCTCCGTTCTACCTATGGGGCGGATGTTCAATTCAATCTCTTTTTATGTGGTTATTTTGACAGCGGCTATCTGGGCTACGAAGCCGCCGAAGGCATAGACTGGGTTTGGGAACATAGGATCGATGACTTGGAGAAATTCGGACTGTGAATCCGCGCGTTACAATTTCTCACGAACAAAAACGTCTTATTTTGCAAGAAGACTTGGATGCTGCAAAAAGCCGAGGCGAGCGTAATAAGCTGGGCCAGTTTGCGACCCCCGGAACACTTGCAAATCAGATTATAACTCACGCGGGCGTTCTCTTGGGTGAGACCGAGGATATCCGTTTTCTTGACCCTGCCATTGGGACTGGATCATTTTATTCGGCCCTGCGCTCTCTCTATCCAAATGCTCGTATCTCGGCTGCCCGTGGCTATGAGATAGATCGACATTACGCCGAGTCGGCAATCTGTCTATGGAGGGGGACGAATCTCGAATTACGGCTTGCAGACTTCACCAAAGAAAAGCCTGAACCGTGCTTCAATATGCTGATTTGTAATCCACCCTACGTTCGGCATCATCACATTGCTAATGAAGACAAAATCCGGCTTCGATTGACGGCACACGAAATCTCAGGGGTAAATCTCAGTGGTCTTTCGGGGCTGTATTGTTACTTTATCGCTTTGGCTCACGGATGGATGAGCGATGAAGGTGTCGCTGGGTGGTTGGTTCCCAGTGAATTTATGGATGTAAATTATGGAAAAGCGATCAAACAGTATCTTTTGACTCAGGTCACTTTGTTACAAATTCATCGCTTCGATCCTCGCGATGTGCAGTTTGCAGATGCTTTAGTTTCGTCTTCTGTGGTTTGGTTCCGAAAGGCGCCCCCTCCACCGGGCCATAATGTGAAATTTACATATGGTGGTACATTTGCAGAACCAACGACTTCGCGCCTCGTTTCCATTGATGCTTTAGCACAGGAGTCTAAATGGACACGCTTTCCCGTTCACGAGAGGCGTAGTCCTAATACAAGAGGCATTGTTTCCGATTTTTTTAAAATCAAACGGGGGATTGCTACGGGGGACAATGACTTTTTCATATTGCCCGAAGAAGAAATTGAGCGCCGAGGATTGCCGCTTGAATTGTTCCGTCCCATATTGCCGAGTCCAAGATACGTAAAATCAGATGAGGTTGAATCTGATCCCGAAGGAGTGCCGTGTTTAGAGAAACGCTTATTCTTGCTCGACTCCAAGCTTGCTGAGTCTGAGATAGAGCGTCGTTTTCCTGAACTCTATACGTACCTTCAAGAAGGCCGTGCCAAGGGGTTGCATGAGCGGTATTTATGCCGGCATCGAAGCCTTTGGTATGCGCAGGAAGCTAGGCCACCCGCACCTGTTGTTTGCACTTATCTAGGGCGTGCAGATACCAAAAATGGGCGTCCTTTCCGATTCATATTGAACAAGTCGAAAGCGACGATAGCAAATGTGTATCTTGCAATGTATCCTACGGCTCTGACGGAAAAGGCGATGCAGGCCGATCCAACCTTTGTACGGCGAGCTTGGGAAGCTTTGAATCGGATAAACCCCGATCAGCTTTTAAGCGAAGGACGCGTTTACGGCGGCGGGCTTCATAAGCTGGAGCCGAAAGAGCTTGCAAACGTACCTGTTCCAGAATTGATGGAATTACTCCCTTAACCAATTTTCGTCTGTCTTGGACTGAGGACAGCCTGACTGACCTGTTGCAGCGCGTCACCACGGTCAGCGTGAAAACCGTGGCCATCACCGAGGCGATGAAAGGCTTCCCGCGCAAGCCGTCATAAAACCACTACCCAGCCTTCAAACGCCCGTCACACAACCGTCGGAAGAAGAGCCACCGAAGATAATTCAGAGGGGCTCCCAACATGTCCGATTCGAAGCTGACCGGCCGTCACAGCGACGGTGATCTTGAGTTCAACACCTCGACCAATCCGTCGCTGAGCGAAGTGATCGCTGAGCGCCAGTCGCGCCGTCAACTGCTGGGCGGCATGGTGGCCGTGGCCGGTCTGTTCGGCCTGAGCGCCTGCGGCGGCAGCGACGACAGCAAGTCGGCGTCGGTGGTCAATGCCGGTCAGGTCGGGGCTTCGACCTCGGGCCGCGTCGTGACGCTTAACGGCAGCGCCACCCAGGCGGCGAGCCTGAGCTGGACGCAGGTCGCCGGTCCGTCGGTCACCCTGACCAACGCCAATACGCCCAATCCGACCTTTATCGCGCCTTCGGTCGCGGCGGCCACCAATCTGGAATTCCGCCTGACCGCCGTTGATGGTCAGGGCCGCAGCACGTCTCAGGACACGCTGGTCACCATCAACCCGGCGCAACTGGGCTTCACCGCCGTGGCCAAGAACAAGAACGACATCGTGACCGTGCCGGAAGGCTATTCGGTCAGCGTGCTGTACCGTCTGGGCGACCCGATCCTGTCGGGCGTCGCTGCCTATGCCAATAACGGCACCGACACCAACTTCGCCGCCCGCGCCGGCGATCACCACGACGGCATGGCCTTCTTCGGTCTGGCCGCGACGGGCACGGCGCGCGATGCCAACAGCTCGACGCGCGGCCTCTTGGTCATGAACCACGAAAACATCACGGCCTCCTATCTGCACGCTAATGGCCCGACGGCCGGTGCGGCGCGTCTGGAAGCCGAGGCGATCAAGGAAATCGAAGCCCACGGCGTCAGCGTCGTCGAAGTGACGCAGTCGGGCAATGCCTGGACCTATGTGCAGGGTGGGGCGCTCAACCGCCGCATCACGCCGAACACGCCGATGGCGCTGAGCGGCCCGGCGCGCAGCGACGCGCAACTGAAGACCGTCTATTCGACCGATGGCACCGGGGCGCGCGGCACCATCAATAACTGCGCCAACGGCATCACCGCCTGGGGCAGCTATCTGACCTGCGAAGAAAACTGGGCTGGCTATTTCCGCCGTGCGTCGGGCGACAATGCCAACCGCAGCGCCAAGGCTGTGGTGGCGCTGAACCGTTACGGCCTGTCGCAAGGGGCTGCCGGGGCCAATAACTGGGCCACGGTGACCGCCGCCAGCGCCGCCGATCAGTGGAAGTTCTCCAAGTGGAACACCACGGTCGATACGACCAAGGCCGCCGACGGCACGGGCGACTACCGCAACGAAGCCAATCAGTACGGCTGGGTGGTCGAAATCGACCCCTATGATGCCAATTCGGTGCCGCGCAAGCGCACGGCGCTGGGCCGCATGGGTCATGAAGGCGCCTGGCCGGCGAACTTTGTGGCGGGCCGCAAGCCGGTCTTCTACATGGGCGACGACTCGCGCGGCGAATATTTCTACAAGTTCGTGTCGGCCACGCCGTGGTCGGCGGCGGACGCCAACGCTACGGATCGTCTGGCCATTGGCGACAAGTATCTCGATAACGGCACGCTCTATGTGGCGCGTTTCGACGCCACGGGTCAGGGCGTGTGGCTGCCGCTCGTCTTCGGCACCGGCGTGCTGACGGCGGCCAACACCACCTACGCCTTCGCCAATCAGGCCGATGTGCTGATCAACACCCGTCTGGCCGCCGATGCTGTCGGCGCGACCAAGATGGATCGTCCGGAATGGGCGGCGGTCAATCCGGCCAATGGCGAGGTCTATCTGACCCTGACCAACAACAATGCCTCAAACCGCCCGCTGACCGGCACCAATGCCGCCAATCCGCGTCACTATAATGACCCGGTGGGCACGTCGAACAACTTCGGCAACCCGAACGGCCACATCATCCGTCTGCGCGAAGCCGGGGATACGCCGGAAGCCACCACCTTCCAGTGGGATATCTACGCCTTCGGGGCCGGGGCCGATCTGGATGCGACCAATATCAACATCTCGGGCCTTGACGCCACCAACGACTTCTCGAGCCCCGACGGTCTGTGGTTCTCGCGCAGCAGCAATGCCGGTGGTCTGGTCAATCCGCTGCTGTGGATACAGACGGACGACGGGGCCTATACCGACGTCACCAACTGTATGATGCTGGCGGCCATGCCGGGCCGTGTCGGCGATGGCGGCGCGCGCACCATCACCAATACGGGCACGGGCGGCGCGACGGCGACGCAAAGCACCTTCGTCGGTAAGGCGCCGGGGATGCAGTTGCGCCGCTTCCTCGTTGGGCCGAAGGAATGCGAAATCACCGGTATCGACTCGACGCCGGATGGCCGCACCCTGTTCGTCAATATCCAGCATCCGGGTGAAAACGGTTCGGCCAGCAACATCACCTCCAACTGGCCCTACAGCCAGTCGGGCACCACGGCGGGCCGTCCGCGTTCAGCCACTGTCGTCATCACCAAGACCGACGGCGGTGTGATCGCGCTCTAAAATCATATTATACGACTAAAGTAGGCCGGATACCGCAGGGTGTCCGGCCTTTTTGCGTTTGACCGGCAGGGGCGGGCGGGGTTAGCGTTAGCGCTAACAATAACACAGGGAGTTATCATCATGCGACGACACTGGTTTGCCGGACTGATCGCGCTCAGCCTGCCTATGGCGGCGCAGGCGCAGGACAAACCGCTTCTGGCCGACATGTTCCGCGACCACGCCGTGCTTCAGCGCGATCGGCCCGTCCCCGTCTGGGGCGAGGCGAAGCCGGGAGAGACGGTGACGCTGAGTTTCGGCTCCGCCCGCGTGACGGCGGTGACGGACGCGACCGGGCGCTGGCGCGCTGAACTGCCCCCTCTGTCAGCGGGTGGCCCCTATGTGCTGACGGCCTCGGCCGGCGCGGTGAAGCAGACCGTGTCCGATGTGCTGGTTGGGGATGTCTTCCTCTGTTCCGGTCAGTCGAACATGGAATGGAACCTGAAGGACACCATCGGCGCGGCGGATCAGATCGCGACTTCGCAAAACCCGACCATCCGCATGATGACGGTGCAGAAGACGCAGGCCTTCACGCCGCAATCGCACTTTCTCGCCCCGACCGAATGGCAGACGGCCTCCCCCGCCACCACGCCCAACTGGTCAGCCGTGTGCTATAATTTCGCCCGCGATCTGCAAACGCACGCCAATGTGCCCATCGGCCTGATCAATGCCTCCTGGGGCGGGTCGAAGATTCAGCCGTGGATGAGCCACGCCGCCTTGCAAAAGATTGGCGGCTATCAGGCCGATCTTGATGTGCTCGACACCTATGCTGCCGATCGCAGTCAGGCGGCGCAGGTCTATGGCCAGACCTATATCCGCTGGTGGCAGGCCGCAGGCGGGCCGGGGACACCGTGGGCGGTGACACCGCAGGCGCTGAGCGGCTGGGCCGCCGTCCCGGATGTCAGCCGCAATTTCGAGGACTGGGGAATCAAGGACCTGAGCGACTATAACGGGCCGCTGTGGTACGCGCTGACGGTCAAACTGACCGCTGAAGAAGCGAAACAAGGGGCGACGCTCAGCCTGGGCGCTATCGACGATATCGACCTGACCTTTGTGAATGGTGTGGCCGTAGGCTATACCTCGGCCCCGGCCGATGCGCGCCATTACAAGCTGGCCCCCGGAGCCCTGAAGGCCGGTGACAATGTTATCGTCGTGCAGGCCGTTGATCTGTGGGCCAAGGGTGGCATGTTCGGCGACGCCGTGCGCGAGCTGCGGCTGGCCAACGGCACGGCCAAGCCCTTGCAGAGCGGCTGGCGCTACTGGCAGCCGCCGCAAAACGTCCGCTTCCCGCCGACCGCGCCGTGGGACCCGACCGGCGGCCTGATCACCCTGCATCAGGCGATGATCGCCCCCATCGGGCCGTACGCCCTGACCGGGGCGCTGTGGTATCAGGGCGAGTCCAATACCGGCGAAGCGGCGAAGTACGAAGCGCTGATGGCCGGGCTGATGGCCGACTGGCGGCAGCAGTTCGGGCCGGACTCCGCCTTCCTTCTAGTACAACTGGCCAATTTCGGGCCCATCCCCACCGCGCCCGTCGAGTCGGGCTGGTCTGGTGTGCGTGAGGCGCAACGCCGCGCCGCACTGAATGACAAGCGCGCCGCCTATGCCGTTACTATCGACATCGGCAATCCGCTCGACATCCACCCGCGTGACAAGCTGACGGTGGGTAAGCGCCTGTCGCGCGCGGCGCAAAGCCTGATCTATAAGGCCCCGTTCTCGCCCTCCGGCGGTGTGCCGATCGAAGCCACCCGCGCCAACGCGCAGGTGACGGTTCGCTTCGCTCACCTCGACGGTGCTCTGAAAACGAGCAATGGACAGGCGGCTGTGCGCTTTGAACTGTGCGGCGAGGGCATGGGAAGCTGTCAGTACGCTGAGGCGCGCCTTGCCGGTGACGCCGTGGTGCTCAGCGGACCTTCGGCGGCCACGGCCACGCGCGTGCGCTACTGCTGGGGCGACTCGCCTGTGTGCAATCTCACCGACACCACCCTGCCGGTCAGTCCGTTCGAGATAGAGGTCAAGTAAGAGGCCTCCGGCGGGCAGGGGCATAGCCCCTGCACTCGGTTGGTTCGCAATAAAAAACGCCGGAGGTGTACCCTCCGGCGTTCGTGTTTCTGAAAACCATCACCCCCCATCACTGGAGAGTCTCATGCGTTCGTTCCTGTCGCAGAGTGGCTTTGATGGTGTCGATTTCATCCTTCAGTTTCAACTTCTTACGCTTAAGTTCCTTGAGATAGAGCGAGTCCGCCGAGGGCGAACGCGATTCGCGGGCGATGGTGTCCTTGAGGACCTGATGACGGTGATCAAGTTCACGCACTCTCGCTTCGATGCTCATGAGCTATCTCCTTTGCTCGTAAGACTGGGCCGGAAGAGGATACTGCCGACCGGAACCCCATCCCTTTTTCCCACATCCTCCGTGGTCGGATCGAGGCCTGAACACGTATAGGGAACACCCAAAATGCTTTACTGTGTAATCACGATCCATTACATCCGATCACGGATTTGCGAGATTCATATTTAGTAAAAGCTTAATCTTATGAGCCACTTATTGTGGTGATAAAAAGGACGCGCGGCAATGGCGGAAGCTAATCAAAGACTTATCATAGCCATTTCGGGGGCGTCTGGCGCGGTCTATGGTATCACCGCACTGCGAATGCTGCGTGAGCTTAAGGTCGAAAGTCATCTGGTGGTGTCGCGGGCAGCGGCCCTGTCGCTCAACGCTGAAACCGACCTGACGATTGGCGATCTCAACGCCATGGCCGATCAGGTACATAAGGTTGGTGACATTGGGGCGACGATTGCTTCGGGCTCCTTCCGCACCCTGGGGATGCTGGTCGCCCCGTGCTCGATCAAGACGATGAGCGAAATCACTACGGGCGTGACCTCCAACCTGATCAGCCGGGCGGCCGATGTGGTGCTGAAGGAGCGTCGGCGGCTGGTGCTGATGGTGCGCGAAAGTCCGCTGCATCTGGGGCACCTGCGCACCATGACCGCCGTGACCGAGATGGGGGCCATTGTCGCCCCACCGGTGCCGGCCTTCTATACCCGCCCTCAATCCTTGCAGGAGATGGTCGATCAGAGCGTGGCGCGAGCGCTGGACCTGTTCGGCCTCGATGCCCCGATGACGCGCTGGAACGGGCTTAAGGATGACTGACACCACCTTCTGGGACTGGGCGCTGACGACCTATGCGGGTGAGAACGTGCCGTCCCTGTGTCTGGAGCTACAGGACACGCACGGGCAGAACGTACCGCTGGTGCTGTTTGCCGTCTGGGCCGGGGTGCGCGGCGTGGCGCTGGACGAAGAGACGGCGGAGGCGGCGGTCGATATATCGCGCGCCTACGCCGATACAGTCGTCGTGCCGTTACGCACCATCCGTCAGCGGATGCGCGCTGTCGTCGGCGACATGGACGACGCGCACCGCGCAGCCTTGCGCACGCGCGTCAAGGCGCTGGAGATCGAGGCCGAACGCGCCCAGATGGAAGCCTTGGCGGCATTGGTCGGCGACGGCTCGGCTGAGCCGGAAAAGACCGCGCGGGACAACCTGCTGGCCGTGGCGCGGGTATGGGCGCGGGTGGTGCCACGAAATCCGCTGAATGCCTTCTGCGATGCCCTTTCGGAGCGCGGTTTTTTGAGGTATAATGCTTAATATTCACAGGCCGTCCGGTGCGTACACGGGAACAGCCTGGCCCTCTCAGAATGTCCCATTCAGAACGAACCGGAGCTGGTCCACATGCACGATGACAGCAATATCCGCGCTCTTTTCCGTCCCGACTCGCTGCAACTGGTGAAAAACACACCGGTCGAATCGAGCAGCGACCTCGAACGGCGGGTGATCCATCGTGAAGACCTTGATCACAGCAATCTGGAACTGGTGACCGAAGAGGCACTGGAATACCAGAAGGACGACCTCGAACCCGTTCTGCGCGAAACCGATCCCGCCATCGCCTCCCTGCCGCTGGATGCCGAAACGGTCAATCTGCGCACCCAACTGGCGCACCTGCGTCAGGAGCATAAGGATCTCGACGATTCGATTGTGGCGCTGGAAACCATGCCCCTGCCGGATCAGATCCTGATTGCGCGCCTGAAGCGCAAGAAGCTGGCCGTGCGCGACCAGATCAGCACGCTGGAAGACCGCATCCGCCCGGATATTATCGCCTGATATCTCCTCCCCATTGCGGCGCAACAGGGAGGAGGGTTGAGGTTTACTCCTGATCGCGCTGGCGGCCGCCGATGGCCCCGGCGACGGCGCCGATAAAGGCGCCGATCAGCAGCGACAGGAAGCTGTAGATCATCACCTTGGCCCATGCCTTGCGCGCCTCATCGGCGGCTTCCAGCGTGGCGTCGCGGGCGGTCTTGGCCTGAGCCAGAACCGTATCGACACGCGCCGAGGCATCCGCTTCGCTGAGATTGGTGCGCGCCGCGATCAGTGACGCCAGATAGGCTTTGTCCGCCGGCGACACGTCGCCATGTTCGATGCCGTAGCTGAGGATGCGCCCCGTTTCGGCCGTTACATCCGGCAGGGTCTGATCCGTCGGCGCACCCGCAACCGGTGCGGCGGGATTGGCAGAGGCGCGGTATAGCATATCGGTATAATAGGCCGTTGCCGCATCGGTCTTGTCGCTCGAAGCGGCGACGGCGGCCCCGGCCTGTACGCCGGAACTCACGACCGCACCGGCGACGCTGGCCAGTACGGCAGCGGTAAACAGCGTGGCCACGGCCCAGGCGAGGAAACCCTGCGCCGTATCGCGGAAGAAGGCTTCATCCTTATCAACGCCGACATAGGTCTTGCGCAGGCGTCCGGCCAGATAGCCGCCCAGCGCCGAGGACAGCCACTGCATGACGATCAGCCAGATGGCTGCACCGACGGTCAGCTTGGCGGCGGTTTCACCCAGGGGTTCCCACGGGGATACCGAAGACAGCCCCAGCCCTTGCCCCAGCATCAGCAGCATCAGGGACAAAGCCGCCGCGGCCGCTGCTCCGGCCAGAATTGACGGCCAGCAGGCCCCCGACCCGGGCGTCACCTCGTAATAGTCGTCTTCGTAAAGGTCCGCGGACGCGGGCGTTACCGCCGGATCGAGCGTTTTCATATGTTCACCTCTATTAACGGAACAGAAGCGCCAGCAGGATGATGACGGGGATCGGCACCCCCAGAAGCCAAAGCAGAGCAGCACGGCCCATGATCGTATCTCCCTATGATGATCGGTCGCGTCAGCTTGGTCCTTTCGCGGTGGGTTTGCTGTGCCGGAAAGCGAGCCGTTTGTAATTTCACCGTAAAGGGGACTTGCGGTTTCATCTTGCCGGGCGCGCTGTGGACCGCTACCAGCAATACCGGAGGTGCCCATGCTCAACCGTGTCGAAGACGACGTTTTCATCACCACGCTTAAAGTGCGCGATTCCGAATGCGACGCGCAGGGCGTGGTCAATAACGCCAACTATCTGGTCTATATGGAATATGCGCGGCACGAATTCCTGGAGCATCAGGGCGTGAAGTTCGCCGATCTGATCCCTCAGAACATCTTCCTGATGACTTCGCACATGGAGATCGACTTCGTGAACTCGCTCACCGGTGGGCAGGTGTTCGAAGTGCGCTCACAGGTGCGGCGGGACCGTGCCAAGATCATCTTCGATCAGCAGGTGGTGCGCGTCGCCGATCAGGCCGTGTGCATCCGCGCGCGCGTCGATGTGATCTGTAAGATCGACGGCCGCCTGACGCGCGGTGACTGGTTCGATCGATATATGCCTGTCTAAGGAGCCCTCATGCGTATTGTCTCTCAGGGCTCAGATCGTGGCGGCGTCTATAATGAGGACGCACTGGGGGCAGCGGGGGATGCCGTGTGGCTGCTCGATGGGGCCACGTCGCTGGGGCCATCGCGCATGGCGGGGACCAGTGACGCTGCGTGGTTTGCGCACTTCGTCTCGGACAGGCTGGCCCACACGACCGGCAGCGTGCGTGAGCGCTTCAGTGCGGCCATCGACGCGGCGCGGGCTGTTTTTGAGGCGGCTGGACCCTTGCCCGACGCCCCGTGGGCCATGCCGTCGGCAGGGGCCGCGCTGCTGCGGCAGGATGGGGATACGCTAGAAATTGGCGTGCTGGGTGACGTCAAGGTGTGGTTGATCGCCCCGGACGGCGCGGTCACGGCCCTGCCGGGGGGCGAGGTGCTGGAAGCGCTCGATGCCGCCGCGCTGGAGCGGCTGGTGGCCATGCGCGCCGAACAGGGACCAATAGGACTGAAGGCGGCGCGGACGCAGCTTGATCCGCTGTTGCGCGATAACCGCTCGAAAATGAATAGGCCGGGCGGATACTGGGTCCTGAGCCTCGATAAAGCCTGCCTGACGGGGATGCAGATCACGCGCGTCCGGGTGGCCGGGGTGCGCTCTGTGCTGATGGCCACTGACGGGTTTTACGACCTGTGGGGCGCCTATGGCGTGCCCTTTGCCGAGGTGCGGGAGGGGCTTGCGGCCGGGCAGGGCGAAGCGCTGATCCGGCGCTTGCGTGACATCGAACGCGCCGATGCGGAAGGCCTGCACTACCCCCGTTTCAAGCCGCATGACGACGCCAGTTGGGTGCTGACCGAAATATAAAGGGATGATGCGGTTTGCAGGGCGTGGGATAGGCGTGCCCTTTTTCGGTCGATTTTTGCCTTATCAATCAAGGGGCGTGGCGGAAGTGGGTGGATTCGTGAACAGAAAGGTTTTCGATGACGCGTTTAAAATCCGGGGCCCTGATTGTGGCGATCCCCCTTATGCTGTCGATGACGGCCTGTGCCAGCCACAAATATGTTGATGAGAAAATTACGGCGACCAATGGCCGTATCGACCAGCAGGAGACCCGTCTCACGCAACTCGATCAAACGACGCAGGAGGCGCTGAGCCGCGCCACGGCGGCGGGCAAGCTGGCTGAGGGTAAGTTCAACTACGCCGTCGTGCTGAGCGACGATTCCATCAAGTTCGAGACCGATAAGGCCGTTTTGTCCGAAGCGGGCAAGCAGGTGCTGGCGGACCTCGCCGCGCGGCTGAAACGCGACAACAAGAATGTTTATCTGGAAATTCAGGGCTTTACCGACTCGACCGGGACGGATGACATCAATTACCGCCTGGGCAATGCCCGCGCCGACAGCGTGAAACGCTTCCTGAACAGTCAGGGCGTGGCGCTGAACCGCATGGCCTCCATCTCCTATGGGGCGGAGCAGCCTGTCGCACCGAACACGACGCGCGAAGGCCGCGCCGCCAACCGGCGTGTGGTGATCGTGGTTCTGTCGTAATCAAAACGCCCGGCTGAGCGATCAGCCGGGCGTTTCAAGATGTCGGGTGCTGAACGGCTTCAGGCTGCCTTACGCAGGGCCTCGTCCGACTGACCGCCGATCCAGACGCCGCGCACCTGAAGGTCGGCATCAAGCCATACGAGGTCGGCGCGCGCCCCCAACGCCAGATGGCCGTAGGTCTTGGGCAGCTTCATGAAGCGCGCGGGGGCTTCGGAAGCCATCATCGAAGCCGTTTCCAGCGGCAGGCCCAGCATCTGAACGCTGTTGCGCACTGCGGTGGCCATATCGAGATCGGACCCGGCCAATGTGCCGTCCGGCCCGACGCAGACGCCGTTTTCGACGCGGATATCCTTGCCCATCAGGTTAAAATGCTTGGTGGCAGAGCCCACCGTCGGCATGGCGTCCGTGACCAGCATGAAGCGGTCGTGCGGGCGGCTTTTCAGCGCAATCTTCAAGGCCACCGGATCGACGTGTGCGCCATCGACGATGATACCGGCGTAGATGTCATCGCTTTCGAGCACGGCCCCGACGACACCCGGCGCGCGATGCGACAGGGGCGACATGGCGTTATAGAGGTGGGTGACGCCGGTAATGCCGGCCTCAAAGCCGCCCCGCGCTTCGGCATAGGTGGCGTCTGTATGGCCGGCGGCAATGATCACGCCCGCATCGGCCAACGCCCGGATGTCCTCCGGCGCGGCCAGTTCGGGGGCCAGAGTCACCAGCACCTTACCCGCCTTGAGCGACGACAAAAGCCGCACGGCCTCGGCATCGAGGCGGCGGAACTTGCTTTCGTCGTGGGTGCCCTTGCGCTTCACATTGAGGAAGGGCCCTTCGATATGGATGCCGAGTACGCCGGGTACACCCTGGGCGATGGCGGCTTCGGTGGCGCGCAGGGCCTTGTCCACCACGCTCAGATCGTCCGAAATCAGGGTGGTGAAGAAGCCCGTCGTGCCATAGGTGCGATGCGCGGCCCCGATGGCGGCAATGGCTTCGGCGGTCGGGGTGTCGTTGAACAGCACGCCGCCCCCGCCATTGACCTGCGTGTCGATAAAGCCCGGCAGCAGATAGCCGCCTTCGAGATCAAGCCCGCCGGTTTCGGCCCCAATGGCGGTGATGTGATCACCGTCCATGGTCAGGGAACCTTCGACAACGCCGACCGGCGTGACAAGGCGAGCATTGGAAAGGGTAAAACTCACGAAACAACCTCACTTGTAATACCTAGAGCATCCGTCGGCTCAGTTGAGCCGCCGAATGGCTCTAAGTTTTTGTTTGGTCGCGCAATTTTTCCGAAAAGTGGTATCCACTTTATCGGCTTGCGCTCTAGGGTCATTGAAAATGACACTGGGTATGCCTTTCGCGAATGTCTCATATCTTTGATACGGACGAGACATTCGCGATTTCACAACGGCCGGATGCTGTCAGCATCCTCGGCCGTTGGCATAAGACGACTCAGGCCATTGCCTGCGCCCTTGGCCATCAGCAGCGCGCCTTCGATGGCGTCCTGCTCCGGTGTGGCCAGAAGCGGCCGGGTCCACGGCGCCAGCCAGGGCGTCAGCACCCCGGCCATGCCGCCGACTAGGCAGACCTGCGCGGCCCCCAACTCGTTCAGGCGGCGGATATAGCGGCCCAGATCACGGGCCGCCTGTTCGATCAGGGCCACGGCCACCGCGTCCCCATCCTGCGCGTGCGACAGGATCAGCGGGGCCAGCGTGCCATAGTCCTTGGGGCGCGCCGTCGTCGCCCAGGCCACGACCTGCGACGGCTGATCGTTGAAACGCGCCATCACGGCGTCGGTAAAGGCACTGCGCGGCGCAAGGCCATCATAGGCGTGCAGGGCGACGCGCGTCGCTTCGCGGCCCAGAACGGCGGCCGAGCCGTCGTCGGAGACTTCAAAGCCCCAGCCGCCCACCGCATGGCCCTTGCCCTTTACCCAGGCATAGCCCGCGGAGCCGGTGCCTGTGATCAGAATCGCGCCGTCGCGGCCCGAAAAGGCCCCCAGCACGGCGGCGTGGGCGTCGGTTCCGGCCGCCGCAAAGGCAAAGCGCGGCCCGGCGGCAATGGTGCGCGCGGCGTCTTCGGCGGTGGTGATGCCGGCCAGACCCAACCCGATCGACGTGTGGGCAAAGGCGTCGCGCCTCAATCCGGCCTGCGCCAGCGCCTGATCCGTGGCTTCGAGGATGTGGCCCCAGACGAGGTCGAGGCCCAGACGGATATTGGCCGATCCGCTCATGCCTTCGCCCAGAAGGCGGCCTTCGGCGTCACGCAGACGCGCGCGGCAATTGGAGCCGCCGCCATCTATGCCGAGGAAGTACTTAGTCATATCCACGTCCTTTAACCCTTTGCCGCCACGCGGCTGCCGAACAGGGCGAAGAACAGGATATAGAGATAGGCCGGGGCCATCACGACGAGGAAGGCCGTCTGGAACGGTATGGCCTCAGCCAGACCGACATAGAGGCGCGGCAGGATGGCTCCGCCACAGATGCCCATGATCATCAGAGCCGAGCCGATCTCGGTATGACGGCCAAGCCCCCGGATGCCCAGCGGGAAGATGGCCGGCCACATCATGGCATTGGCAAAGCCCAGAGCGGCCACGAAACCGACCGAGACATAGTCCTTGGTCAGGAAGGCTCCCAGGGTGAACAGCACACCCAAAATGGCCGAAAAGGCGAGGTATTTTTCCTGAGACA
This sequence comes from Asticcacaulis sp., assembly GCF_027484505.1. Taxonomy (GTDB): domain Bacteria; phylum Pseudomonadota; class Alphaproteobacteria; order Caulobacterales; family Caulobacteraceae; genus Asticcacaulis. Next base: position 34,447 of record NZ_JAIXSV010000327.1, read on the forward strand.
CAAAGCGCGGAATGACGATCCAGCCGACGATATAGCCGACCAGCATCCCGGCGAGGGTCAGCGAGGTGAACAGGACCGTGCGATCGAGCGGCAGACCAAAGGCCGCGCCATAGGTGCCGATGGCGTCACCGGCCATCACCTCAACGCCCACATACAGGAAGATACACAGAACGCCAAAGAACAGGTTGGGGTGAGCGAACAGGCCCTTGCCGCCCTTCTCTGAAGCAATCTCGGCCTTCGACTCGCCCTTCAGTTCGGGCAGGGGCGATTTCAAAACGAAGACAGCCAGCGCCACCAGCAGGGCGGCCATGCCCATATAGGGCCACAGAACCTTTTGCGCGAAGCCGCTGAGCAACAGTTCGCGGGCGGCGGGGTCGGTCGTGGCCTCCAGCTTGGCCCCGAACTCGGTGATGCCGCTCATCACCAGAGCACCGAAGACGAAGGGCGCGGCGATGCCGGCCAGCTTGTTAAAAATGCCCATGACGGCAATCCGCTGCGCCGCCGATTCAATGGGCCCAACGATGGAGATATAGGGGTTGGCCGCCGTTTGCAGCAGCGCCAGACCCGCGCCGATGGTGAACAGGCCGGTCATGGCCCCGACATAGACGCGATGCGTGGCGAACTGCCCGAACATGGCGGCACCCACCGCCATGACCAGAAGCCCCAGCGCCATGCCCTTCTTCATGCCCGTCACCCGCAGGATGAAGGCCGACGGCAGGGCCAGCACGAAATAGGACATGTAGAACACCATCAACACCATGAAGGCGCCGATATTGTCGAGGTCGAAGGCGAACTTGACGAAGGTGATCAGCGGTCCGTTCAGCCAGGTCACAAAACCGAAGATGAAGAACATCAGGCCAATCAGGCCCATGGTGACGACAAGGCTGGGGGCTTTTTCCGGGGGAGACGCATTCATGATCTATAGGACCTATTCTGCATTTTGGTATTGTCCAGATAGGAGGGCAAAATCGCAATTCTGTCTATAGAAAACTTGGTTTCAATTGTTTGAGGTGGATTTTCGGCCCTTCAATGGTCGTCTGGGATGGTAAAATTGGATATGAATTGGGCTAGATCATTATGATTTCTGGTGGAAACATAATGATCCAGCTTTTTGTTTGGCCCCTCGCCGGGCGGTGGCTTGCGCCACCTTGGCCGCCGCCTCAATGGCGGCTTGAGCGGAATGATTCCATTTGAAATCATTCCGCTCTAAAAAGCAGGTCTAAACCTTGATGATCCAGCCCTTGCGGCGCAGATATTCGACCGGCAGCCAGACGCAGAGGATGAACAGGGCGACCGGAAACAGGGCCGCCACGGCTTCGCCTACCGTGGCACGGCTCAGGACATAGGTCTGGGTCAGCAGGTCCCAGCCGAGCAGCGGGTTCATCAGAAAATGCAGCACATAGGCGGCAATGGCGTTGACACCGAAGGCCGTGGCGAAGGTCGCGGGCAGGCTGAGGGGGCCACGCAGTGGGGTGTCGCGATTATCCAGACACGCATGGAGCGGTACCAGAGCAAGCAAGGTGATCCCCGTCGTCACCAGCACAAAGGACGATGACCAGATGTCCTTGATGACCGGAAAGACAAAGCTCCAGCCTGCGCCAACGATCAGCAGAACCGCTCCCGCACCGGCGAGGGTCAGGGCGCTGCGCCTATGGGACTGCATCAGGAACTCGCCCGCCGCCATGCCGAGCAAGGCTTGTGCGATGGCGGGCAGGGTGCCGAGCAGCCCTTCGGGGTCGTAACCCTCCGGTCCCTTGACGTAGTTGTGGCCGCCGGCACCGAACATCAGGCGATCGACCGAGGCAATGAAGTTGTGGCCGCGTTCCCAGATATCGCCGGGCAGGCCATCGAGTGCGGGAAGCAGACTCAGGGGCCAGTAGAGCAGCAGGATGGCCGCGGCTATCCCCAGTCGCGTTTTCGGCCCGAACCACAGGAACAACACCGCCGCTGCGCCATAAACGAGGCCGATGCGTTGCAGCACGCCCCAGAAGCGCCAGGGTTCGCCATCGAAATGCGCCAGCCAGCCAAGATTCGACAGCAACCAGCCGATGAGGAACAACCGCACGACGCGCCAGCCGATCTTGCGGGCCTGTGTGGCATCGAGCCCCGTCGTCATCTTGGCCTTGTGCAGGGCCATGGGGATAGACAGGCCGACCATGGTCAGGAAGGCGGGAAAGACCACATCGGCGATCTTCAAACCCTCCCAGTGGGCGTGCAGAAGCAGCGGAAAAACCTTGGCCTGAAGGCCGTAATACATGCCTGCTGTGGCATTGACGAGGATCATGCCGATGACCGTCAGGCCGCGCAGGACATCCAAAGAGGGCAGGCGCTGCGCCGTGGTCTTCACATCGTTCACTGGCTGTCTCCCCGCCTGATTATACAGAGGGGGACGATGCCCGATTACGCGCAAAAGTCAAAAGGCGTGTTGCGCTCAAAGATCGTTCAGTTCGGCGACCACATCATAGGCGTCGCCGCGATAATAGCTCTGGGTGAATTCAGCGGCGCGCCCATCGGCCAGAAAACCGCGCCGTTCGATAAACAGGCCGGGCTCACCGGCTGTGACATTCAACTGTTCGGCCTGATCGCGTGTAAAGGAGATGGCGCGCAGGCGCTGAAGCGCGCGCACGGGACGGTGGCCGGAGGTTTCCAGCGCCGCATAGAGCGAATCGCCGACCGCTTCGATGGAGGACAGGCAGTAGCCGGGAATGGTCGAATATTCGAGCGCCATGGTCGAGTCATCGGCATAGCGGATGCGGTGAAAGCGATAGACCAGTGAACCGGGCGACAGGCCCAAAGACAGGGCTTCTTCGGGGGTGACGGCCCCTTCCGACTTGCTGACCCAGACGCTGTGCGGCTTGCGACCACGCGAAATCATGTCTTCGGAAAACGAAGACAGTTTGGAAAAGCTCTTTTCGACGCGCGCGGCGACAAAGGTGCCGGCGCCGCGACGGCGCGTCAGAAGCCCTTCGTTGACCAGCCCGTCAATGGCCTTGCGCACGGTAATGCGTGACACGTCAAAGGCTTCGGCCAGATCGCGTTCGGGCGGGATGGCGTCATCGGCCACAAAGACGCGCGCGCGGATGGCTTCGCGCAACACCTTTTGCAGTTGCAGATAGAGCGGGGCGGGATCGTTTTTTTCGAGGCGACCGACAGAGTCTATGATGGACATGGAGTTTAAGTCTCTCTCGCGACCTGTGCCGCTCTCACTCAAGCCGCAGGTGTCGGCGACTCAGACCCAGTATAATAGCGACCGGGCGGCGTCAAAGTCAAAGCCACAACCGGGGCAGGGTCTTGTCATCCACCTGTGTCGCCAAGGCCTCAGCCCTGACCCACGGCCAAAAGCGTCGGTGGCGTTTCGCTCAGGCAATAGGCCTGTGGTCGTCCGATCAGATAGCCCTGCACGGCGTCGGCCCCCATATCGCGCAGCAGGTCCATCTGTTCCTGCGTTTCCACGCCTTCGGCGATGACCGGTATGTTGATGGCGTGGGCCATACCGATAACGGCGCGCACGATCGCTTCGGCGGGGATGCCGTGCTTGTGCACCTTGCGGTCCGGCGAGGGGGTCAGGCCTTCGACAAAACTGCGGTCGATCTTGATCAGGTCGAAGGGGAAGGTCTGAAGGTAGGAGAGCGACGAAAAGCCGGTGCCGAAATCGTCCATGGCAATGCGCACGCCTATGCCTTTGAGCTGACGCAGCACATGCAGAGCACGGTCGGTATTTTCGATCAGCACGCCTTCGGTGACCTCCAGCTCCAGCCGTTGCGGGCGGAATCCGGTGCGGATCAGTTCCTGCTTTACATAGCGGGTTAGATCGCCTTCACAGATTTGCAGGGGTGACAGATTGACCGCAAGGTTCAGATGCGCGGGCCAGGTGGTGGCGGTTTCCAGCGCGCGCGACAATATCCATTGCCCCAAAGCGGTGATCAGGCCGGCCTCTTCGGCCACCGGAATAAAATCACACGGCGGGATGGCCCCCAACTCCGGATGCGTCCAGCGCACCAGTGCCTCATAGCCGATGAAGCGATTGAGGTTCAGGCAGAACTGCGGCTGATAGACCAGCGACAAACCCCGCTGACCGTGGGCCAGCGCGTCGCGCAGATCGGCTTCAAGGCGGCGACGGCGACGCAGGGCCTCGGCCATGGTGGCATCAAAGGCGCGCCAGCAGCCGCGGCCATCCGTCTTGGCCTTATACAGCGCCATATCGGCATGACGCGTCAGGCGATCAAGCGTCGGGCCTTCGTCGGGGTAGAGGGCAAAGCCAAGGCTGGCGCCGACATCAGGGGCCTGATGGCCGAACTGCGCCTGCATCTCCGATTGAAGGGCGGTCACCAACGCCTCGGCCCTCGCTTCGGCCTGAGCGCGCTGCGTCACACCCACCTGAAGAAAGACAAACTCATCGCCGCCTAACCGCGCCAGCACGTCGCCGGGGCCCGCCTGACGTCTGAGGGTTTCGGCAACGGTAATCAGCACTTCGTCGCCGACCATGTGCCCCATGGTGTCATTGACCTCCTTGAAGCGGTCAAGGTCAATCAGATGCAGGGCCAGTTGCGTCTTCTGCTGGGTGGCGCGTCCGGCCTCTTCGGCCAGTCGCGCCTGAAAGAAACCGCGATTGGGCAGGCCGGTCAGGGAGTCGTGATGGGCCAGGTATTGGATACGTGCCTGATAAGCGTCCTTCTCGAAGGCTAAGGTACTCAACTGCGCACAGATTTCGACGATGCTCTTTAAGAACAGGTTCAAAACGAAGGGCTGGGTTGAATAAAAGGCAAAAGTGCCCATTACCTGACCGGTCTTGCTCTTGACCGGCGTGGACCAGCAGGCCGTAAAGTCGAGATGTGCAGCCAGATCCTGAAAGGGTGCCCACAGCGGGTCAGTACGCATGTCGTTGACCAGCACGGGTTCGCCACGCCAGGCGGCGGTTCCGCACGATCCGACAATCGGGCCTATGGGAAGTCCTTCTATGGCCGCATTGTACCAGTCAGGCAGACCGGGCGCGGCCAGCGGGCTTAGCTTGCCGTCGATGACGCGCAGTACGGACATGCTGACGTCTTGCAGCATATGCCCCACCTCAAGACAGAGCAGGGTCAGGGTTTCAGACAAGGGCTTGTCCTGCAACATGGCATTAAAGACCAGCCGTTGCAGGGTGTCGTTCAGCTTGGTGTAGGTGATGTCGCTGACCGTGGCGATGACACGGCGACGATGGGTAGTATCGGTCATGGTGGTGGCGCTGAAAGACACCCACATGGGGTGACCGTTGCGATCGTGGACCAGCAATTCGCCGCTGCGCTGACCGTTGCGGTGGACGTCGGTCAGTATGTCTTCGAGGTGCTCACAGGAATCTGAATGCAGACGGCACAGGTCCCCCAGCGTATGGCCGCTTAATTCCGAGGCACTGAAACCGAGCAGAGTCCGAAACGCCGCGTTGACATACAGAAACCGGCCGCTGGTGTCGGTAATCACCATGGCTGTATCTATCGCATCCACGGCCTCTCCCTTGAGCTGCATCAGCTCAGTGGCGTCGCCCTCCATATAGCGGCAGGGCAGGGAGGCAGGGGGGGTAAGCGGAACGGTCATGGGCAAAGATACTTACCGCTGGATTGCGGAAGTAACCATGATATCCGATGCGCGTGAACATTCCGGTAAGCGACAGGGTTAACCGGAGCTTACCCGTTAGGGTGCAGGCCCGGCGCTTCCTGACCGGTACGCGCCACATATTCCGTATAGCCGCCGCCGTATTCGTGCACGCCGTCGGGCGTTAACTCCAGCACGCGGTTGGACAGGGCCGCCAGAAAGTGACGGTCGTGCGACACGAACAGCATGGTCCCTTCGAAATCGGCCAGCGCCGTGACCAGCATTTCCTTGGTCACCATGTCGAGGTGGTTGGTCGGTTCGTCCAGCACCAGCAGGTTCGGCGGATCGAACAGCATCCGCGCCATAACCAGACGCGCCTTTTCCCCGCCGGACAGCACACGGCAGGGCTTTTCCACATCGTCGCCGGAGAAGCCGAAGCAGCCCGCCAGCGTGCGCAGCGCGCCTTGCGGGGCCTGCGGGAAAGCGCCTTCCAGCGACTCGAAAATCGTCTCATCGCCGTCGAGCAGGTCCATGGAGTGCTGGGCGAAATAACCCATCTTTACACTGGCCCCGACGGTGACCGTGCCCTTGTCCGGTGTGGTATCCCCCGCCACCAGCTTCAGCAGGGTCGATTTGCCCGCACCGTTGGCCCCCAGGATGCACCAGCGTTCCTTGCGCCGTACTTTGAAGTCCAGTCCGGCATAGATGGACAGGTCGCCATAGCTCTTGTGGACGTCGCGCAGGTTCAGCACATCGTCGCCTGAACGTGGGGGGGCACGAAACTCGAACTGCACCGACTGGCGACGGCGGGGGGCTTCGACGCGCTCGATCTTGTCGAGTTTTTTGACGCGGCTCTGGACCTGTGCGGCGTGGCTGGCGCGCGCCTTGAAGCGCTCGATAAACTTGATCTCCTTGGCCAGCATGGCCTGCTGACGCTCGTACTGCGCCTGCCGCTGCGCCTCGGTTAGGGCACGTTGTTGATCATAGAAGTCGAGATCGCCGGAATAGGTGATCAGCGAGCCGGCGTCGATTTCGATCACCTTGCCGATGATGCGGTTCATGAAGGCGCGGTCGTGCGAGGTCATCAGCAACGCGCCGTCGTAGTTTTTGAGGAAGGCTTCCAGCCAGATCAGGCTTTCGAGGTCCAGGTGGTTCGACGGTTCGTCGAGCAGCATGCCGTCGGGCCGCATCAGCAGGATGCGCGCCAGCGCCACGCGCATCTTCCAGCCGCCGGAGAGCAGGCCGACATCCCCGTCCATGCGCTCCTGACTGAAGCTCAAACCCGCCAGCACTTCGCGCGCCCGCGCCTCCAGCGCATAGCCGTCCAGCTCCTCAAAGCGCGCCTGCACCTCGCCATAGCGCTCTATAACGGCATCGAAATTATCCGCCTGATCCGGGTCGGCCATGGCGGCCTCAAGCTCAGCCATTTCGGCAGCCAGCGCGCTCACGGGGCCTACGCCATCCATCACGGCGGCCACGGCGCTCTGGCCTGACATCTCGCCGACATCCTGACTGAAATAGCCAATGGTCATGCCGGCATCGATCGACACCTGACCGTCATCGGGCGGTTCCTGACCGGTGATCATGCGAAACAGCGTCGTCTTGCCCGCGCCGTTCGGCCCGACCAGCCCGACCTTCTCGCCTTTCTGCACGCCCATGGAGGCGTCGATGAACAGGATCTGGTGGCCGTTTTGCTTGCTGATATTGTCGAGGCGGATCATGCGGAACTTACAATGTAGAGACGGGGAGGGCCGCGCGTTTTGCAGCGCAAGGCGGTTCGCACAGGCCTCTACAATGGCAGGATCATTTAGGAAAGGCTAATAGTCCCGCGAGTATCGGAGATTGACGCTGGTCCCTGTCGTTGTGCCGACCTGAGTCAGAACCGACAGGACGCGCGACAGGGCGATCTCGACCTGTGTTGCCGTAAAGCCGCGCGTATCGGTGACGATCTCGACATAGATGTCGTTGGTCAGGTACTGACCCGCCGCCAATGCCGTGCCGCGGCCTGTCGAGGCATCGGCCCCCAGCACGCGCAGGCGGTCAATACCGGTCACCGAGCGCAGCTTGCCCAGCGGGTTGAGCCCGCCGCCCCCCTGAAGCGCCTGAAGCGAGGCCGCCAGTTGCAGGGCCTGCGTCGCCGACAGGTTGGCGACATTCTGCCCGAACAGCAGACGCGACAGCACCTCGTCCTGCGGCAGGGCCGGGGTGGAGCCAAAGGCGATCTGCGGGTTCTGGGCGCGGCCTGATACGCCGATGGTGCCGGTGATATCATCGACCTTAGTGGTGGCGGTCAGGGCGATTTCCGGATTGCTCAGACTGCCGCCATCAAAGATGATCTCGCCCTTGTCGATGGCAAATTCGCGACCGGAGAAGGCATAGGTGCCGCGCAGGGCATTGAGCCGCCCGACGACGCGCGGGTCGCGGGTGGTGCCGCCGACATTTACATTCATCTTCCATTCCGACTCCAGTCCCATGCCGGAAACGAAGATCTGGTTATCGGCGCGCAGACGGATATCGAGGTTCCACAGGGTCGGCGCGGCACGGGCGGTCTTTGGGTCCACGACGCGCGCGCCCTTGATACGCACACCTTCCAGCTCATCGACCTTGGACGCGCCTTGAAACACCACCTGATAGCGGAATTGCGGCAGGCTGAGATTACCGCGAATCCACGGGCCGTTCTGTGCATCATGGGTGATGTCGAGCGTGCCCGAAACGGTCGATGCCAGGGCGTCGGAGGCCGCGAGCCGGGCATTGTCGAGTTTAGCATTGAGTTTCAGCGGGAAGTCGTCGTCGGCGCTTAAGCCGACAAAACCGGTGGCTGAGACACGACCGTTTCCGGCGCGGCCCTCAAACTTTTGCAGTTCCAGACGGTCGTTGGAGAAACGGCCTTCGAGGGCAATGTCGCTGATGCGCGTGCCGAAGGTCAGGTGTTCGTACACCAGGCCGTTGCCACGCACCAGACCGTTGAGCCGCGGCTGGCGCAGCGTACCCGACAGGTCAGCCGCCAGCGCCACATTGCCGGTCATCTGCTGATCCCCAAGACCGGCAAGCGAAAACAGTACGCTGGACGGGCCGTTGAAACGCAGGCCACCGGAAACAGCGCCGTTCTGCAATTGCTGCGTCCACGCCCCGTCACCGCGCGGGTCGATGCTGAGGGTGAAACGACCTATGTCCGCATTGCCCTGCCGCAGCAGGCCGCGCGCTTCGGAGCGGTTTTCACTGACGCTGGCCTGCATCTGGATGTCGAGGGGCGTCGAAACGCGGGCGATGGTGGTGCGCGTCAGATTGTCGAAGCTGAGCTGCATCTGGGCCTGCGGGAAGGCCTTGCCGCGCTGGGTGTAGTCGAGCCCGCCGGACACCGTGCCATTGACGCCCAGATTGGGGTCTATGATGTTCAGGATACTCAGGTCAAAGCGATCAAACTGCGCCTGCGCGCGAATGATCTCACCGAAACGTCCGGCCAGATTGACTTTTCCCTGCGCGGTCATGAGGACGGCGGGGGCCAGCACCCAGTCATTGCCCTGACGCACCACGCGGGCGGGGCGTTCCAGCGCAAACGGCACCTGCCCGGCGCGACCGGACAGGGCGATCAGGGCGTCATCGGGTGACACCTGCGCATTGGCCGCCAGATTGAACGACGTGCCGGCGTCGCCATTGGCGATCATCTGCACCGTGCCGCGCATCCCTTTGAGGTCGATGCGGGCGCGGGCTTTTTCAATAGAGTTCTGGCCATAGACCACGTCGGCCAGTTGCACATCGCCCTTGATGGTCGGTTGGTCGTCAAGACGCGCCGTGGCTTCGATAATGGCGCGACCGATGCGGATTTCGGCCTCGCCGGGCAGCAGGGCATTGTTGGCGCGGGCCGAGACCTGCGCGCCCTGAACGGCGTCAAAGGCCAGCAGACGCGCCGTGCCGTTGATCCCGCGTCCCGTGAGGTTCAGCGTGCCCGTGAAGGGGCCGCTGTCTGATTGCGCCACGCGGCCCTGCGCGTTGAAGCCTGCCACCTGCGCCGTGCGCACGTCAATGGTCAGCGGGCCGTCGCTTTTCAGCACCAGCACATCGGCCTTCAGCGGGCCGTACTGCGAGCCGCCTTCCGCCGTAATGGCATAGCCTTGCGGCGTGGTATTGATGTGCGCCACCACCTGTTGTAGCCCCAGCCCCAGACCCGGCTTTTCCGCGCGCAGGGTCAGGGTCGGGGCCTTTAATGTCCCTCCGGCGTCGGCGCTCAGCGGGCCATATTTGGCCGACTGCGCCCCCAGCTTGAAATCCAGCCGCCCTTTCGACAGGCGACCGTTCGCTGAGGTCAGGCGAAAATCGGGTGCCGTCAGGGTCAGGCGTTGCAGGATGACATCCCCAGTAGCCGTGGTGTTCATCGCCCCGGAGAATTTGAAATTGCCGCCGAAGAACGACTTCAGACCGCCATTGTCGAGGCGCAGGCTTTCGCCATCGACCTTGCCCACAATACCGAAGCCGCCGGCCCTGAGCTGACGCAGATCGGCATCAATCATCAGGTTGAACAGGCCCACGCCATCGACCAGATACGAATTGATGCGCCCCTTGAGCGCCCCTTCGTAGCGGCCTTCCGATGGCTGGGCGAGGATGATGGCCGTGCCATTGATCTTGTCCGAACGGATTTTGAGATTGTCCGACAGGATCAGGCCGTCCGACCAGGCCAGATCGCCATTGATCGTGATGTTGCTGACTAACGACTCTGCGGCGGCATTCAGCCCCGTCATATGCTTTGCCGAAGCCTTGACCGGAATCAGGATGTGGTCGCCATCAAGGCGCGATTTACCCTCGGCGCGTAGCTGATGCACCACTACGTCATTGAAACCAATACTTCCCGCTGACAGCTTATAGTCGATCAGGGGGCGCTTGAACGCCCCATCCAGCCGCACGGTTGCCACAATATCCTTGCCGTTCAGCCCCTTGGCGATATGGGCGGGTTTGAGCAGGGCGGCGTTGATAGCCAGATCGCCGAACGCCCCTTTTCCGAGATCGACGCGGCCCTTGGCATCAAGAGTCAGAGCATCGGCGGCCAGAGAGAGCGTCCCGTCGGCGACGCGGTCTTTAAACGTCGTCGAAAGATCGACGCTGACGGCCGGAGACAGCATGTCCGACAGTGATGGCACAAGGGCCTGCGGTCGCGCCGTGCCCTTCACACCGAACAGGCCGTCGCGCGCCGTCAGACTCAAATCGGCCAGCGGCTGATCCCCCGCCGTGCCACTGAGGCGGCCGTTCCATACTTTCCAGTCGCCCTTGCCCTCCAGCCGCACCGTCAGGGGCGTCTCCAGTTTGGCCAGTCCCGTGATGGCACCGCCCTTGGGGGCATCGACCGCCGCACTCAGGTCAAAGCGGTTGGCATCGGGCTGGGCGTCGAGTTTCAGGACGGCGCGGTCGCCGCGATCGCCGCTCAGACGGGCGTCGATCAGGGCGCGCTTGTTTTTCAGATGGGCCGTACCGCTAAGCGTCAGGGTCTGGGCCTCGCCGATCACCGGCGGGGCCAGATAAATGGCCCTTATATCCACCTTTTCGGCATCGATCCGCAGATCAGGCAGGGTGAAGGGTTCGGACGGCGTCGTCTTGGCCGTTTCGCTCAGGGCGGGTTGCCGCAGCCATTCGACGCGCGGCGACGACAGTTCGCGCACATCGAGATGCTTATTCAGCAACCCAAAGGGCCGCCAGTTGAGCCGCACCGCCGGGCTTTTGAGGAAGACGCCTTGAGGGTCGGACAGGGTCAGGTCGTGGACGGTGAAATCGCCGTAGATCGAGCCGTCGATGCGCCCGACACCGATCCTCAGGCCGTTATCGGGCTTAAGGCCGGTGATCTGAGAGACGATAAACCGCTTGCCCGGCGCGCTATCGAGCGTCGCCACACCGATCCCGCCCAGCACCAGCAGGCCGCCTGCAGTGCCGCCCGCCCACATCAGCACCTTACGCCATGCGAACGGCTTGCGCACCGGGGCAGGACGTTCCAGCGGCGGCAGGTCGTCGCTCGTTTCCACGCGCGCGTGGTCCTGCGTCTCTTTTGACGCGGCATTCGCGAGCTCAGGCGTGTCGGGAGTCGGGTCCTGCGTCATCAGAAGGCCTGCCCGATACCGACATAGAGGGAGACGGGCGATTCCCCATCACGGCGTGAGATCGGCGTGGCGATGTCGATGCGGATGGGCCCGAAATTGGTGTAATAGCGCGCCCCGACGCCCACGCCAAAACGCAGGTCGGAAAACTGCGGGAAGGGTTTGTCATAGACCTGACCGGCATCGACGAAGGGCACAATGCCGATATTGCCCATGCGATAGCGCGCCTCAAAGGCCAGTTCGACCGAGGAGCGCCCGCCGATGGGGTTGTTGTTATTGGCCGGGTCACGCGGCCCCAGTTCCTGATAGCCGAAGCCGCGCACCGAGCCGCCACCCCCGGCATAGAGACGCCGCGATGGCGCGATATTGGAGGTTTCGGCCCCGTAGATAGAGGCAAGTTGCGCCCGCGCCGCCAGCACGACCTTCGGGCTGACCTGACGATAAAAGGTGGCGCTGCCGACATTGGCAATAAAGTTGCCCGCCCCGCCATTGAGCGCCACGGTCGGGGTCGATTGCACACCGGCGCGCCAACCGCGCACCGGATTGAGCAGATTGTCCGAGCGGTCGTAGTTCAGCTTCAGCGGCACGGAGGCGTAGAAGTAGTCGTCCTGCACATTGGCGTTGCGGCGCTTCGAAAAGCCGGTTTCGCGCGTCGCCAGCACCTCGGCTCCGTAGGACCAGGTCCAGCGCTTTTGCCATAGAGGGGTAGAGACGCGCGACACGTTCACGCTGAACGAGATGGTCTGCGCTTCGTAGGAATCGTAAGTCTGATTGTTGAAGGCCGCACCATACTGAAAGGTGCGGTCGCGGCGTTTGGCGTTGGAGCGGCGGAAGGTGACGCCAAGACCCTGTTCCTGCGTCCCGGCGATGACCGAGGCGATCAATGCGCCTTCGGGCGGGCGGAAGTTGCGGTGCGTCCAGTTCAGTTCGGTGCGCAGGCCCTGACCGGTGGAAAAGCCGATATCGCCGGCCAGTGTGCGCGGGCGTCCGGCGTTCTGTGTGACCTTAAGATCAACGACCGTCGTGCCATCGGGATTCTTTTGTTCGGTCAGGACCGGCTCGACCGCTACCGAGGCAAACAGGCCGGTGGCCGACAGGGCCTGACGCAGGTCGTCTACCTGACGGCTGTCGTACAGGTCGCCGCTGTCGAAGCGGGACAGGACGCGCACATGATCGTCACTAAAGGCCTGACGCTGGCCTTCCGAACGAATGGCCCCAAAGCGGGCGCGCGGGCCGGTGGTAACGGGCAGGGTATAGTCGCCCGTGCGCGTCTGCGGGTCGATCAGCACGTCGCGCATCTCCAGATCGGCAAACGGATAGCCCTGTTGCGGCAGGACCAGCGCCAGATTGGCCTCAGCGGATTTGATGAGGGTGGCGTCCACCGGATCGCCGGTTTTCAGCGGCAGATTATCGGCAATCAGGCTGGGTGGTTCTGTGGGGTCGGCCTTCACGGTGACGGACGACAGGGTGTAGCGTTCTCCGGCGCGGGCGGATACGCGCACCTGAACCCGGCCCTGCGTGCGCCCGGTCGCGTCCTGAAGGCTCTCACCCGGTTGCAGGACGGGGGATTCGATCCGCGCCACGACCACGGCGTCGTAATAGCCTTCGCCTTTCAGCAGGCGCAGCGCCGTCTGCTCATCCTCGGTCAGGCGGGCGCGCAGCATGGCGGCGTTGGCGGCGGCACCTTTTCCGGATTGCAGGGCGCTCAGGTCCTTGAAGCGGGTTTCGAGATCCAGCGCCGCCAGACCATCTATGTGCAGGTCATAGTGGATGGCCGGCATCACCTGCTGATTTTCGCTGATAATGACGGGGGCGGCCTGCGGGTTGAAACTGTCGAGCGGCGGCAGGGCAGCGGTCAGGGCTGGGTCTTCGGCGGGTTTAAGCGGGGGCAGTTCCAGCGTTTCGGCGACCGGGGCGGGCGTGGCGACCACCGGCGTTTCGGACTTTTCTGTCCCTTGTGTCTGTGTCGTCGTCTGCGGCTTGATGGCCGGGGAGGTCAGGGACGGCAGGGCCTTTTCGAAGTCGTCATCACTGATGATGGGCGTCTCAGTAGCCGGGATGTCCGTCGCGGGCGGTGTGGACGCAGGGCTGGCCTCCGACGAAGGCGGAGCGGGTGTCTGGGCCGTCGCCTGTCCTGCCAAGCAGGTAAATGCCATCAAGGCCGGAGCCGCCAGACGCAAGGGATTATCCTGTCAGTAAGTACCGTAATATGCCGGGACTACACCCGCACCGCGCTTTATGCACGCCGGATATATAAAAAAGCACTTAGATAGTTTTGCCGAGTTCGGATAGCGGGGCACCGTGTCTTTTTCGCCCGCCCGGCTCAGCAAAAAAGCGCCCGGCGGGCACCGGGCGCTTCGGAAATCCGTCTTTGCGGAAGTCTATTTCCACCACCAATTGCCGCGCTTGGGCGGGTCTTTTGGCAGATCGGTACGCCCACGCGCCACCGTGGCATCGGTGCACGACACCGGGCGTGAACCGCCGACCTTGCCTTCCATGCCCAGTGAGGTCGCGTCAGGCTTGTTCTGGGCCGTAACGGTGACCAGCTTGCCATCCTGATTCAGGTGAACTTCGGTCTTGCTCTGCGAGTCGTAGGTCATCACCTGAGGCGCCGTGCCGTTCGGCTCAAACTGCGCCACGCAGGCGTCGGCGCGCTGCGCCTGAGTGCGGGCATCGACATAGTCGTAACGGGGCGTAGGGCTACAGGCCGAAAGCCCCCCCATTAGCGCAACGCCCCCCATGATTACCAATGCGCGTTTCATACCTATCCCTCGAAATGCCGCCGCTAAAAATATGGTTAACGCCTATAGTGGCACAGATGCCGCCTGAGTCAAAGCCTTAGAATGTGACGTTTTTCGTCTGTCGCTTCCCGGCATCACCCCTTGTAGAAGATGAAACCGGCCCCCAGTGCGATCAGCGCAAACCCCACAATGTGCTTCCAGCGGATGGCTTCGCCGAGATAGAAGACCGAGAACAGCACAAATACCGACAGGGTAATGACCTCCTGAATGGTCTTGAGCTGCGCTGCGGAAAAGACGCCATAGCCGATGCGGTTGGCCGGCACCATCAGGCAATACTCAAAAAAGGCGATGCCCCAACTGACCAGAATGATGATCCAGAGCTTCTCGTGCTTGACCTTCAGGTGCCCATACCAGGCAAAGGTCATGAAAATATTGGAACCGATCAGCAAAAGCACGGTCATCAGACCGGGGGGCAGGGCAGGCATAGGCGAGTCTCACGAAATGAGAGCCCTATGCTCTCCGCTTCGCCATAGGGTATTCAGTTATAAGATTTCAAGTTGTCTTGAGATAAGCCGCACGTTTCGCCGGGGTCAGGCGCTCAGACGTTCGGCGTCCCGACGGGCGTTTTCGGCCATGGCCTTCAATCCGGCATGATCCGGTACGCGCGCCGACAACTCGGCAAAGACGCGATGAGCGTGCTGATAAAGCGGTGCCGCCTTCGGGCCTTCGCCCAGCAGTTCGCGTACCTGCGCCTGTTTGGCCAGGGCGATGGCATGAGCGGAACGCTTTTGCAGATTGTCCGGGTCTTCGGCCGACAATTCGCCCCGGATGCGGCTCAGCTCTTCCAGCGCCTGCGCCGTATGGCCAAGGTGGCCGCCCGCCTGTGTCAGTTCGGCATATTGCGTCAGCAGGTCAAGCCGCGTGTCTCGGTCGGTCACCACGCCTAACGCCCGGCCGATGACCGGCAACAGCTTGTCCGTTTCATTGACCATGCGGTAGCGGTGGATGAGATACATATGAATATTGGCGTCGGCCGTATCCAGCGCCGACACCTGCTCATAGGCGTGCATGGCTGCTGTATCGTCACGGCCCATATGCAGGGCCCCATAGATGCGCCACAGCTCGGCGGATTTTTCCGGCAGGCGGGCGTCGGCAAAGGCCTGCGCTTCCTGCGCGATGACCGCCGCTCCGCCGCTCAGATCGCCCTGAATGATGCGCGCAAAGGCTTCGCGGCTTTGCAGGGCATTGTCGTGATAGAGTTGTGCCAAGCGCACACGCAGTTCGCCTTCGGCAATGTCGCGCGTGGCGTCAGGCCAGTGGGTGAGGGCCGCCGCCAGAGCGCGGTCGATTTCGGCCTGCGGATTGACGGAGGACAGAGAGACGGCGTCAGCTTCGACCTCAGGTTCGGATTCTGATGCGGCTTCGGCCACCGGTGCGGCTGCGGCCGGAGCCGTTTCCAGCACCACCGAGTCAAGCAAGGGCGCAGCCTCTTCGAAGCCGCCATTGTCGGCCAACGCTTCTGACAAAGCCTTGTATTCGGCCGTTGATCCGATTGGGGCCTCATGCATCCGGTCGCTCAGCGACTCCGTTTGCGCAGCGCGCGGCGGGGCATCGGAACCGACCTCCTGCGTGCGCACGGCGTGGACTTCCTCGACACTTGTCACCGAGGTCGGGTCGGGCTTGTCGATAAAGCGCATAGCCGAATGGATGACCGCATTGATATCCGGGGCGGCCTCTGGTTCGGTCCGCGCTTCGGGGCCTTCGTGCAGCAGGGCCGCCGCGATGGGGTCGCCCGCCGCCACGGGCGTTTCTGCTACCTCAGGCTCGGTCTCAGCCGCCGGTTCGGGGAGGTCTGCGACGGGTTCAGGCGCCGCCACCTCTGTGGGTTCGGGCGCAGGTTCCGCCCGGAAGGGGATGATTTCGGCGCTGGGCAGGGGTTGCGCCGGGGCTTCGGGCTCAGGCGACGCGCTGACGGGCAGAGGCGGCGGGGCGGCGGCGACCGGCGCTTCGAAGCGCAAAGACGCCTTGCGTGTGTTGTCAGCCACCAGTTGCGCCACCGGCACGGGCGTCTCAGAGGCCTCAGAGGCGGCGACCGGCTCCGCTGCGATGGCGGGAGCGGGTGCCGGGGCGACGGTTTTGGCGGGGGCGCGCCTGACCGGCGCTTTACGCGCCGGCGTCATCAGGCTGACCACCGTGCCCACGATTCCGACCAGCAGGCCGACCAGCCCCAGGGCCAGAAGGCCCGACATGGACGGCGTGATGCGTACCCAGTTGATCCAGTCCGGAAGATAAAGCCCGGCGGACAGAGGCGCACCGCCGTTGATCAGCGCAAATGCCACCGCGGCCCCCGCGGCGATGGCAATACCGATAAACAGGCCTGCATTGGCGCGGGAATGTCCCTTATGTGCCGCCATGTCCATAACCCCCATCAAGAATTTACTAACAAACCTTAACCCCAAGCCGGTGTTCTTGACAATCGCTTCCTGCGTCACTTTGAGGCAGGCAGGGGCATCAAGGCCTGGTTTGAGCTCGCTTCGCGACTGTGGGTGCAGGTTTCACGCCACGGTTTGGCGGCTCAAAGCGGTTAACCCCGGCGGCAAGAATTGCCGATTGCGCGGGGGGCAGTGAAGGGGTAATGCTGAACGAATGCAGAACAACAGGATTCGCATTATCGGTCTCGACCCCGGCCTGCGCCGTCTGGGCTGGGGCGTTCTGGACGTCGAAGGGGCGCGGCTGAACTGGGTCGCGCACGGCGTCATTCTGCCTGATGAAAAGGCGGAACTGTCGGTGCGTTTGCTCTATCTGTTTGAAGAACTGGGCAAGGTCATCCTTCAGTATCGCCCGCAGGAAGCCGCGATCGAAGAGACGTTTGTCAATATGAACCCGGCCTCGACGCTGAAGCTCGGTCATGCGCGGGCGGCCGCCATGCTGGCCCCGGCGCAGGCGGGTCTGAGTGTTGCCGAATACGCGGCGCTGGATGTCAAGAAATCCGTGGTGGGCGCCGGGCGCGCCGACAAGGATCAGATACTCTTTATGATCAAGCGTCTGCTGCCCCGCGCGGCGACGGCTGAAAACGGACTGACGGCGGACATGGCCGATGCGCTGGCCGTAGCGGTGACCCACGCGCACAAGCGCAAGCATAGACTTCTCACCAAAGGGGCGGCGGCATGATCGGACGGTTGCGCGGTATTCTACTGGAAATCGAAGACGACGAAGCTGTGATTGAGGTCATGGGGGTCGGCTATATCGTCAAGTGCGGGGTGCGCACCCTGGCCAACCTGCCCGGCAATGGTCAGGAAACGATCCTGCACATCGAAAGCCAGACGCGCGAAGACGGCACGCGGCTGTATGGCTTCCTGTCAAAGGATGAACGCAAGACCTTTCAGCAGCTTCTGACCGTGCAGGGTGTGGGGCCCAAGGCGGCGTTGTCGGTGCTTGATATCCTGACGCCGCACGAACTGGCCATCGCGGTGGCCCATGAGGACAAGACGAAGGTCAACAAGGCCAACGGCGTGGGTCCCAAGCTGGCCCAGCGCATCGTCATCGAACTGAAAGGTAAGGCGCTGGCGGTCGGTGAAGCCTTTGTGCCTATGGCCCCAGGTGCGGTGCTGGCCTCGGTGAACCCGGCGGCCAGCCTCAATGGCGAGAGCGTGGCGGCCCTGATGGGGCTGGGTATCCCCGAAGCGCAGTCGCGGCAGGCGGTCGAGGCGGCGGTGAAGGAACTGGGCCCCGAAGCCGAACTGGCGGCGGTGATCCGGGCGTCACTGAAATTGATCGGTAAGTAAAAAGATGGCGCGTATCATTTCAGGCGAACCGACGGACGACGAGGTCGAGGCCTTTGCTTCGGACCGCGCCTTGCGCCCGCAGAGCTTTGATGACTTTGTTGGGCAGGCCCCGCTCAAGGCCAATCTCAAGGTCTTCGTGCAGGCCGCCGCGGCGCGCAAGGAAGCGCTGGATCACGTGCTGTTCTACGGTCCGCCGGGGCTGGGCAAGACGACGCTGGCGCAGATCGTGGCCAAGGAACTGAAGGTCGGGTTTCGCGCCACGTCCGGCCCCATGCTGGCCAAGGCCGGTGATCTGGCGGCCATCCTGTCGAATCTTGAACCCAATGACGTGCTGTTCATCGACGAAATCCACCGCCTGAGCCCGCAGGTCGAGGAAATCCTCTATCCGGCCATGGAAGACTATGTGCTGGACCTGATCATCGGCGATGGGCCGGCGGCGCGCACGGTGCGCATTGATCTGGTGCCGTTTACGCTGGTCGGGGCAACGACGCGGGCGGGCCTGTTGTCGCAGCCCCTGCGCGACCGCTTTGGCATTCCTCTGCGGTTGGAATTTTATACGCCCGAAGAACTGGTGCGCGTGGTGATGGGGACGGGGCGTAAGATGGGGGCGGTGATGAGCGAGGACGGCGCCTTTGAGGTCGCCTCGCGTTCCCGCGGTACGCCGCGTGTGGCCGGGCGTCTGCTGCGCCGGGTGCGCGACTTCGCCACCGCCGAAGGGGCCGAAATCATCGACAAAAAAGTCGCCTCACGCGCACTGGCACGGCTGGAGGTCGATCCGTCCGGGCTGGATCAGCTCGACCGCCGCTACCTGACGGCCATGATCGAAAACTACAATGGAGGGCCGGTGGGGCTGGAAACCATCGCCGCCGCCATTGCTGAGGCGCGCGATGCGGTCGAAGACATGATTGAGCCCTATCTGATGCAGCAGGGCTTTATTCAGCGCACGCCGCGCGGGCGGATGGCCTGCGCGCGGGCCTATATGCATCTGGGGCTCAACCCGCCGGCCAATGGTACGATGACGCCTTCGACCGGTGATCTGTTTGAGTAAGCCTTTCGGTTTTTCCGGAATTTTATAATCCGCGCGCCACATTAATGTCGCCAAACCCGTGTCAGGATGTGAAGCCTGCGGGTAAAACGCTGCATTGCAGCAAAAAACACCCATTTTGCGCCTTTAAAAATTTGGTCGCATGGTTAAGCTAGGGTGAATCCGGCCCCGACCTAACTATTGCCTCAGGAGTTGTTCATGGAAGCCGCCCACGCCGCCGAGTCCCTCAGCTTTATCGCCCTGTTCCTGCGGGCCGACTGGGTTGTGAAGGGCGTCATGCTTCTTCTGGCACTCGGTTCGCTGTGGTCATGGGCCATCATCATCGAAAAGGGCTTCAAGCTGGCCAAGCTGAATAAGGAAGCCGCCGGTTTCGAAGCCGAACTGGCGGCCGGGCGCGCCCTCGAAGACATCGCGGCCAAGCACGGCACGCAGCCGACCGCGCCCTTTCCCAAACTGCTTGTGACGGTGACTTCGGCCTGGGGCGAATATAAGGGCAAGAGCATTTCCGCCCCCGAAGGCGAGCTTCTGTTGTCGCGCGTCGATCGCGAACTGAACCACGTCATTTCGACCGAGGCCGACGCCATGGAAGACGGCCTGAGCCTGCTGGCCGTCGTTGCTACGGCTGCGCCGTTTATCGGCCTGTTCGGTACGGTGTGGGGCATCATGAACGCCTTTTCGGCCATCGCGTCGCAGGGCGACACCAATCTGGCCACCGTCGCCCCGGCTATTTCCGAAGCCCTGTTTGCCACGGCCATCGGTCTGGGCGCGGCCATTCCGGCCTATATCTTCTTCAACCTCTACAATGCCAAGGTGGCGCGCTTCGTCGGCCGCCTCGAAGGCTTTGCCGATGAGCTGATGGTGTCGGTCACCGGTCGCCTCGGCGGCAAGCTGGCTGGTCGCTGAGAGGGGTACGCACATGGCAATGGGTAATGCAGGCACAGGCGGCGGACGCCGGCGCGGCAGGCGGCGGGCGCGTCGCGGCGCGCTGGCGGAAATCAACGTAACGCCGATGGTCGATGTCATGCTGGTGCTGCTGATCATCTTCATGATCTCGGCCCCGCTTCTGACGTCGGGCATCAAGATCGAACTGCCCAAGACCGAGGCGGCAGCGCTTAAGGACGAGGGTGATCCGATCACCGTCTCCATCCAGCGTGACGGCGCGCTGTATGTCATGGACGATGCGGCCACGTTTGAACAACTGACGCCGCGCCTGATGGCCATGACCGATAACGACACCTCCAAGCCTATCTATGTGCGCGCCGAAGGGGCCGCGCCCTATGAGACCGTGGCCAAGGTGATGGCGCGCCTGTCCACCTCTGGCTTCACCAAGATCAACCTTCTCACCGAAAATCTCGGCAAGACGCAAAAACCGGCGACGGCCGGGGAGGCGGCACCGTAACCATGAAGATGGGTCGCGCCCTTATCGGTTCGCTTCTCCTGCACGCGGGTGTGCTGGCGCTTGCCTTCCTCAACTGGAACACCCTGCCGGACGCCAAGCCGGTGGTGTCGGTGCCGGTGCAGATTGTGGCCGAGCTACCCGAACGCTCGATGGCCGCCGCACCGGTCGATGAGCAGGCCGTGCTGGAGCCGGTACCTGAGCCCGCACCAGCGGAACCTGTGCCGACCCCTGAGCCGGAACCGGTCCCCACACCGCCCGCGCCGAAACAACCGGTGCCGGAGGTGAAGAAAGAAACCAAAAAGCCTGAGCCCAAAAAGCTGGAGCCCGTCAAACCGGCCAAGACCAAGCCGGACCCCAAGGGCACGCAGAAGCCGAAGCCTCAGACGCTCGATCTGGGCGCGCTCAGCCAGTATCAGTCCTCACCGCCCAAGTCCAATACGCGCACCCCGGCGCGACCAACGCGCACGCCTACCGACGGGTCATCAGCTCGCGGCAGTGCGGCGGCGGATACTGGCCCGGCCCTGAACGCTCTGACGGCCAAGCTGCAACGCCTGTGGTCGCCTAACTGCGATGTGCCCGGCGGCAATCAGGTACGCGCCGTCATCGCCTTCACCATTTCGCCCAATGGTCGCGTGATCAAGGGGCCGGAGTGGCAAAATCCGCGCAATGATCCGGTCTGGCAGGCGGCCGCCGGTCGTGCGCAGGCGGCGGTCAAGAAGGGCGAGCTGTACGACAATCTGCCCGACGGACTTTATAACCAACCTCTGGAAATCACCTTCAACGCGCAGAAGGCTTGCGCAGGTGCATGAGGACGTGGGTCATTACCATGAGCGCGGCATTGCTGACCGGACTGTTTCTGACAACGCCGGTGCAGGCTGAATCTCTGGGGCAAGGATTAACGCGTCTTGTCGGAAAAATTCAGCGCAATTGGAAGCCTGATTGTAAGAGACCTGGCGTAGCAGAGGTCAATATAGTGTTAAAATTCACACTGGCTCCAAACGGCCATGTAAGTGAAGGTCCTGAGTGGGTTAAGCCGAGGGTTGAGCCTGTTTGGGTAGATGTTGCTGAGTCTGCCTTGGCAGCCTTTAAACAAGGCGAGCCTTACACAGATTTGCCGCAAGGCCTGTACAATGTACCTATAGAAGTCAGTTTCAATGCGCATAGGGCGTGCGCCCGTGATTAAACCTGAAGAGGTAGCGAACCATGCGATCCTTTAAAACATTTTCTGTCCTTATAGGCGCCTTTCTGGCTCTGGCGGGTGCGCCGCTGGCCGCCTTTGCGCAGGCCCCGATCCGCGCCGAGGTCAATGAGGGCGTGATCGCGCCCCTGCCCATCGCCATTGACATCGAATCGAGCGGTTCCGATCTGGGCGACAAGATCACCAAGGTGGTCATGGCTGACCTTGAGCGGTCGGGCTTTTTCAAGCCCATCGACCCCAATGCCTTTATCGAACAAAGCGTCGGCATCGACGCCACACCGACCTTCGCCAGCTGGAAGACTATCAATGCGCAGGCCCTCGCCAATGGCGTAGCGCGCGTCGATGGCGAAGGCCGTCTTCAGGTCGATTTCCGCCTGTGGGACGTCTTTTCGGAAAAGCAGCTTCTGGGGCAGTCGGTAACAGCGACGCCCGAAAACTGGCGTCGCATTGCGCACAAGATCGCCGACGCCATCTATGAAAAGCTGACCGGTGAAGAGGGGTATTTCGACACCCGCATCGTCTTCGTGGCCGAAAGCGGGGCGCGCGGCAAGCGCGTCAAGCGTCTGGCCATCATGGATCAGGACGGTGCCAATCCCTCCTATCTGACAGACGGCTCATATAAGGTCATGACGCCGCGCTTTTCGGCCGACTCGCAGGAAGTGGCCTATATGGTGCTGCGCGAAGACTCGGCGCGCATCTATGTTTTTAATATCGAAACGGGCCGTCAGGAGGCCGTGGGCCAGATCAAGGGCATGGTCTTCGCGCCACGCTTTTCGCCCGACGGTAGCAAGCTGGCCTATTCGGTGGCGCAGGGCGGCAATACCGACATCTATGTGATGGACCTGCGCACGCGTGCCACGCGCCGCGTGACGACCGATCCGGGCATCGATACCTCGCCGTCCTTCTCGCCGGACGGTTCGACCATCGTATTCAACTCCGACCGGGGCGGGTCACCGCAACTCTATGCCATGAATGCCGACGGTTCGGGTGTGCGCCGCATTTCGTTTGGCGGCGGCATCTATTCGACGCCGGTGTTCAGCCCCAAGGGCGACAAGATCGCCTTCACCAAGCAATCGGGTGGGCGGTTCTCCATCGGCGTGATGGATGCCGGTGGCGGCAATGAAAAGCTGCTGACCTCATCCTTCCTCGAAGAAGGCCCGACCTGGGCCCCCAATGGCCGCTATATCATGTTCTTCCGCGAACCGCCGGGTGCGCTGCCGTCGCTGTGGATGGTGGAGGCGTCGGGGCGGATCGAGCGTCAGGTGCCCTATTCGGGCGGGGCGTCGGACCCGGCGTGGTCGCCCCGACTCAAATAGGACGGCTCCGCCCGGTACTCCCTATCGGATTCTGATTTTTACGAGCCCAAATCCTTATTTTGCCGATGAGGATTTGCGCTCACCCTGTTTTTTGAGCGCATTGTGTGTGCAGTGCAACATCTTTGCCACAAGACTGTTACAGAATGTAACTAAGTGTGGTGTTAGGGTTTGACAAATTCGCCTTCTGGCGGAAAAGTAGCATCATTCATTTTCTCAGGAAATGGCACGCCGTTTCCATCCACTTTGCAATTGTTCCAACCAAGGGGTTTTTCCGATGACCAAGTCTGTATTCAAACTCGCTCTGCTGGCCTGCGCCACGCTTTCCGTGGCCGCCTGCGCCGGTAAGAAGCCGGAAGTCGTGACGCCCCCGCCGGCCGTTGTCGAGCAGCCGACCCCGGCACCGGCCTACACGCCCCCGCCGGCCGCGGAAACCAAGCCGTTGTCGCCGACCGGTCCGGTTCCGGGTTCGCAGCAGGACTTCGTCGTCAATGTCGGCGACCGCGTGTTCTTCGATCTGGATCAGTCGTCGGTGCGTGAAGACGCCAAGGCTCTGCTCGACAAGCAAGCCGCGTGGCTGGTTCGCTATCCGGCCGTGAAGGTCCGTATCGAAGGCAATGCCGACGAACGCGGCACCCGTGAATACAACTTCGCTCTGGGCGCACGTCGCGCCGAGTCGGTGTCGCAGTACCTGACCTCGAAGGGCGTGGTGCCGTCGCGTATCTCGACCATCTCCTACGGTAAAGAAAACCCGATCGCTACGGGCGCTGACGAGGAAGCCTGGTCGCAAAACCGTAACGCCCACACCGCCATCACCGAAGGCGCGCAATAAGCGTTCAGACCAGATTGACGATTGAAAAGGGTCCGGTTCGCCGGGCCCTTTTTTATACCCTGAATGGGGGAGGGGTCAGGCTCAGGCTTGCCGCGACATCTCCGGCCTGCTATCGCAGGGGAAAGTAGAGTCCGCGTCACCGCGTTGGTCGGCCTGTCCGTTTAACAGGCGACCCTCACCCGAACAGCATCCCGACATTTCATACCAGGGGGTAGGATATGCATAAATATCTCAACGCCATTGCGTTGGCCGCTCTTGTCGTGCCGGCGACCGGCATGGCCCAGACGGCCAAGCCGTCCAAAGTTCAGCAAACCCAGAACAGCATGATGGACTCGATCCCGAAATGCACCAAGAAGCTGGGGACCATCTCCATCGTCAATGGCGATGATGAGCGCGGCTGGGCGCAGAACAATCTGGCACCGCCGCAAAAGCTGCTGCGTGTTATCGTGCAGAAGTCCGGCTGTTTTTCGCTGGTTGATCGCGGGGCGGGCATGAATGCGGCGCAGCGCGAACGTGATCTGGCGGCGGGTATCGGCCTGCAAGGCGGCTCCAATGTCGGCCAGAACCAGATCAAGGCAGCGGATTTCGTGCTGGTGGCTGAGGTGGCCGCGGCCGATTCCAACACCGGTGGTGGTGGCGCTGCGGGTCTTATCGGCGGTATGGTCGGTGGCCGCGCCGGAGCCGTCATTGGCGGTTTCCGCACCAAAAAGCTCGAAGCCAACACCATCCTGTCGCTGACGGACGTGCGCACGTCGGAATCCAATTCATTTGAAGGCAGCGCGGCCAAGAACGACCTGACCTGGGGCGTCGGCGGTGGCGTGGGCTTTGCCGGTGCCGTCGGCGGCGGCTATGAAGACACGGAAATCGGCCGCATCGTAACCCAAGCCTTTATCGTCACCTACACCAACATGGTGCAGGAAATGGGGGGGCTGGACGTCGGCGGTAAGGCCGCCGCGCCGCAGCGTTCGTTCGTCGTCCTGATGCCGACCAGCCTGCGCGCCACCCCGGCGGCAACGGGCAAGATGATCCGCGCCCTTCCCAAGGACATGCTCCTGTATCCGACCGGCAACAAGGACGGTATGTGGTGGGAAGTCATGGACGACAACGACAATGTCGGCTGGGTGCAGAACGACAAGCTGACCGCCGCGAAATAGCTTGAGGACGCCCCGCCACCCGGCGGGGTTTTCTTTACTGCCGTTACCAAGCCACATCCGGCGTCTTAATTTCGCCGGAGTGGCCCGTCACGATGGAAACCGTTACAAAAATGGTTGACATCTGAGGCGCGCACGTCAGGTATTTGAACACGCGCCCCCACAGGTTTCAGGACACGCATGACCCGCCAGAGTTTAAAGGCCACCCTTTCCGCCCTGACGATCGCCGTTGCGACGGCGGCCTCACTGAGTGCGGTTGCGCCGACGCCCGCCCACGCCCAGCTCTTTTCGATTGATCAGGACGAGGCCGACGACAAATCGCCTCCGGTCGAATGGGACAAGAAGCGTCTGGAGCGCCTGGACCGCAATGTGCGTAAGCTGGAACGTGCCATTTCGAATTATGAGGGTAAGACCGGTAAGAATGCCGGTCCGCCCGCGCTGATCGAACCGGACCCCGAAGTCGTCGCACTTCAGGCGACGGTCGAAATCCTGTCGCGCAAGGTCGATGATCAGGCGCAACAGATCACGCGCCTGACCGGGCAGATCGAAGAGGCCGGGTTCGCTGCGCGTCAGGCCAATGAAAAGGTTGCCGGGCTGGAGGCGCGTATCGGCACGCTGATCCAGCGTCTTGATCTGGCCGAAGCGCACCTCAAAGACATCGACGCGGCTCTGGCCGGACCGCCCCCGCCCCCGCCCACCACCGGCACGGCCGAAGGCGACTTCAATCAGGCCTATGACCTGCTGACCAACGGTAAAATGGATGACGCCGAGCGCGCCTTTACCGAGTTTACGACCAAGTGGGCCTCGGCGCCGCAGACGCCGGAAGCCTGGTTCCGTCTGGGTCAGATCCGCACCGTCAAGGGGGATGTTTCGGGTTCCGTGGCCGCCTATGCCACCTCGCTCAAGGGCTGGCCCAAGACGAGTTGGGCCCCTGAAGCGACCGTGAAGCTGGCCACCGCCCTGGCGCAAACCGACGCGCCGAAATCGTGCGTCGCGATTGCGGAATTCAACAAGCGCTACGCCTCGGCTGCGTCGGCGGCCATCAAGTCGCAGGCCAAGGCGCTGGCGACCAAGGGCAAGTGCAGCTAATACCTCACGATGTAAAATCGCGGCTTGCGGCGGGTCTGGAGCGGTTTCCGGACATCGCCGCAAGTCGTTTGCGTTTCGCTGAGTATCTCAATGGCCCGGCGGAACGGCCCGTGGGCGTCGCTGTGTCGGGCGGCGGAGACTCTGTGGCCCTTCTCCTCCTGTTGTGGCTGTGGGGTCAGCGGCCGCTGGAGGTGTTTACCGTCGATCATGGTATCAACTCCCTGAGCGCCGACTGGGCGCGCGGTGTCGAAGCGCTGGGGCGTGCATTGGGGGTGCCGGTCACCGTCCTGCGCTGGGAAGGGGACAAGCCCCGTACCGGACTTCAGGCGGCGGCGCGGCGGGCACGGCATCATCTGATCCTCGATGCGGCGCGGGCGAAAGGCATCCGCGTCCTGTGTCTGGGGCACAATGCCGATGATGTAGCCGAAGCCGCGGCCATGCGCGCCGAAGGTTCGACGGTCGGCGCACCGAAACTGTGGTCGCCCGCACCCTTCTGGCCGCACGGGGAGGGGATGTTCTATCTGCGCCC
>NZ_JAIXSV010000134.1 GCF_027484505.1 Asticcacaulis sp.
CGTGGCACGCATACCGAAATCTTCGCCGCCGGGGCCCGCTCCAGCGAAGACGAGATCGCCGTGCAGATGGAAGATCAATGGCATTGGGGCTCTATCACCAAGTCGATGACGGCGACCCTGTGCGGGCGTCTGGTCGATGCCGGTGCGATCAAATGGACGACCAAAGTAGGTGAGGTGCTGGATGAGCGCGGCAACCCCGTTTCGGCGGCCTATCGTGACGCCACCCTTCTACATCTGCTGAGCCATCGCGCGGGGCTTCAGCCCAATCTCGACGGTATCAACACCGTCTTCTATAGCCGTGATCCTATGCCTGATCCGCGGGCGGAGCGGCGTAAATGGGCGTTGGCGGCGTTGAAGCAAAAGCCCGTCGGCCCGGTCGGCGCGCAAAACGTCTATGCCAATAATGGCTATATCATTGCTGGCGCCATGCTGGAGCAACTGACGGGCAAGAACTGGGAAACTCTCATCCAGACAGAACTGTTCACGCCGCTGGGCATCACAAGTGCGGGCTTTGGTGCTCCGGGCCGTCCGGGTCAGGTGGATCAGCCTCTGGGCCACGCCGTCAATGGCCATAAGCGCAAACCTATGCCGGTCGGGCCGGGCCTGCCCACCGACAATCCTGTGGCACTGGGGCCGGCGGGACGGGTGCATATGTCGATGGCGGACATGCTGACCTATCTGCGCGCCCACCGTGATCGTCCGGCCAGCTTGCTGAAAGCCGAAAGTTGGGACGCGCTGCACACACCGCACTTCGGCGATGAGTATGCGCTGGGCTGGGTGGTGCGGCCGGATGGCGCCCTGTGGCACAATGGGTCGAACACCATGTGGTACGGCGAGGTGCTGGTCGATGCGAAGACGGGCACGGTGGCCGCCGCCTGCGCCAATGACGCCGCACCGGACACCCTGACCGCTGTGGGCTCGGTCCTGATGTCCGCCCGCGCAGCGGCTGGATCATTATGAAAACACAATGATCCAGATTTTGTTTAGCCCCTCGCCGGGCGGTGGCTTTGCCACCTTGGCCGCCGCCTCAATAGCGGCCTGAGCGGAATGATCCCGAAGAGATCATTCCGCTATAGTGTTTAAGGCTGAATCCCGATCAGTTGAATCTTGAAGACCAGCACGCTGTTGGGTGGGATAGGGCCGGCCCCGGTCTCGCCGTAGGCGAGTTGGGCGGGAACATAAAGCTCCCAGGTTTCGCCCGTCTTCATCTGAGGCACGGCGATCTTCCACGCTTCAACCAGACCATCAAGCGGCATGGCCGCCGGAACGCCCCGGTCATAGCTTGAGTCAAACACGGTGCCGTCGATGAGGCGACCTTCGTAATGAATTTTCACCGTGTCGCGCACGGTGGGCTTAGGCGCATTGGGATCGGTCGCCGGCGTGATGACCTTATACAGCAGCCCCTTGGGCAGCTTCTGCACGCCCGGTTCCTTGGCCTTTTCGCTCAGGAAGGTTTCGCCCGCCTTGATATTGGCCTCTGCCGCCGCTTCGGCCGCCGGATCGGTACGGTTACAGGCCGTAAGCGAGACGGCTGACACCATTACCAAAGAAAGACAGACCGGTCTTATCCAATTCGAAACCATTACGTATCCTCTATTCCATTCTCAGCGCATAGCCCGTGGCGCGCAGGCCATCGGCGATTTCATGGGCGTGGCGGGCGTCCTGCGTTTCCACCAGTATGTCGAACTCAGCGCCCTTGGCAGGCACGTCGAGCACCAGACGATTGTGTGCCACATCGACGATATTGCCGCCCTTGCGCGAAATGACATCTGCCATCAGCGACAACATGCCCGGCCGATCGTCGCCCAGAATGCGGTAGGTCACCAGCCGCTTTTCGCGCACCAGCTCGCGTTGCAGCACCGAGGCCAGCAGGCGCATGTCGATATTGCCGCCACACAGGATCAGGCCGACCTTCTGCCCCTCGAACTTTTCCGGGTAGCGCATGACGGCGGCCAGCCCCGCGGCACCGGCCCCTTCGGCCACCGTCTTTTCGACATTGACGAAGGCGGCGATGGCGCGCTCGAAATCGGCCTCATCAATGACCAGCACATCATCGACCAGCGGATTGGCGACGGCGAAGCTCAGTTCGCCCACGTCGCGCACAGCAATGCCTTCGGCGATGGTCGAACCGCCCGTCGGCATGTTCAGGCCGCGCCGCTTGGCTGCAAAAGAGGGGTACATGGCCGCTTCGACGCCGATGATCTTGATCCAGGGTTTCAGCGCCTTGGCCGCCGTCGCCATGCCGGCGATCAGCCCGCCGCCCCCGATGGGCACCAGCAGTACGTCGAGGTCCGGCACGGCCTCAAGCATCTCAATCGCCAGCGTCCCCTGTCCGGCCATCACATCGTAATCGTTGAACGGATGCACATAGACGGCGCTGGCGTCGCGACACAGGGTCTGCGCATGGGCCGAAGCGTCGTCATAGGTCGCGCCTTCGATGACCACGCGCGCGCCATAGCCTTGAGTCTTCTGCACCTTCACGAAGGGGGTGCCGTGCGGCATGACGATGGTGGCGGGAATGCCAAGCCGCTGGGCATGGTAGGCAATGCCCTGAGCGTGATTGCCGGCCGAGGCCGCATAGACGCCGCGCGCGCGTTCCTCGGCGCTGAGCGTCACCAGTTTGTTGAGCGCGCCGCGCTCCTTAAAGGCCGAAGTATATTGCTGGTTCTCGTACTTGATCCACAACTGGCTGCGCGTCAACGCGCTCAGCTTTTGCGAAAAGGCGCAGGGGGTTTCGACGATGTGACCCTTTAACCGCGTCGCGGCGGCTTGGATCGTTTCCAGATTGAGGCTCATGACGGACACACACGATGACAGGTGTGTTCCCATATCAGACCCATCCCCCGGAACCCAAGTCAAAAAGGGACCCAAGGCGGGTGAATGTCATAATAAATTTCATATGAAACTATTATTGCAAATATGAAGATCGCCAATGTCACATCTTATCAAATTTATGCACATTTACTGAAATGAGGTGTGTCGATTTGTCCAAAATGCGCCTATATCAGCTCATAGGCGTTCGTCGCGTGAGGCAGAAATGGCAAATTCCGGCAAAAACTTTTATTCGCCCGCTGCGCATGGCTTTGTGCGGATCGCCTGTGCGACGCCCAATGTGCATATTGCCGACCCCAGGGCGAACCTGTCAGAGCATGTGCAACTGGCGCACAAGGCCGATGCGGCCGGGGCGGATGTCGTCCTGTTTCCCGAATTGAGCCTGACCGGCTACACGCTTGAGGACCTCTTCCTGCAACAGACGCTTCAGCAAGCGGCGAAGGCGGCTCTGGAGGTCCTGATTACCGCCTCACAAGACTGGCGCGCCATTGTGGTCTGCGGGGTGCCGCTGTGGATTGAAGGCGCGCTGTATAATTGCGCAGCGGTGATTCAGGGAGGCGCGCTGCTGGGGCTGGTGCCCAAGACCTTTTTGCCCAATTATCGCGAGTTTTATGAGAAGCGCTGGTTTGCCAGCGGCCACGCGCTCAATACCGAACTCGAAATTGGTGGGGTGTCCGCCCCTGTGACAACGCATCAGGTGTTTCAGGCGCAAGGGGATGCCGCCTTTACGCTGGGCGTCGAAATCTGCGAGGACATGTGGTCGCCAGACACGCCTTCGACGCGATTGGCTTTAGCCGGGGCTACGGTGATCGTCAATCTTTCGGCTTCGCCCGTGACGGTGGGTAAGTCGCGGGTGCGCAAGCGTATCTGCGAGGCAACCTCTGAGCGCCTGATGTG
The DNA here is from genome assembly GCF_027484505.1 of Asticcacaulis sp. Lineage (GTDB taxonomy): Bacteria > Pseudomonadota > Alphaproteobacteria > Caulobacterales > Caulobacteraceae > Asticcacaulis. The sequence continues at coordinate 3,730 of NZ_JAIXSV010000134.1, forward strand.
CGCCTATGCCTTCAGCGCATCCGGGCCGGGGGAATCGACCACCGATCTCGCCTGGGACGGGCAGTCGCTGGTTTATGAACTGGGGACGCTGCTGGCCGAAGGCGAGCGCTTTGCCAGCGATACCTTGACACTCGCCGATATCGATGTGGAACGCATAGCGCAGGAGCGTTTGCGCACAGCGACCTTTGCCGATGCACGCCGGTTCAGCGCAAAAGAACCGGTACAAACCTGTCTGTTCGATCATAAGCCGCACGCCCTGACTGACTTTTACCGCACGGTGGACCGCTTTCCCTATGTGCCCAATGATCGTGACCGTCTGGATGAAGACTGTTTTGAGGCCTTCAATATTCAGGTGCACGGCCTGATGCGGCGCATTGAGAGCACACAGTCCGAAAGCGTCGTCATCGGCGTGTCGGGCGGGCTCGATTCCACTCACGCCCTGATCGTGGCTTGCAAGGCTTTTGATCGTCTGGGGCGGCCGCGCTCGCAAATCAGGGGCTACACCATGCCGGGCTTCGGCACGACGTCGGGCTCGAAATCCGACGCGCATAAGCTGATGCGGGCCTTAGGCGTCACGGCGGAAGAAATCGACATTCGCCCGGCCTCAAAACGCATGCTGATGGATATTGGCCACCCCTATGGTCAGGGGGAGTTGGTCTATGATGTGGTGTTTGAGAACGTGCAGGCCGGGTTGCGCACGGACTTTCTGTTCCGGCTGGCCGGTCAGCATCGCGGGTTTGTCGTCGGCACGGGGGATTTATCCGAGCTGGCGCTCGGCTGGTGCACCTATGGTGTCGGCGACCATATGAGCCATTACAATGTCAATTGCGGCGCGCCTAAGACCCTGATCCAGCATCTGATCCGCTGGGCGGCGCGCACCGAGTTCGATGCCAAGGCCGCGCGTGTGCTGCGCTCGGTGCTGGAGCGTGAGATTTCGCCGGAACTGGTGCCGGTACAGAACGGTCAGGCTCAGCGTACCGAAGACAAGGTCGGCCCCTATCCGCTACAGGATTTTACCCTCTACTACCTGACGCGCTTCGGCCTGAAGCCCTCCAAAATCGCCTTCCTTCAGTATCAGGCGTGGAAGGATGCGACCGCCGGCGACTGGCCGCCCGATTATCCGCAAGCCGACCGCCGTGCCTATGGCATTGCTGATATTCGCAAGTGGATGGAGGTCTTTCTGTTCCGCTTTTTCACGATTTCGCAGTTCAAGCGCTCGGCCGTGCCCAATGGCCCGAAACTCATCTCTGGCGGGGCGCTCAGCCCACGCGGCGACTGGCGCGCCCCGTCGGACTCCACCGCTACCCTGTGGCTGGACGAGTTGAGGACGAACCTGCCCTCCGAATAGTTTGCGTCAGATGCTAAATGTATATATAATGCGTATATCCAAGAGGCCGCCATGACCCAGACCACTCTGTTTCAGTCCAATCGCACACAGGCCGTCCGTTTACCGAAGGATGTCGCCTTTCCGGAGGGCGTTCGCGAAGTGACCATACTGCGTGAAGGCCAGCGTCGTATTATCGTGCCGGCCAATGCCGTCTGGGACGATTTTTTCGCGGCAGACAGCATAGATTTGCCGGAACGTGACCAGCCATCTCTGCAAACGCGCGACAGCTTCTGATGCTGCGTTATATGCTCGATACCAATCTGTGCATCCGCGTGCTGCGCGATCGGCCCGCGGCCTTGCGCGAGCGGTTCAATGCCGAAGCGGCGGGCATGTGTCTCTCGACCATCGTTCTCAACGAGCTTTTGTATGGAGCGGCGAAATCCGCACGCCCCCTTGAGCATCGTCAGTCGGTGGAAAATTTCGCCAGCCGCCTCGATATTCTGCTGTTCGATGCCGCAGCCGCTGATCATGCCGCGGATATCCGCGCGGTTTTGGAACGTCAGGGACGCATGATCGGCGGATATGACGTGCTGATTGCCGGGCACGCCCGCAGTCGCGGCCTGATCGTCGTTACGGGTAATCTGCACGAGTTCCGCCACGTTGACGGGCTACGCTGTGAAGACTGGCTCGCGGATTAGAGCATCCGTCGGCTCAGTTGTGCCGCCGAATGGCTCTAAGTTTTTGTTTGGTCACGCAATTTTTCCGAAAAGTGGTGCCCACTTTGTCGGATTGCGCTCTAGATTCCGAACAAACGCTCGCGTTCGGCCAGATTGCGCACCGAGATATTCATATCGGTGACCAGACCATTCGCGATGGAATAGACCCAGCCGTGGATGGACAGGGGCTGGCCTTCGCGCCAGGCATGGAGGATGATCGGGTTGGTGGCGACATTGCGCACCTGAGCGATTACATTCAGCTCGCACAAACGGTCCACGCGCGATTCCTGATTATCGCAGGCCTCCAGCTCGTGCCGGTGCTCATGTGCCACGTCGCGGATAGGGGACAGCCAGTGGTCGATCAGGCCGTGATCGGTGGACTCGATGGCCGCCCGAACGCCACCGCAGCCATAGTGGCCGACGACCAGCACGTGTTTGATTTTCAGGACATTGACCGCGTATTGCAGCACGCTCAGATAGTTAGCATCCTGCTGCGGGGCCAGATTGGCGACATTGCGATGCACGAACAGCTCGCCCGGATCGAGATCGACGATTTCATTGGCCGGCACGCGCGAGTCGGAACAGCCGATCCACAGATACTCAGGATGCTGCTGACGCACCAGACGCGAGAAGAAGTCCGGATCGACGCGGGTTTTTTCGCGCGACCAGCGGCGGTTATTCTCGATCAGGTTCTCAACCATGCCAGCCTCTCAAATGTTGTCGGCGGCTTAAACGGCAGATGTGCCGTCGGGTCAATGCTTTTTATTTTTTCAGCCCTGGCCCGCAAAAGGGGCAACGAACAGCCAGATGGCTTTCAGGCCGGCATCGAGCTTCTGACCCGCCCCGGCAAAGGAACCGGTGTAGAAGTAAAGGATCAGCACCAGAGCCCCCATCAGACCGAGAACGGTCTCCAGCGCCGCGATCAGCCATTTCAGCGGCTCGATCCGTGTCGTTGGCTTATAGGTGTCCTGCATGTCACGCCTCCCCGCCTGAATGGTTAACAGCATTAAACAGGGAAAGGAAACTGACAAGCCCTTTTGTGGCGGCTATGGTTGGCCAAAGGAGAGGCAGACATGACGAAAAGCGCATCTTTACGACTGGCGGTGGGGCGGTTTCATCCGCTGACGGATGACCATGTGCGGGCGCTTGAAGACTGGCGCGGTGACGGGAATCTGATCGTCGTTGTCGTTGGCGCCCATATGCCGCGGTCCAGTCGTTATCCGTTTACGGCGGAAGAACAGGTGGCCATGTTGCAATCAACGGGGTTTGAAGCCGTGGCCATCGAAGACGCGCTATTGCCGGCAGAGCGGGTGGCGCAATTGTCCGCCTTTGCCGAAAACGCACCGCTTCTGTCCTTCGATCCGGGTTACGGCCCTGAATTACAGGGGCTCTGGGCGGGTGGGCTGACCCTCGCTGACCCGGAAATGCCTCAGAAGACATCGGCCTTACGGGCCAGATGGCTAAAAGGGAATAGCTTTGGCGACGTCCCTGATACGGTGCGCGCGCTGATGGACAGGGTGCTGGATGCCGATACCCGGCGCACGCTGGCTGAGGAACACGCCTATATCGAAGCCTATCACCAAAGCTGGTCCGTCGCCCCTTATCCGCCAGTGCATGTGACGGTCGATGCTCTGATCCGCAAAGATGATCGGATCCTTCTGATAAAACGCGGCGGATTGCCGGGCCGCGGACAGTGGGCCTTGCCGGGTGGTTTTCTCGATCCACATGAGACGGTGTTTGCCGCGGTCCTGCGCGAGCTACAAGAGGAGACAGGTCTGTCTTTGTCAGAAGGGCAGGCCCTTCAGTGCCTCAGAGGCCAGCGTGTCTTCGATCAACCGGACCGTAGCGCGCGCGGTCGCACCATCAGCCATGTGTTTTATTTTGATCTCAGTGGCCTGGATTTACCCGCGCTCGAAGCCGGAGATGATGCGGCGGCACTGAAATGGACCGGGGTGGACTGTGCCTTAAAGATGCGTGCGCACATGTTCGAGGACCATTATCTGATGCTGCACCATTTCCTCTCCACAGGCGCCTGAGGCGTTCCGCAGATTTTAAAATGATGCCTTACGTGCACCGGTCTCGGCCCACGAAGTAGCGAGAATATCCGCAGCTTAACCCATACGTCTGCCTGCCGTAAGAAATGCCTGCGGCCTGAATCCTGAGACAGGCCGCAGATATCTCTACTTAGTCCTTCTTCTCCGCGCCGTCTTCCTTTTCCAGGGTGACGACCAGCGGGTTTGGAACAAGGTCCAGCATAGAGCCGTTGCTTCCATCGACGGCGGCACCGATTATGCCACCGACGAGCACGTTACCAGCCATGCCTGCCCCACCTGCTCCCGACACCTTATTTGTGACGTTCCCCGTCCAGGTTTTGTAACCTGCCTTCGTGATGGTCACTGTAAACTCAGACTTGCGCGGCATCTTCAGGCTGCAAGGCGTCGAGTCGCAAAAGTACCCATTCGACGTCTTGACCGAGGCGCCCACCGGGAACGTCTCAACCACGAACACATCATTGGTTCCACGCGTGATCGTGGCGCAGCCTGAAACAGCGAGCATAGCTGCTACGCCCGCAAGAGCGAGCGCAATCTTATTCAATTTCATGGATTTCCCCTCCATTGAGCCAAATTTGGACTCTTTGTAACGTTAGTCTCCAGTGCGACACGGCTGCAAGTTATTTTTTGCGCGAGATGTCGATCTTACGTCAGATGTGACGCTTTCAGGGAATAGATCTGAAGACCAGGGGGCGCATTGTAACTGCCCGTACTGGTTGCTAACGAGTGGGTCGCTCATCATGCTTGCTTGGCAGGGTATTGAGTTTCCATTTCCGAAATGCGGGTAAGGTGCTCAAAAGTTGAACTTGCGGCAAGGTCTGGTCAGTTCGAAAGGGTCTCGCCCGAAAGGTTCCTAGCTGTTCAAATGTTGCCCATCTTTCCGCCTACCGGTCGCCACGACGCTGAGGCTGCCATCGGGCAAGGGACGCTGCAACGCCTGAACTTCACTCCATGCGCCCGTCATCCACAGATCGCGCTCCGCTTCCGTCGTTAGAATAACGGGCATGGCCTTGTCATGAACCGCGCCGACTTCGGCATTCGCGGTCGTCGTTAGGAAGGCATAGAGATCATCCGTCGTCTCGCCATCCTTGACCTTGCGCACGGACGCCCACTGAGGCGTCCAGATGCCGGCAAAGAAGAGCAGGGGGCGTTCGGAGCCTTGCGCGAACAAGTGGATGACATTGCTGCCTGACACCTGATCGAGTTCTGAGAAGGACGTAAACGGCACGAGGCAACGGTTTGCGGGATCCGTCAGCCATTTGGCCCAGTAGGGCTTGTCTGTATTGCGGATATTGGTGACACCGGAATCGTAGTTTTTGCCTTTGAGTGTGAAAGGTGGAGAGGGCATACCCCAGCGACACATGGCCAGTTCGCGGCCCTCATCGGTATTGCGAACGATGGGGCCAAACCCATTGGCACCGATGTACTCGAACAGGGGCAGATTGCCGACCGATGATTTGAGGACCCTGGCAAGGGCGCGGATGGCCGCTTCATTGCTGGTCATAGAGTAGAGATTACACATCGGTCGTTCTTCCTGTGGGCCATTGAGTGAAACCCAATATCTGCACCTTGC
>NZ_JAIXSV010000345.1 GCF_027484505.1 Asticcacaulis sp.
CTGCCACAACACTGCGCATTCTTTGGGGCGGGGACGGCACAGGCAAGCCGTAAAGGCTCCTCCACGTCATAGCTTGTTCCGGCCTCGGGGCGTCCCTTTGGGACGCTGCTCCCCGAGGTGCATGTCCGTTTCATCCCGTCCCATGCCTTGCGCCTGGCGATCTCCGATGTGGCCGGAATGGCTCCGGCCGCCCAACGGCAACAGAGGAGTCCGTCATGTGCAGATTGTTCACCAGGGTAGAATTGATCGGCCTGAATACCAGCGTATTGCAAACCTTGTTCAGCCAAGTTGGCCGGGACCTGATGCAGACTCGGCCTGAAAGCTGGCAACGGCGCAACGCGCTGGCCAGCCTGGAAAATATCCGCGCGGAGCTGCGCGAGCGCGCCCTGCGTCAGCCCCTTGGGTGGCGGCTCTGAGCCGCCACCCGCTTTGTATTACGTTGCCCGTAATTACTTCGGGGCGACGCGGGTCTTCGCCAGCTCAGGCGGTACGACCGCACCATTCTCGAACCGCCATGTCCCGTCTCCCGACTGGTAAATGCGGCGGCCATCGGGCAACCGCCACGCGCGGGCCTCAATAGCTTTCAGATTGCCTTCGGCATCCGCCAAGGCTTGATCACTCGCCCTTTCGGCTGCCTCCAGCTTCTGGGCGACACGCTCCCGGAGCTTCTGCATGCCTTCGTCCTTGTCGCGTCCGCACAGCTTTATCATCATCGCCATGACAACGCGGACCGGGTCCTCATTCGGATAGCTGACCGCGCTTGCCAGCAAGTCACGGTTGGCCGCGCTCTTGTCTCGCTGATACCAGCGATTGACGCAATTCGACCGGACGGTTGCGCCGTCCGTCTGCTGGAACGATTGAGCGACGGCGTCGATTACCCGCCCGATATAGTCGGTTTGCTGAACGGCGGACAGGGCCGCAAGTTCTTTCCCGCTGGCGGCATAAGATGGAAACCCGATGCTCAGGGCGACGCATGAGAGCGCGACATGCGATAGCAGGGAGCGCATTAGAACCTCCTGTCTAATCTTGAAAATCAAGCGGGGGTGGGGATGACGATTTTCGGCATGGCGACACCAGCCGTGGCGTCGAGTTCTGCCGCGTTCGGTCGCGTAACGGTGGGAGCTGTTGTTTCCGGTTCCGGTCCAACTGCTTGCTGCGGTCTTTCGATGCGGACGCGTTTCGCTGCATCCATCACCTCCACCGGAATATTGCGCTCCAGTTCATTCTCGAAATCTTCGAGTTTGGACTTGCCCTGGAAAAGTGGAGAGCCAATTTCTCGCCGTCAGGCGGCTGCCTCGAACAGGATCGGGCTTTTGTAGCCCAAGGCCGAGTGCCGCCGGGTGGGATTATAGAACCCGTCGATGAATGTGCCAATGGCACGTTCTGCCTGCCATCGTGACAGAAAAACCGTTCTCCAGATGAGTTCAGATTTCAGCGTCTTGAAGAACGTTTCAACCATGGAGTTATCATAGCAATTCCCTTTGCCGCTCATGGAAATCTCCATGCCATGGGTTTTCAGGATTTTCTGATACTCATCAGAACAATATTGGCTTCCCCTGTCCGAATGATGGATCAAGCCGGGCTTTGGCCTGCGAGTGACGATGGCACGCCGCAAAGCTGTTATCGCCAGATCTTTCTTCATTCGGTCGCTGACCGCCCAGCCGACCACCCGGCGGGAGTAGAGGTCGATGACCACGGCCAGGTACAGCCAGCCTTCCGCCGTCCAAATATAAGAAATATCGACGCCCCATTTCTGGTTCGGGCCCTCGGCGCTGAAATCCTGATCCAGAAGGTTGGGGGCCACAGGTCCGCCATGGGCGCTGTCAGTTGTCTTCCTGTAACGCCGTTTCATCAAGGCTTTCAAACCGTTATCCCGCGTCAACCGGGCGATCCGGTGCCGCCCGCAGGATAGACCGGCGGCCTTCAACTCTGCGTGCATACGGGGGCTCCCATATGTCTCGTGCGAAAGCCCAAAGTGCTGACGGACAAGCGCCAATAGTATCATATCAGCATATTGCCGTAGACTGGGCCTTCGCCGCTTCCAGGCATAATAGCCGCTGCTGCTCACGCCCAATAAACGACAGCCACGTCCAACCGGTATTTCCGCCTTCTTCGCGTCGATGAGCCGGTAGATCATCGACTTGTCTCCCGGGCGAAGAAGGCCGCCGCGTTTTTTAACAAGTCCCGCTCTTGACGCAGAAACTTGTTCTCGTGCCGAAGCCGCGCCAGTTCCTTTTCTACGTCCGGATGGGGGCCAGACAGCAGTTCCGTCTCCGTCGCTTCCGTCTTCCAGCGCTGCAGCGTCGATTTCCCAATCCCAAAATCAGCGGCTACTTCGGCCACCGTCCGACCGCTCGTCGATAAAATGCGCAGCGCATCTCGCTTGAATTCAGCCGTGACCTTACCCTGCTTCACTCGAACCATCAAAACCTCCATCAGACCCAAATTTTAGGATGATGGCTCTCCACTTTTCCAGGGCAAGTCCAGTGGGCGGTATGGCCCGTGCCGCCGGAGAGGCCGCCCTGCGCAAGACCAAGGATGCCGGCCACCGCATGACCGAACCGCTGCGCGACGCCTTTCAGTCCGGTCGCCAGTCTACCAACTCCGACCCTTCGCCCAACACAGGCGGGGAGGGAGCAGGTCCCACATCGCCAGCTTCCACCGACAACGCCCCCGCCTGGGCTCGCAAGCTGCGCGCCGAGCAGGCAGCCCGCGCCCGCCGCCACAGCACCGAACAGGCCATCAAGGATGGGGACCGGTCCGGCGGCAGCGCTGCTCCGTCCCTCGATCAGAAGGATGATTGACCATGTTCAAACGCACCCTGCAACGCTACGGCACCTCGCCGGAGTCCGTGACGCCCTACCAGAAGGCTGCCCAGCTCTGGGATGAACGGATCGGCAGCGCCCGCGTCCAG
>NZ_JAIXSV010000329.1 GCF_027484505.1 Asticcacaulis sp.
TATGGTGATGATTCTGCTGTTGGCAAAAATTTGACAGTCATTCAAAAAACGCAAGTGCTGTTGGTCAGAGTGGCAATACGAATCAATCAAGTATGAAAATACTAAATTGCTTGTTTTGGCATCATACCCTAAAATTTGTCCACGCATAGACGAAATACAAAAAATACTCTTGCCATCGGGAGACCACGCGGCATCAATACCAGAAAAAATATGAGTTTGCTGACAAATGGTTTTGTCGCTGAACATGCCTGGTACATTTCCATTTTCGTCCAGATCCCACACATCAATCGAGACTTTAAACATGTTTACATCGCCACGTGTCATGATCTGCTTGCTGTTCGGCGACCATGCCACGCCTCGAACACTCAAGTAATTGTGTCGGCCAAATGAAGATCCAGGAACGAGTTCTCCGTCTTTGGAAATTGTCCACAACCGCACTGATCCAAGAGAACTTCCCGACACCAAACGCGTGCCGTCAGCAGACCACGCAAGGCAATACCAGCGGTCTGTTTCTTCTTCTTTTTCATTTTCGAAAGCAATACCACTAAGATGCCAGGTTTTCTTCTGGTGGGAAACGAACGAAAACAATCGCAGCATGCCGTTGCAACATGCAATTGCAACGTACCTGCCATCTGGCGACCACTCCAATGCACAAATTCGGCGCGAGCAGACTGCAACCGATCTCTTAAGCATTTTTGTTGGATTTCCGTGCTCATCGACACGCCACAGTTGCACTCCATGCTCAACATCACACATTTCTCTGTGCAGGACGTGCGCTATGATCATTGTGCTGTGTGGTGACCATGCACAAGCCAGAGATGAAGTGTCACATGCAATCGTTTTTAAACCGCCAGATCTGGCAGATGTCACGTTGCAAATGTAAAGATTATTTGTTGTATTGCTTTTGCTGCAAACAACAAAGTTTTGGTTGGGCGATATTTGTGCAAGTGTTTGAGACGGTAACTGAGGGAAAGAACGGGTTCGGCATTTTTTCTGCCACTCGTCGTCCTTAATTGAAATCATCACTCGCGCGAGAAAGAAAAAAATGAGTTTTGAAAAAAAAAATTCATTTTTTCGCATGAAAAGCCTCTGACCATGTGCTCGTGCCAAGAATGGAGAAAATATCCAACCACAAACTCATGGCCAGACAAGGAATTTGTGAATCGCATAAATCAAGGCGATGTTTGATGCACATGAGTGTAAACACAAGAGAGCGAAATGCAGGTGAAAAATACACGTTTGTTCTATCCGACCATTTACAAAAAGTAATTATGTCACCATTGCTCTCAACTTGATAATCATTTAAAAACTCGACATTGGTCACGCGTTTGTCCGGGCATCGCAGTGCAAAGGTGCAGGCGCCAGTGTCCACGTCCCAGCCACACATCCCTTGATACATTCCGCGAAATATCGTTCTGCCATCCGTTGACCATGACATCGAATTGTTGGAAGGGTCTTTTTGCCACCAAAACCCGTCCCAAGCCAAAACTTTGTCATTTTCTGTTGTTGTCGGCGACCACACTGTAATATTGGTATCTCCTGCAACCGAAAAAGCAATCTTTGTGCCATCTGGCGACCATTTCAGACTATCTACATAATTAATGGTATTGTCGTCTTTGTTGTGCACCGGACCAGGCACGACAGTGCAGGTTCGTTCATCTTCGCCCGACGACAGCTTCCACACCCTGACGCCATCTTTGCCACCAGTACCAGACGCAAATTGCTTTCCATCGGGTGACCAATCGATAACCCATACTGGTTTTGCGATACCTTCGATTATGCAAATATTATTTCCGTCAGGGGTCCACAAGCGCAACGTTTCATCCCAGCTTCCAGACACAATGTGTTTGCCATTTGGCGACCAGGCCAAACTGGTGATGTTGTCAGTGTGCCCAACCAATTGTATTTCTTTTGGGGTTTCAATGGACGAAACAGTTGCAATGTGCGATGTGAAATTGACCGTGACCCTGTCATTGACTGACGCGACTGCTTTGCTGTCTGGCGACCACACCAGAAGATTTTTTTCTTGAAAGCTCGACAAGCACGTGAGGCCGGTGCAAAGATTGACAATCTGCAACGGTCTCAATCTGGCAATCAACTGCTTGTTTGGCGAAAGCACTGAAGCCGAATATTTCAACCAGTCGGCGGGCAGGCTTTTTGGCAGCAAGGAGTGCACGCGGCGTTCTCTTTGCCATGTGTTTTCGATAAACACATGGCAATCCTGCCAAGCACGGTTCATCTTGTTTTTTCTGTTTGTAATGCTCGAAAAACAAAATTCACATTTTTTTTTCAGACCGACAATTTTTTTTTTCTTGGCAAAACAAGAAAATCAATGTGGGACGGAGAAGGTTATTTTAACAATCTTGAAACTTTCCCGGACAAGGAGCGCTGGCAAGATGTGGCGCTCGACGATAACGTGACAGACATTACAGCAACTATTGATCGCGGCAACGCCACCTTTCGGTTCGGCGACTGGCGCATTGAAGTCTATGTGAACCGACGCTGCTGCGAGGAGTTTGATTACTCGTGGAACAAGAAACACGATGATGTGGAAAAAATCATTCGCTTTCGCCACCCTCTGCCCACCGCCTTCACCATCAAACACTATCACAAGATTTTTTGCGAAACAAAAGAATCGAAATTGTGGAAGCGCGAAGGCAGCCGGAAACTTTTTTGCAAAATGAAAAACACCCTGTCCTTTTGTTTCGACAACGGCGACACACTGTCCTTCACCAACATCATGCAGGAACGCATTTACGAGCACGTCATCCGCTTGTACAAAGGCGACGAGCAAGTTTTATTTGTGTTTATTTAGGCGGGCGGAAACACATGCGATGGCTGGCCAGGTGCACGGCCGCGCACATAGGCCGCGTCGCCAAACAAGTGGCACCAGCGCTCACACGCTCGATACAGACCTTTGGTTGCCATAAACGCATCCATCTCGGCTTCGGTGAACGATCCGGCGTACAGCGCCTGCCGATTGAGCTCCACATAGACAATCTGCACCTCTGGCCACAGCTTTTCGGGAAAGCCCTGCAGCGCAGCCAGCTCGCTGCCCTGAATGTCCACATTGAGCATCTGGAACGGCCGCTCGATCTTGTATCTGGCCAGCAAGTCTGTCAGCGTGATGGTGGTCATCGGCTCGGCTTTGACAACAGTGGCTTTGTAGACGCGGCGCTTGAGATCCGTAATGCGCAGCGCGCTGCTGCACATGACATTCTTGTGCGTTTCAAAAGTCACTGGCTGGCCGGTGACGTTGCTGACACAGGCGCACAAGATCTTTTGATCTGGGTGCCGGCGACGCATTTCTTGCACCTCGTCTTTACGCGCCTCGATCCACACAATGTCGGAAATGCCGGCTTTTTGGTACAAGGGCAGCTCTTCTAGTTTGCACGCGCCGACATGCAGCACGCGCATGCCGCCAAACTCGAGTTCCGGCAACACGGATTTCAGTTGTTCAAACGAGATGAGCATTTTTCACCGTTTTTCTGTTTTTTTTTCTTCATGTGCGTTACGTGAAAATATTTTTTTTTTTTGAAAGAAAGAAATAAAATTTAATAAATGAACA
>NZ_JAIXSV010000170.1 GCF_027484505.1 Asticcacaulis sp.
ACCTATCAATATCTGCGCGACGATGCCCGCGCCGACATCCTGGCGCGCATGTCGGACGACAGGGCGGAAGCGCTGGAGCGGCTATGGGCCGACCGTGACCCCGACCTGCCGCTGAAATCCAAACGCGACGCCGTCATCCTGGCCTCCATCGTGGAGAAGGAGACGGGCGTGGCAGCCGAGCGGCCGCGCGTTGCGGGCGTGTTCGTCAACCGCCTGCGCATCGGCATGCGCCTGCAATCCGACCCGACCATCATCTATGCCCTGTCGGACCGACGCGGGCAGATCGACCGTGATCTGACCCGCGCCGATTGGAAGCTGGACAGCCCCTACAACACCTATGTGATCCCCGGCCTGCCCCCTGGCCCCATCGCCAATCCCGGCCTGCTGTCGCTTCAGGCCGTGCTGAAGCCCGAAGCCCACAAATATCTCTACTTTGTGGCCGATGGCACGGGCGGGCACGCGTTTGCCGAAACGCTGGAGGAGCATAACCGCAACGTCGTGAAATGGCGGCGGGTGCGGGACGGGGGGTGAGCCAAATCGGTTGACCATAACCGGCGCTTATACAACCATGTCTCCCTAACATTGGGAAAGACGTGCGGATGAGCGATGATGGTTCGTTGCTGATCTTTTTGGGGCTGTTGTGCCTGCTGGGTGTTATCTTCTGGGCCAATGGCCGTTTCCGGCGTCTGGAGAATGAGGTCCGGTTCCTTCGCCAGGAACTGCGGAAACGTGATTCGGCAGAGGTGATCGCCAAACCAGTTCTTCCGCAGCCCCCGCCACCCCTTGTTGAAAAAGTGTGGGCCAGTCCGTCGGACCCGATAATTCACGAGGTTGCGCAGCCAACAGCGCAGGCGGAGGCGATGGCGGCGCTTCGCACGCCCATTACGCCCGCCGGTCGTGCTGCGGGCCAGCAGGATTTTGAACGGACCTTCACAACCCGCTGGCTGGTCTGGCTGGGCGGTATCACAATTGCCATCGGTGGCCTGTTTCTGGCCCGCTTCGCCGTCGAACACGGCATCCTGGGTCCCGGCCCCCGTATGCTGTTGAGCGGGCTTTTCGGCCTGCTGCTGATCTTAGGGGGGGAGGTTCTGTCGCGCCGTGGGTGGGATCGGCCTGTCGGGTTCATCACGCCCGATCAAGTGCCGGTCGCGCTGGTGGCTGCTGGTCTGTCGATCCTGTTCGCGGCCATCTATGCCAGTCATGCCCTGCATGGACTGGTTGGTCCCGGTGTTACTTTCGGATTGCTGGCGGCGACCTCGCTGTTGGGCTTTCCGCTGGCCTTTCGCCACGGCCCCTTTGTCGGGCTTCTGGCCTACACGGGCGGCTTGTTGCTGCCAATACTGATCCGGGATGGGGAGCCGGCGGGGCTTGGCGATGCGGCCTGGGTGGCGGTGCTGCTGCTAGCGGTTTTCTTTGTTGCCGCCCGGCTTGGCATGGCATGGCTGCTGACCGCCGGGGTGGCCTGCCACGGCGTGCTGACCTTGTATCTGGGCTCTGACCTGGAACCGCAGACCGCCGGTTCGCTCGCCGTTTGGGTTGTCATGCTGCTGATCCTGCTGCCATCGGTGGCGTTGCTGGCCTTGTCCCGGATCAAGGGGGTGCAGCCTGCACTGTTGGATCAGGCCTGTATGGCGGCTGCGCTCCTGGCGTTGGCGAACCTGTTGATCTTGGTCACCACAAGTGGCTTCACGTCGGCTGTCTGGGTGGCATTGCTGCTGCTGCCCGCGCTGTTCGCGGGTTTAAGCCGCAGCGACGGCATGCGCTCCTGGCTTTGGCCCATTGGCGCCATCCTGCTGGTCTGTGTCGGGGCGTACGCCCTGATATCGCTCTCTCGCCCACCGGAAGCTGGTGCCTTCATCCCGCTTCTGGCCGTCATACTGTCCTATTTGGCCGTATCGTTTGTTGGCGCCCTGCGTCGGGATCGGCCGATCATCCCGGTCCTGGCGGCCATATCGGTGCCGGTGATCCTGGCATATCTCGCGCTGCTGCTATGGTGGTTGGACCGCAAGGTCACGCTTCATCTGCCTTGGGTGCTTCTGTTGCTGGCCGTCGTGGGATTGGTATTGACCATCCCTGGTGTGCGCCGGTCGTGGGCTGCCCGCGCGCGTCAACCGGAACGGGCCGAAGCGGCGTTGGCCTATTACGGGGCGATGTCGCTGCCTCTGCTGGCTATATTGCTGGCTTTCTGGTTTGAGGGCGCGGCCATGACCCTGGCGATCGCGATGCTGGTGCCTTTGGGCGTGATGGCAGCTCGACTGCTGGGGGCTTCTGCGCTGATGCACGCTGCGGCCCTTATGGGCAGCATCGTCCTGGGTCGTTTCCTGATGAACGGGAATGTCCTGGATTACCCGCTGAACGGCCCTTTGCACTGGCCGCTGTGGGCCATGGGCGGCGCTGCTCTTGCGCACTATATCGCGGCCCGGCTGATGAAGGCGCCCGGCGGACCCGACTTTCACGGACGAACGGCCCTGGCCGATGCGCTGCTGATCAGCGCCCTGACACTGGCGATCAGTGCCGTGACGCTGGAGATACGTGCCTGGACCAACGGCAGTCTGCGCGCAGACAATTTCGACCTGCTTGAAATATCCTTGCGCACCTTGGCCTGGATGACGGCGGGCCTCGCAGCCCTGCTGCCGGGCCGTCGGCTGCCCATCCGTATCTTTGGTGCCATCCTGTCGGGATTGGCCCTTCTACAGCTGGCAATCTTCCATCTTCTCGCCCTCAACCCGCTATGGATCGATGTGTCAGTCGGCACATGGCCGCTGCTCAATCTGTTGACCCTGGCCTATCTGCTGCCCGCGTTGCTGCTGATCTACGCTCACAGGCCGATTCTATCGCGTCTGCCGGTGCGACAAGCCATCTTCGATCCCTTGATCCTGCTGCTGTTGCTCACCTATGCCGGCCTGTCGGTGCGTCAGGCATTTCATGGCGATGTCATTTCCCTGGACGTGGCGGGGATGCCATCGGATTGGGAGCTTTATTGCTATTCCGGCTTAGGGCTGGTTTCGGCGCTGCTGCTGATCCTGCTGGGCATTCGCACGGGACGTGCTGACGTACGGAACACCGCCATGGCCATCCTGCTGCTGACTGTGGCCAAGGTCTTCCTGCTGGACATGTCCGGCCTCAGCGGTGTTCCGCGCATCCTGTCTTTCCTGGGGCTGGGTTTGAGCCTGATTGGTGTCGGCTGGATCTATCAGCGCTTCGTCTTCCCCAGGCCCACCCCATCGCCGCAAACGGACCATACGACCGGTCAGAACTCTTGACCTGTCGTATCAACGCAGACCGGTCCGGCGGCGCACCGGCTGCACCTGATACCATGTGTGGACGGCCCCATTGGGACAAGGGGTGTGCGAAAGGATTTGTACGGGTCGAGAGCGTTCATGTGTCCGGCCTGTTTTTTGCGGCCGATGACCGCTGGCCCAGATGGGGTCCGCCAAGCGAGTTCCAAACAGCGGCGCGACCTTATCGGCCACAGGTATTAACGGAATGTCTCGCCTGTCGGTTCGACCTGTTCTCATCTTGTCGCTTTGCCCTTG
>NZ_JAIXSV010000335.1 GCF_027484505.1 Asticcacaulis sp.
AGGGGCCGTGCCCCTGCCCTCTTCCCCCGTCTTGCGGTTCATGCTATCGCCCCCGCATGACCGAACTGTCCCAAATTCGTAACTTTTCCATCGTCGCCCATATCGACCACGGCAAGTCCACCCTGTCCGATCGCCTGATTCAGTTCACCGGCGGCCTCACCGCGCGTGAGATGAAGGAGCAGGTGCTCGACAATATGGAGATCGAGCGCGAGCGCGGCATCACCATCAAGGCGCAGACCGTGCGCCTGAATTACAAGGCCAAGGACGGTAAGGCTTACGTCCTGAACCTGATGGACACGCCGGGCCACGTCGATTTCGCCTATGAGGTGTCGCGATCGCTCGCGGCCTGCGAAGGCTCGATTCTGGTGGTCGATGCGTCGCAGGGCGTTGAGGCCCAGACGCTCGCCAATGTCTATCAGGCCATCGACAATAATCACGAAATCGTCCCCGTCCTGAACAAGGTCGATCTGCCCGCCGCCGAGCCGGAGCGCGTGCGCGCCCAGATCGAGGACGTGATCGGCATTGACGCCTCTGAGGCCGTGCTGGCTTCGGCCAAGTCGGGCATCGGTATCGAGGACGTGCTGGAAGCCATTGTCACCAAACTGCCCGCCCCCAAGGGCGACCCCACGGCCCCGCTGAAGGCGCTGCTGGTCGATGCCTGGTATGACCCTTATCTGGGCGTCGTCGTGCTGGTGCGCGTGTTCGACGGCTTCCTCAAGCCCGGTCAGCAGATCAAGCTGATGAACGCCGGCGCGACGTACAAGATCGACAAGCTGGGCGTGTTTCAGCCCAAGGCCACCGATGTCGAGGCGCTGGGCCCCGGCGAGGTCGGCTTCTTCACGGCGCAGATCAAGGAAGTGCAGGACGCGGCCGTCGGCGACACCATCACCGATGAGCGCAAGCCGACCTCACAGGCCCTGACGGGCTTCAAGGAAGTGCAGCCGGTCGTCTTCTGCGGTATCTTCCCCGTCGATGCGGCGGACTTCGAAGACCTGCGCTCGGCCATGGGCAAGCTGCGCCTGAACGACGCCAGCTTCTCGTATGAGATGGAGACGTCTGCGGCGCTGGGCTTTGGTTTCCGCTGCGGTTTCCTGGGGCTGTTGCACCTTGAAATCATTCAGGAACGCCTGAGCCGCGAGTTCAATCTCGACCTGATCGCGACTGCGCCGAGCGTGGTCTACAAGATCTATATGAACAATGGCGATGTGATCGACCTGCACAATCCGGCCGACATGCCGGACCCGGTGAAGATCGACCATATCGAGGAGCCGTGGATCAAGGCGACCATCTTCACGCCGGACGACTATCTGGGCGCGGTGATCAAGCTGTGTCAGGACCGTCGCGGCATCCAGACCGACCTTTCCTACGTCGGGTCGCGCGCCATGGCCGTCTATGAGCTGCCGCTGAACGAGGTGGTGTTCGACTTCTACGACCGCCTGAAGTCGATCTCTAAGGGCTATGCCTCGTTCGACTATACGATTGAGGAATACCGCGAAGGCGACCTCGTCAAAATGTCGATCCTCGTCAATGCCGAGCCGGTGGACGCCCTGTCCATGCTGGTGCACCGCGACCGCGCCGAACAGCGCGGCCGGGGCATGTGCGAAAAGATGAAGGACCTCATCCCGCAGCACCTGTTCGTCATCCCCATTCAGGCGGCCATCGGCGGGCGCATCATCGCGCGCGAAACCGTGCGCGCCCTGCGCAAGGACGTGACAGCCAAGTGCTACGGCGGCGACGCCACGCGCAAGAAGAAGCTGCTGGAGAAGCAGAAAGAGGGCAAGAAGAAGATGCGGCAGTTCGGCAAGGTCGAAATACCGCAGGAGGCCTTCATCGCCGCGCTGAAGATGGACAATGACTGATGAAAAAAGCCCGGATCGCTCCGGGCTTTTTGATTATAGTTCCAGCGGAGTCACTTTGAGCAGTGACGGCGGGCTATATTGTCCCTGATAGATCACGTCGCAGGTGCGGGTACTGGCCATGCTGTTCCCATAAACCACCTGCGCCTTCCCGCCGTGACCCAGAGCGATCTTCTGTTCCGTCATGTGGACATGGACGAAAGGTGCATTGACCAGACCCTTGCAGGCCCTCGCCCCGGTAAAGCGGTGCGTACCACCGATGGATTTGATCAGCAGGTCGTTATCAATGACCTCAACGACCCCGGTAAAGGACTGTGGCGGGATGATCGTGACGGTTTCGGTCACCGACGATATCTCTGCCACAGCGCTGCCCGCCAGCGACAAACCCGCCACAACCGCACTTAAAACAAGACTCCGAGACATAAGCCCCCCTATCAATTTAACGATCCGTGCGTTGATACTTCTGCTTGCGCAGCGTCTTGACCTCTTCGGCGCTGACCGGTGTCACCGACTGCACGAAGCACGGCGTCTTGAAGCCGCCGTCGCCGCTCTGGCGCACCGAAAGCTGCACATCCAGCGGGTCACAAATCTGCACCGAGCCGCGATATTCGAACACCAGAATATCATAGGGCGTCAGCCGGCAGCCATCGACCTTGATCAACACGCCGCCACGGCCGGCGCCTTCGGCCAGTATCGTCTCCTGATCGAGAACGGTCGTGTCGATCCCCGGCCCGTTCACGCAGCGCGGCGGGGTCTTTTTGCCGTCCTCGGCCTGCGAACTCACGGGCAGGACGCCCATGGCCAGCAACCCGCCAACAACACCCAGCACGGCGAACAGGGCCTTTCCATTCAAACGTCGCATTTGTCTCTCCTTAGCCAAACCTTTCGTCCGGGTAAATTCGGCTGACCCTTCCGAACATTCAAAACTACTTAACCAGAACGCTGTAATTTTAATATCAGCGTAATATCAACGAGCGTACCCATGACACCCAGTGTTCTCATCATCGAAGACAGCCTGACTCAGGCGCAACTGATCGGACGCATGTTCGAGCGCGCGGGTTTTGCCCCCGGTCTGGCCACCAATCGCCCCAATGCCCTTCACGAACTGGCTCGGCAGACCTGGTCCCTTTTGGTAATCGACGTCTTCATGGCCGATGAAAACTCGCTCGATCACATTGATGACTATCGTCAGGCCGCGCCAAACACCCCGATTGCCGTGATGACCGCCATTCGCAAGGGGGCCCCGCTGGCCGCCAGCCATTCGCTCAATGCCGCCCGTCGCGCCAAGGTGGACTTCATCCTGCCCAAACCCTTCCGGTTTGAAGACATCCGACAAGTCTGCGAGGACGTGATCCAGCGGCGGGACAACCCCAACCCCGGTCAGATCCTGTATCTTTAGTACTTTCTGGCTTCTTCCTTCGTCAACGGCGTGATGGATTCGATCAGACAGCGGACCGGTGCCTCATCAAAACGCGAATAGAGAATCTTGACGTCGCGCCGGTCGCAAATCTGCGTACCGCCAAAAAATTCAAAGCCGATCTTGTCCAGATCGTCGAGGTTCTGACAGGGAGCCGAGAGCTTCAGCAGGGCCGAACGCCCGAAACTGTCCTCGATCAGCACCGTCGTCTTATCGACGACCATCTTGCGGTTCAGGTGGCTGGCGTCCAGGCACCGCGCCTTGCCCGCCGGTTTGGGCGCATCTTCGGGCGCGGCAGAGGCCAGACTCAAGGCCCCCAGTCCGCCGGTCACCACGACGGCTACTGCCGCCAGTTTCATCATGGCTTTCATCTGTGCACCCTCTTACGTCCCTTCTCTGTCCCTGTTTTCCGCCGTCTTCGGCGTGACGCCTTCGATACGGTCGGCTTCTTCCTTGGTAATGGCTTTGACGTCAGTGATGTGGCAGCGCGCCAGACGGCCCGATCCCGGTTCGGAATAGAGAACCTCGGCATCAAAGCCGCCGCAGACATTGATCGCCCCGGCGCGCGTCCGGATACCAATACGGAAGGCGTCCTCAATGCCCATACAGGCGCCGCTCAGTTCCAGTTTGTAGTTCTGGCGGCCATAGGTTTCGACGATCATGGTACGCGAATCAACGGGATTAAAGCGGTCGATATCATCGCTACGGAAGCATTTGCGCATTTCCTTTTGCGCCGGTGTCGCGGCCTCACGCTCGCGATCCGGCTGCGCGGAGGCCGAAGATTGCGCCGAAGATTGCGCTTGCGCCGGAAGCAGGCTGAGGGTCGTCAGCCCGGCGGCCGCGAGAGCTGCCACAGTCATCAGAGTCTTCATCGCATCACTCCTTCGCCAAACCGCACGCGACGGTCCATTATCTCCAATGAGGCGAGCGGAATCGGGCCATTTAATGACTATGAACAGCCTGTAATCTTTCCGGGCGCAACCGATGCGCGGATGCCACAGTCAGCGGCGACGGCACTCCCAGCGCCTGCGCCACCGCCGCCATGCCCAGCAACGGCCCCAGACACAGACCACGCGCCCCTAATCCGCTCAGGGCCGTAACGCCAGACGCCACCTCCCCCATCACCGGCAGGTGGTCGCGGGTGGTGACACGCACCGCGGCACGCGACTCTGTGCCGTTTGCGGCCAAGTCCGCCGCTTCGGGGAGGACGGCGCGCAGCGTGTCGAGATTGTGGGCGCGATCATCGTCACGCGCCTCAGCACCCCGATCGCCGCGAATATGGGTCGAACCGAAGACAAACCCGTCCGGCATCGGCACGTAATAGCCCCCCCAAGCCTGCGGCTGCGGGTCAGGTGGCGGGGCGTTGGCGGTTTCGATCTGCCCGCGCACGGGACGCAGATCGAGCGCTTCAGCCCACGGCAGATCGAAAATCCCGTCGCCACAGGCCAGAAACACCCGGTCATAGTCATGGGCAGCGCGGTCAGTGACGATACGCACCGGCGCACCGGGCTCTATGCGCACAACGGTTTCGGCCACCACCACTGCGTCTCCCAGAAGCGCCTTGACGACCTCTGGCGGTCGCACCGAAAGGGCGCGCGCCATCCTGAGACCTTCCGCATTGACCGCCATATCACCTGGCGCAAAGTCAGACTGGGCGGCGATCCTGGTAAAGCGCGCTTCGTCGCGCGCGTCGGCGCAACTTTGTTGCACCCCCTGCGCCAGCACGGCTGCGGGGCACAGGCGCGCATAGAGGTCCGTGGCGGCATACAGCGCATCGGCAAACAGCGCGCTGATCGCCCCGCCCCCGGCATCCAGCCGCGGCGTGACCAGTCCGGCCGGATTGCCCGACGCCTGCGGGCCAATATCGAATACGGTGGCCGAATGCCCGTAATGGCGCAGGGCGTGAACGATTGAAGCTCCGGCAATGCCCCCGCCGATAACAGCGATGCGCTCTGGCGCGACAGGCGCTTCGACCGCGCCGGAGAACACCGCCTCCAGCCGCTCGCGCTTGCGCCCAAAACCGGGCTGTTTCGACACCTCAAAGCCAGCGGCCTGAAGCCCGCGCCGTACAAAGCCCGCTACGGTAAAGGTCGCCAGACGGGCCCCCGGCGCGCTGTGCGCGGCCACGGCGTTCAGCACGTCATCGGCCCACATGTCGGGGTTCTGCGCCGGGGAAAACCCATCGAGAAACCACGCATCGGCCTGCCCGTCCCACTGGCTCAGCGCGTCGCGCACATCCATCAGGGCCAGCGTCAGGGTCACGCCCCATTCGGGGAAGGTCATCAGGTGAAAGCCGCGCCGCTGCGGCGGCCAGCGGGCGATGATCGCCTCGGCAAAGGGCGCCAGCTCCGGCCAACTGGCGAGCGCGCGGGCGGCGGCCTCACGCGGCATCAGATAGGCTTCGACGGAAAACAGGTGCAGGTGCCCCTGCGGCGGGCGATGGGTGGCCCACAGCTGCATCAGGGCGGCGATATTGAGCCCGGTGCCAAACCCCAGTTCGCCCACCGTGTAATGGCGACGCCCGGCCCACCCGTCAGGCAGGCCACAGCCGCTCAGGAACACCGCGCGCGTCTCCGACAGACCGTCCTGCAAGGAATAGTAGATGTCATCGAAACGCGCCGAACGCGGGTTACCATCTTCGGCAAAAAAAAGCTGGGGGTCGTCGGTCATCGGGCTCACGCACAAAAAAGAAGAGGCCGTTCCCGGGAACGACCTCTTCCAAACTCTTGTCTAATCCAGCGCCGTGAGGCGCAGGGGATTAGTGAGCAGCAGCCGGAGCTTCAGCAGCCGGAGCTTCGACGGCGGCCGGCGAAGCGGCTTCCGAAGCTTCGACAGTGGCCGAGGCGTCAGCCGAAGCGTCAGCCGGAGCGGATTCTTCGGTGGTGGCGGGCTCTTCAGCCGGCTTCGAGCAAGCGGCAACCGACAGAGCGGCGACGGCGGCGGCGGCGAGCAGGGCCTTGCGGACGATTTCAGAGGTCATGGATCCAGATCCTTAGATTCTAACGTTAGAGCGCCTAGCAACTGCGCCCGACTCCTTCATACGCAAAACCGCTGAGTCTCGCAAGAGGTGTTTTCACAAATATGTGATCACCTCTCGCAACAAAGCCGCCATTCTCCCTCAAAATACGCCTGAGGGGAGAATTGCGGCTTTTTCAGAGGCCCTGTTTGCCCCTGTTAAGGTTACCCTATTCGTTCGGGATGTTATTGAGCGCTTCTTCCATTTCCGCGAAGGACGGCTGCGCGCCCGACGGGATGTTGCCGCGGCCGATTTCGACCGAAATCTGCGCCGCATTGCCGTGCAGGTGCGCCACCAGCACCGCCTGAATGATCTTGTAAAAGGCGCCTTCTTCTTCAACGATACCGTTGAGACGGGCCGCGAACGGCCCAACCAGCCCATAGGACAGCATAACACCAAGGAAGGTGCCGACCAGCGCGCCGCCGATCATGCCACCCAGCACTTCCGGCGGCTCGGTGATGGCACCCATGGTCTTGATAACCCCCAGAACGGCCACAACGATACCCAGCGCCGGCAGGGCGTCTGACATGTTTTGCAGAGCATGAGCGGGATGCGCAGCCTCGTGGTGGTGCTTTTCGAGCTGCTTTTCCATCGCGTCCTCGACCTGATGCGGATCTTCGAGGTTCATCGTCATCATACGCAGCGTGTCGCAGATGAAGTCGATGGCGAAGTGGTCCTTCATGATCTTGGGGTACCGCGAGAAGATCGAGGAGTCGTGCGGCTTTTCGATATGGCTTTCCAGCGCGATGACCCCCTTGGCCTTCATCGTCTTGGTCAGCTGGAACAACAGCGACAGAAGATCGCGATAATCGGAGCCCTTCCACTTGGGACCGCTGAACACCTTACCCAATCCGCCGGCCATTCCCTTTAGGGTATGCATGTCATTGGCGATCAGCGTGGCACCAATGGCCGCACCCAAAATGCCCGTAAGTTCGTAAGCCAGGGAGTGCAGAATCGGCGCCATGGACCCGCCGGACCACAGATAGCTGCCGAACACCGTGGCAAACAGGACGACAATACCGATAATCTGAAACATGCAGGCGGGGTCCGGAGAACTTCGTGATTCTTCCGACCTTAACCCGCCAAATCTTAAGAGGCGGTTTCCGGTTAACGCCTAAGGTTAATGAAAGACCTTTTTGGGACCCCCTATTGCGCCATAAACAGCTTAATCAGCTTGTTCATATCCATATAGCTGACGAACCCCATGGCGGCCACCTGCACATCGGGATGCGCCATCAGGTCTTTCATGCCGCGCTCACCGACGCCCGAAAAGGCCTCACCGAAGGCGGCCTCAATAACATTCTTGTTGCCGGTCTTATAGATGGCGCGGATTTCAGCCCCGCACTGATCGACCATCAGCCGCGTCATCATGGTCCCGACGTCACGGTCAAGGGCCGTGCGTTCGTCCTGGGAAATAGCCGCATAGCGCGAGACGTCGGGGTGGCGCGCCATCATGAAGAAGACGTAGCGCAGGATCAGGCGTTCATCTTCCGCCGTCACCGCCCCGGCAATACAGGTCTTGAGCGCGGCCGCCTGTGCATCACCCGGAACGGGGGTGGCGGTCTGGGCATGCGCCTGAGCCCCCAAACCCAGTGCGGCCATTACCGCAAGGCTGACCAGCCCTTTTTTGACTTTCGACCCGTACATGATGCGCCCCTCCTCGTCGCGTTTCAGAGGGGGTATCCTAACCCGCGCCCCGTACCCTCGTCCATAGGCTGACGGGCTCAGCGGCGGGGCAACAGGTCATCGAGCGCCACTGTCTCCGGCTTGGCCGCCGTCTCGGGCGTCACGGCTGGCAGGGAGGTGGTGTCGCCACCCGCGGTTTCGACGGTGTCGGTGGCCGCCTGATGGGCGTCGAAACAGGTGTCGGTGCATTCGATGACGCCCGGCACGGCGCGGGGCCGCGTGGCCTCAGCCAGAGCCGCCGCGTCGCTGGCGTCCGGCGATACATAGGCCATATCCGCCGCCGCAGAGGGTTCAGAGCCGACCGAAGACGCCTCTTCGGGTGGGGGTAAGGCATCCGTCGCGGGCCAGACGCTGGCGAGGGTGAGCGGTTCCACCACCAGCGGACGCACATCCAGCACATCGCGCTCTACGGCTTCCGTGGCGGGGAACACAGCGCGCGGGTCCCGGCGTTCATCGACCTGTGTCAGCACGGAGCCGTCGAAGGTGGCGATGCGCGCCGCGACCGCCCCGCTGCCCACGGTCAGCACCACCCCGGCGGTCCACAGGCTGAGGCCCAGCGCGCGCCGGGCCCATAAGGCGGCATCAGGCGCGAAAACGGCGCTCATCTCCGCCTCCCGCTGATCCGTGTCGTCTTACGGCGTTGGATGTTCCTGACGAAGCCGGCCATCGCCACGACGGCCAGACCAACGCTGATCAGACCGCTCAGGCCGGGAGCTACCCGCCGCGCATAGGGCGTATTGATCAGGCCCGCCGCCGCGATTAGAGCATCCGTCGGCTTAGCTGAGCCGCCGAATGGCTCTAAGTTTTTGTGTGGTCGCGCAATTTTTCCGAAAAGTGGCATCCACTTTTTCGGATTGCGCTTTAGTTTAGCCGACGGTGCACGCCCGGTCACCGCCTGAGCAAAGGGCAGAAGGCTCAGCACCTGGGTGGCGACAGGAACGATACGGCGGGTCATCTTATCCTCGGCAGAACAGCTTTGTCTGCGTACCCTACGCCCAACCGCATAAGGATGAAGGCGCGGCCTTGGTCACCCGCCGTCAAAAACACCTCAAGACGTATTACCTTATTGGGTGGGAGCCACCCGCGCCTTCGCCACGTGCTCAAAGGCGTAACCGGCGCGTAGCAACTGCGCGTCCGACCACTGCGTACCGATAAACGACATACCCAGAGGCAGACCCTGCACCTGCCCCATCGGCACGGTCAGGTGCGGATAACCGGACATGGCGGGCCACTGACTGGCCGAGGGGCCGGAGAACTGATCGCCATTGACCTCATCCGACAGCCACGGCAGGCCATAGGTCGGCGCAACCAGAAGCGACACGCCATAGGCGCTCAGAAGCCCGTCTATATGGCTGCGCGCAAAGGTTTTTGCGCGGGTGGCGGCGACCCTGTAGGCCGGGTCATCCAGTCCCTTCGTCTTTTCGGCGGCTTCGAAAAACTCCTGCCCGAAGAAGGGCATTTCGCGCGCAGCCTCGGTTTTGTTAAAAGCGATGATCTCCGACAGGGTGCGCGTTTTGACAGCCGCCGGCGTGGTCGCCAGATAGGCATTGAGATCGGCCTTCAACTCGGTCTGAAGTACGCTGAGTTCGGCAGCGTCCAGCCCCTCGACCGAGGAGTCGGTAATATCGACCAGCACGGCCCCCGCCGCTTCCAGATGTTTAAGCGCGGCGTTAAAGGCTGTTTCGACCTTGCCCGGCCCGCCGGTACGGTCGCGCAGCACGCCGATACGCACCCCTTTCAGGGCATCCGGCGACAGGCCCGCCGCATAGTCCACCTTGCGGGCATCGGCTTCCTGCGTCACCGGGTCGGCCGGGTCGCTGCCCGCCATGGCCGACAGCATCAGAGCCACGTCGCGCACGCTACGCCCCATTGGTCCAGGAATATCCTGAGTGTGCGAGATGGGCACGACATGCGTCCGCGAAATCAGCCCCATGGAAGGTTTCAGTCCCACCAGACCGTTCATGGCCGACGGACAGACGACCGAACCATCGGTTTCCGTCCCGACGGCCAGAACGGCGAAGCTCCACGCCACCGCTGTACCGCTGCCCGACGAGGAGCCACAGGCCGAACGGCGCGCATCATAGGCATTACCGGTCAGGCCGCCCACAGCGCTCCAGCCACTCATCGAACGGGTCGAGCGAATATTGGCCCATTCCGACAGGTTGGTCTTGCCGAGAATGACCGCACCTGCGGCCCGCAGCCTCGCCACCACCGGCGCGTCACGCCCTGTCATGTTGTCCTTCAGCGCCAGCGAACCCGCCGTGGTGGGCATGGCGTCCTTGGTTTCGACATTGTCCTTGATCAGGACAGGAATGCCGTGCAGTGGCCCGCGTACCTTGCCCGCCTTGCGCTCGGCATCCAGCGTGCGCGCTTCGGCCAGCGCATCGGGATTGAGCGCGATCACCGCATTGAGTTGGCGCGATTTGTCATAGGCTTCGATGCGGCGGATGGAGGCCCTAGTGATGGCCTCTGCCGATAGCTCACCGCGCGTCATGGCCGCCTGGAGCTGATCGACGGAGGCTTCGCGTACCGGATCGGATTTGGGTGCGGCGATAACCGGCCCGGCCAGACAGAGGGCGATGCTCAATACAGATACCAGTCGCTTCATAACCCAATGCCCTCCAGTCGTTGCCTGAGAAAGGTTACACGCGAGACCGTATCTGGCAAGACGTTGCAGACTCAGTAGCCGCGCGAGCGCTCAACCGTCGGCGGCAGTTCACCTGTCATCCGCCAGCGACGCAGATTATCCGCGACC
The DNA here is from genome assembly GCF_027484505.1 of Asticcacaulis sp. GTDB lineage: Bacteria > Pseudomonadota > Alphaproteobacteria > Caulobacterales > Caulobacteraceae > Asticcacaulis. The sequence continues at coordinate 10,731 of NZ_JAIXSV010000335.1, forward strand.
ACCTGCGCCGCCGTCTTTACATTGGTCGGGGCGGAGATGTGCGGCAGGATCGTCACCTGCGGATGGTTCCACAGGGGCGACGCGGCCTCCAGAGGCTCGGACTCGAACACATCCAGCACGGCGTGCGACAGGGTGTGGTCCAGCGCCTGCAAGAGCGCGTCGATATCCAGCGCCGCGCCGCGTCCGAAATTGATCAGCCCCGCCCCCGGCGGCAGCCAGCCCAGGGTTTCGGCGTTCAGAATCCTCCGCGTGTCCGGCGTCGAAGGCAGCAGGCTGACCACTATGTCGGCCTGCGACATCAGTGATTTGAGCCCGTCCGCGCCCGTAAACACCTCAAAATCGGCGGTTTTCGGCGTTCGGCTCCAGCCGATGACGCGAAACCCCGCCTCCCGCGACCGCGCCACCGCCGTCAGACCCATATGGCCCAGCCCCAGCACACCGACTGTCATCTCAGAAGGCGCACGATAGGGCCGCTGATGCCACTGGCGCGCCGCCTGCTGACGCGCATAGGCGGGCATGTCGCGCTGAAGGTAGAGCGTCCAGGCCAGTACCGCCTCACCCATGACGCGGCTCAGTTCCGGATCGACCAGCCGCACAATCGGCAGGTCCACCGGCAACTCGGCCACCAGCCGCTCCACCCCGGCCCAGACGCTGTGCACCCATTTCAGACGCGGCAGGGTCTGCAACAGGGTCGGGTCGGGATTGGCCACCACCGCCACCTCAACCGCCTGCGGATCGGCGTCGCTCAACGGCACGACGGGCATATCCGGCAGGGCCGCAGACAGGGCGGCAATCCATGCCCGCGCTTCGGCATCGCAGACGCGACCTGTAAAGACGATGGCATACACAACACCTCTCCGCACCCTAAGGACACCCTTATGCGGGCGTCCTTATGTGGGCGTCAATGGCTCAGGGCTGAGGTTTAGACCCCGCCGTTGCGTCCGTTGCGGTCAGACTTTCGACACCGACCGAGGCCGTACCGTTGTCGAGATTGATCCACAGGAAGCGCCTCGCGTTTTCCGTCTGCAATTCCGTGAAATAGGCATCAATCTTGCGCCATTTGGCATCAGCGTCGTGCCATTCTTTTGCGCTGCTTATCAATTCTGCGCTGACATTCAGGTTGTTATAATCCTTGCAAGCCTTGGTGGCGGCACCCGCCTTGCCCTTGGCACAGTAGAGATCGAAATACGGCTGAAGAGCATCTCGGGTCTGCTGGTAATCAAGCTCGATAGAGTAACTGGCCCGCCCTGGTTTAGGGATGGAAATAGCCTGTAAATTCAATAACGGCATCTCCATCGCCATGACCGACTTGCTTTGAACGGTGCCGGCATTCCGCAGGACGAGGCTGTCATCCCCCCCACCCAACAGCTTGCTCGCGACATCAAAAGGAGTAGTGATGATGCGGCTCAGGGCTGAATAGGCTGTAGGACGGTTTTCCTGGCCTACCGTATTAACGAACTGCTTGTATCTGAGCCAGGCACCAACGCGATCTCCGTTGAATTTATTGAGAATATCTCTCTGAGACTCCTTAAACAGTGAAAAGTTGGATTGCGTAGTCCGGTAGCTTTCGCACCAGCGTTTAAACTCCTCAACGCTCATCTTGTATTTATTCACGAGGCCGGGAACAGGATCAGTATTCGGCTTGTTGTTCAACACAGTATTGGCCGCAGCAGTGAGCCTTGTGGCCCTTTCCTGCAATTCCAAGGTATTTTTGCAACCACTGACGTCGCTGAGCACGATATCATTCAATCGCTCTACACGCTTATTGACAAAAGTGTTGCGATGTCCGGCAAGGTGGGTTCCGGTCACCGCCCCGGTGTAGAAACGCGACAAAGGTGACACAGAACGCAACTGGTCATTAATGACCGCCGCCAGCGCCAAGGTAGCAAAGCCATTTGACATGGCCGGGGTCGTGTTGTCCTTGCTGGCTAGATAACCCACCGCTCCCAGCGAAGACAGGAAGGCATTGGTACGGCGGATATCCCGCATACAGGCCGAACGCCGGAACCACGAGGTCTGAACGACCTCAACAGCCTTTCCGAGATCCTCCGAGCCCATATCAGGAGAATAGTTCCCCGGAGACTGATTGATATCCCCTTCTTTACGGTCGTACGTCGTATTGAAGTAGCAAACAACACCATCTTGGAATGATGGCGGCCAGCCAATTTTGTTGTATTGTTTATTTTCAATTCTAATTTTTTCTGCCTTTTCTGCGTCCTCTGTTTTGACCTGTGCCTGCGCCGTGTCAAAAACACCCTGCCCTTGCGACAGGTTGGCCACCGACGTATGGAAAGCAATGACGCAGACGAAGGCGAATAAAATACGGTTTGTCATGATGTAACCCCACCCGATTAAAGACGGACAGGCGACCATGAGCCTCGCGCTTTTTCAACTTTAAAATGTGCAAATGTAACAAAATACATTCAAAGCGTGCTCTTCATATCACACCGTTATGCGTAGATCCCTCACCCTTTCCGAAATAGCCGCCCTGCCCGCGGGACTGATCGCTGCCGTGCCGGTCGAGGGCGTGCGGCTGATCCGGCGGGCGCATCCGCTGTCGTGGCTGTCGCAGGCGGTCGGGCGCGGGCCGCTTATCGTGGTGCGCGGACGCAGGATATTCTGGCCGGACCTGCCCGCTGACCTTTCGGTCCGTCCGGAAGCTCTGGCCCTGCTGGCGCACGAGCTGACGCATGTGTGGCAGTACGCCCACGGCCTGACCCTGTGGCGCTATCTGTGGCGCGAACGCGGGCGCTACCGCTACCGCCTCACCCCCGGCAAAACCTTTACAGACTACGGCTATGAGCAGCAGGCGGCCATGGTCGAGGACTGGGTACGCGGCCTCAATGGCCTGTCGCCGCGCTGGGGGCACCCTGCCGACGTTCAAAACCTGCCCCTTCCTGATGCCTTTCTTATCTCTTCATCTGCGGTTCAGCCTTAATTTTGTAAAAGGCATAGGCTAGAACGAGAGAAAGAACAGAAAGATGGACCTGCCTATGTTTGTCAAAGTCGCCAAGCCTGCCCTGCTGGCTGCTGCCCTGTGCCTGACGCCGGCCGCCGCCGGGCTGATCCCCCTGAGCGCCGTGGCGCAGCAGACCCAGCGCGAAATCTCTGCCGATCAGGCCTTTCCCTTCCTGTCGAAATTCCTCGCCCTGCCGACCTCAGAGCGCGATGAGATCACCGTCGCCTATATCCTGAAGATCAAGGGCGGCACGCAAGGCGCCAGCATCGTCCTCAGGCACAATGGCCAGAGCCAGAAGCTGAACATCGGCGGTGACGGGCGCATCACGCCCCTGCCGACGCTGGCGCAGTTGCGCGGCGGGGCTACGGTGGTGGTGAATGGGCCGGAAAAGGGTGTGTCGATGCGCGTGCGTGTCTATGCCACCGAGACCCCGGCGAAGACCATGACGGTCGCGCCGCTGGCCAAGGCGGTGACGCAGAGCAACAGCGTGATGCGTAAGGTCGGCGGTGTGCTGGCCTTAACGCAACCCAAGCTCGACCGGCTGTATTTTGTCGGCTCCGGCAATGCGCGCGTGACGATGGCCGACGGCAGCCAGAAGGTGCTGCCGAAATCCGCCGTTGATGACGCCTATCCGGCCGGCACCCCCTATCTGGTGCCCACGGACTATCCCGGTGCGGTCAGCGTCAGCTTTGATGCCACACCCGCGCGGATAGGCATTGACGACCGCGCCAAATAGATTTTCAGATAGCCGTGATTTTGCCGCGATCCCGAACCACAGTTCGGGATCGTCTGTTTTGCGGGGTGGTTCATGACTGTTTTCAATCGACGGGGATTCGTAGGGTCGGCGGCGGCGCTGGCGGTCGTGGGCGCCTCAGCGGCGCGGGCCGAAACCAAGGACGTGCCGTGCACGGACATCTTCCCGTTTCTGCTCAACTATCTGAACCTGCCGTCTGCCGAGCGCACGCATTTTCGACTGGCTTACAAGCTGGCCGTCACCGGGGCCAAGCTGTCGGATATCCGGCTAGTGCTTAAGCATAATGGCGAGACGCCGCTAAACGTGGCCGCAGACAACACCCTGACGCCCCTGCCCTCCGTTGCGGCGCTGAAGGCCAAGGCCCCGGTTACGGTCACTCGCCCGGACGGCAGCAAGATCGGCCTCAACCTGCTGATCGCCGCCGCCCTGCCCCCTGCGGCCGCCTATGCCGCTGCCGACCTCAAGAAGGCTGTCGATCAGGCGCGCGCCGGGGCCAAAAAGGCCGCCGGTGTGATGAGTCTGGCGGTGCCCAATCTCGACCGCATCGTGTTTGTCGGGGCAGCGGGCGGGCAGGCTATCGGGGCCGATGGCAAGGGCGTGGCCCTGCCGAAGACCAAGGACGGTCATCCGGTGTTTCAACCGACGGCGCAAGCTACGGCCGCGCGCGTGACGCTGGACAAGGCCCCCACCCTGCTCAGGATCGAAGCCAAGCCGAAATAGAGGCGGCGACTTGCCTTAACCGCGCGTCTTAACCGCGCGTTTGGCGGATCAGCATATAGTTGCCGAGCAGACCCGCGGCAAAGGCCGACACGGCGCACAGCGGCAGGCAGATCAGCACCACCCAGGTGGGGTGCGGGATAAAGCTCATATGGATCATGTAGCTTGACACGAGCAGTACGCCAGCGATCCAAGCCGGAAAGGCGCCGACCTTAGCCATACGCACGGCCAGATAGCCGCCGCCAAAGGTGCCCAGCGCCCATGAGATGATCTTGATGATATAGGCGTCCGCCGGCACCGTATCGAGCAGCTTGGCGATGTCTTCGGGGCTGGCCATATCGAAGGTCGGCGGCGGCGGGAACATGTAGTTGCCGACCTGACGCAGGATGGTATCGAGCACCATGCCAAACAGAAGCCCCGTCAGCACGGCCAGCGTGATATTGAGCACGCTGCGCGTCTTGTCCTCGTCCCACACGGTAAACCACGTGACAAGCCGGTCTGTTACCGATGCCTTGGCCATTTCTGCCTCCCTGACTGGCGGAGAAAATGACAAGGCGCGCGGCTTTGGTCAACGTCTTTATAAAGACAGTGTTACGACACGATAATTGACCCGCCATGAATTATCGTGTACACAGTAATTATGCTGATCACTTACGACGAACCGAAGCGTCTGAGAAACCTCGAAAAGCACGGGCTGGATTTTGCCGACCTGACGATCGGCTTTTTCGGGCCGCACGTATCGCGGATGCGAAGCTGGGCCGCTTCGTCGCCGTCGGCTATTTCGATAATCAGCTTGTTGTCGCCGTCGTCTTCCGCCCGCTGGGCACAGAAGCGCTCACTGTGATTTCGATGCGCCCGGCCAGCAAAAAAGAAAGGAAGAACCATGCCGAAGACTAAAATCCCGCCGATTAGCGACGCTGAAGAGGCGCGCATTCAGGCCATGATCGCTTCTGACCCCGACAACCCCGAATTGACGGACGAACAGCTTGCCAATATGCGGCCGTTTGCCGAGGTCTTCCCCGAACTGGCGGCCTCTATCCGGCGCGGTCGCCCGCCGCTGGAGACGCCGAAACAGTCGGTGCATCTCCGGCTGGACGCCGATGTTCTGGCCGCCTGGCGCGCCACCGGCGCGGGCTGGCAGAGCCGCATGAACGAGGCCCTGCGCAAAGCTATGCCGTAATTCAAGGCAACGGCAGCGGGCGCGAATTGCCGTTTTCGTCGATGGCGACAAAGGTAAAGTCAGCATCGGTCACCTTGATACGCACGTCGGAGTCGCGTGAGCGCCGCCAAGCCTGTACGTGGATCTTCATCGAGGTGCGCCCGGTCGAGATCAACTCGGCATAGACCGACACTTCGTCGCCCACCCGCACCGGCGTATGAAAGGTCATGGCTTCGACCGCAATGGTCGCGGCGCGGCCCACGGCGCGGCGCGCGGCGACATTACCCGCTGCAAGGTCCATCTGCGACATCAGCCAGCCGCCGAAGATATCGCCCGCCGGATTGGTGTCCGCCGGCATGGCGATGGTACGAATGGCAATCAGCGCCTCGTTCGGCTGCGTGTCTTTCTGGTGTTTCATCGACTTACCCCACATGCCGCTATTCATTGCCGCAGGTTTGACTTTTTGCAATGCAAAAAAACCAAACAAAAAGCGCCGAAGCTAAGGCTTCGACGCTTTTTAAAGATCGGATCGTGTCCGTAAGGCTTACTTCGAGCGGCCCGTGGTCGCACCGCCTTCGCGTTGCAGACGCTTGCGCGCCAGCTTGCGGGCGCGGCGCACGGCTTCGGCCTGCTGGCGAGCGCGCTTTTCAGAGGGCTTTTCGTAGTGGACGTGACGCTTCATTTCGCGGAAGGAGCCTTCACGTTGCATCTTTTTCTTCAGCGCCTTCAGGGCCTGATCGACGTTGTTGTCGCGGACAAAGATCTGTACCAGAGGTATCTCTCCATTCTGTCTGTTCCGCCGGGCCGTAAAGCCTTGCGACGGACCGCCTCGCCCTTTTGAAGTTCGGGCCATAAAAGGGCGGAGGGTGAAAACAAGCTGCCCGCAAACCGTGGTCTGCGGGCGTGTGGGCGAAGCCATTACATCATGCCCGCGCCCAATTCAAGCCGCACCGCCTTTGAAAAATGCCCGATTGCGCATTTTGTCCGCATGTTGCCTTTTGACGCAGGCGCGATTTGGTCTTGGCGCGGGGCGGGCTTGGGCCTATTCTTGGGGCATGTCCGCAAATACCCTTACCCAACTGGAACAGTCACTGGCCACGGCCTGCGCTGAGCTGATGCCCGATCTGGGCCTGACCCGCGTTACCGTGCGCGTCGCGGGTGCGCGAATCGGCCTCAGCCCCGCCGAGGTCGAACTGATCTGCCCCAACGGGCCGTCGGACATCGCGGCCATCCTGTGGCGTCAGGGCGATGCGGCGCTTGTGGGCGATGAGATTGAGGCGCAACTGTCTGCGATGAAGGTGCGTGAACGCATCGGCTTCCTGCTCAACCGCCGCATCGACGCCGCTTGCGCCGATGAACGCGCCACGCACCGCCTGATCGGGCACCTGTGCCTGCCGCAGCATCTGGGGCTGTACCGCCGCCTGCTGTGGGACTCGGCTGATCTGGTGTGGCGTCAGGCGGGCGATAAGGCTTTGGACGAAAACCACTATTCCAAACGCGCCATCGTGTCGGGGATTCTCGCCACGGCGCTGATGACGCGCCTGACGCAAGGGGCTGAGGCCCAGCACGAGCAGATCGCCCGCAATATCGAGCAGGTGATGGCGTTTGAAAAATTCAAGGCCAAACTGCCTTTGAAGCCCGAAGACGCGCTGCTGGGGGCCGTGGAATTTCTGGGCAGGCTGCGCTTTGGGGCGGCGGCCTGATCTTAGCCTTTACGTTCCATAGTGTTGCTGCCGCTACGCCTCCCTTAGGGTGTCAGTAAAGAAAGGCTACAAACGTGCGCTGGTTTTTTCAGATACCAATCATCATTTCCTTTGGCGTGGCGACTATAATCACCCTCAGTTATCTGTATGAAATGACTTTCGGCTACGGCAGGGCGAGTTGGTTCAATGTATTGACAGGTGTCGGCTTCATGGTCGCGTGTGTAGCCTTCCATTATCTTTATAAATTTATTGAAAAGCTTGGTGAGAAAATTGAAGGCAAGAATAATAAACGATAAGCGGGGTGTGAAGTGATGTATTCAGAGTCCGATTCAAAATAATATGAATAATTATAGAGTCTTGCTACTCACGGCGTTAGTGGCTGGGGAGATTAGAGACTCGCCTTCAACCGATTGATATGGCCCATCTTGCGGCCCGGACGCGGATCATCCTTGCCGTAAACATAGAGCCGTGAGTCCGGCTCCTGCGACAGGGCTTCCCAGGCCAGCACATCCGGCCCCAGAAGATTGGTCATTTCGACCTGAAAACGCGCCGTCGTATCGCCCAGCGGCCAGCCAGCCACGGCGCGGATATGCTGCTCGAACTGATCACACAGGCAGCCATCCTGCGTCCAGTGGCCGGTATTGTGCACGCGCGGCGCGATCTCGTTGAGGATCAGCTCATCGCCTTCGAGCACAAACAGCTCGACGCCCAGAACGCCCACATAATCAAGACCTTCCAGCACCTTCCTGGCAATCGTCTCGGCGCGTTCTTTCAAGGTGTCCGACACCATCGCCGGGGCCAGGGTCGTTGAAAGGATGCCGCTGACGTGGTGGTTTTCACCCACCGGATAGGTCTTTACCGTGCCGTCATAGCCGCGCGCCGCGATCACCGAGACTTCGCGCTGAAAATCGGCCTTCGCCTCCAGAATCGCCGGGCGGCCATTGAGGCTGTCGAAGGCGGCCTTCGCTTCTTCGGCGGCGCGAATCCACACCTGCCCCTTGCCGTCATAGCCTTCGCGGCGCGTCTTCAGAAGCGCGGGCAAGCCATTGGCGGCAATCGCCTTTTCGAGGTCATCAAGGCTGTTGATCTCATAGAAATCGACGGTGTTTATGCCGACGCTACGGGCAAAGCGCTTTTCGAGGATACGATCCTGCGTGATACCCAGCGCCCGCGCATTAGGGGCTACCTTCGCGCCTTTGGACACAAGATAGTCGAGCGAGGCGACGGGTACGTTTTCAAATTCAAACGTAATCACGTCCGACGCCGCGGCAAAGCGGTCGAGCGCCGCTTCATCCGTATAGCGCGCCACCTTGGACACCGCCGAGACGCTGGCCGCCGGCGATTCGGCGTCGGGTCCATAGACCACCACCTTGAAACCCAGCCGTGACGCCGCCTGCGACAGCATACGCCCCAGCTGACCATCGCCCAGAATGCCGATTCTTGACCCCAAAGGCAGCGGTTTCAATGGTTTAGTCCTCAACGCTATCGGGCACACCGTCGGTCTGCGCCTGACGCAGAGCCTCGATGCGCGTCGCCAGTTCGGGATCGGACAGGGCCAGAATCTGCGCCGCCAGAAGCCCGGCATTCTTCGCACCCGCTTCGCCGACCGCCAGCGTACCAACGGGCACACCGCCCGGCATCTGCACGATCGACAGGAGCGAATCGAGGCCTTTCAGCCCGTCGCGCACCGGCACGGGCACGCCCAGCACCGGCAGCGGCGTCAGCGACGCCGTCATACCCGGCAGGTGGGCGGCCCCACCGGCACCGGCGATAATCACCTGAAAACCCTCAGCCTTGGCGGATTTGGCAAATTCGACCATGCGCTCCGGCGTGCGGTGCGCCGAGACAACGCGCGCCTCATAGGTCACGCCAAGCCCGTCCAGCGCCTCGGCGGCCTTTTTCATCACCGGCCAGTCCGAGCGCGAGCCCATAATGATGGCGACTCTGGGTTTCGACGCGGTCATGCCCACCTCCGAAAGCTGAAAGGCCGCGAACTATAGGATTAGGCCCCGACCTGCAAGGGGCGTCTGTGCAAATAGCACTCGCTTCGCGCCCCAAACGCCGCTAATCTTGAGTGCATGACCGCCTTGCCGCCCTCAGCCTCTGCCGATTCTGAGCCCTCCGCCTTGTCCGCGGGCGGACTGACAGCGTCGATGCAGGCCCTGCTGCAAAGCCAGTTTGGTGGTGCCCCTCGCCCTGTTGCGGCCCCCGCCCCTGCCCCGCCCGCGCCGGAGCCGGAGCCCCAGACGGGGGATGAATGGCCCTTGGCGGCGCGCACCCTGATCGACAGCCTGATCCGTGAAAACATCCGTCTGAAGGCCGATATCAAGGCCCTGACCGAGCAGGTGGCGCTGGCTGAGCACCACGCCGATCACGATGTGCTGACGCCGACCCTCAACCGCCGCGCCTTCCTGCGGGATCTGGGCCGCGCCATGGGGGATGGCCGCCGCTATGGCGACCCGGCCTGCCTGATCTATCTCGATCTGGACGGCTTCAAAGCCATCAACGACACCTATGGCCACGCCGCCGGTGACAAGGCGCTGATCCACATTGCTGAGCGGCTCAACGCGAATGTGCGCGAAGGCGATTCGGTCGGGCGGCTGGGCGGCGACGAATTCGCCATCCTGCTGCGCCACGCCGATGTCTCCGTCGCCCGCACCAAGGCGCAGAAGCTTGAGGCCGAACTGAATATCGCCACCTTTGAATATCAGGGCCTGTACCTGCGCGTCGGCGGCTCGTTCGGTGTGCGCGCCTACGAAGGTCAGGCCTCGGCCGAAGAATGGATCGCCGAAGCCGATGCCGCGATGTTTCTGGTCAAGAAATCGTCCAGATGAGTCGCATAGCCGCTGTTACCCTCGTCGTGCCCGATTACGATGAGGCCATCGCCCATTACTGCACCGGGCTGGGCTTCGACCTGATCGAGGATACTGACCTCGGTGGCGGCAAGCGCTGGGTGCTGATCGCCACGCCGGGTGCAACCGAAACGCGCCTGCTGCTGGGCAAGGCGTCGAATGACGCTCAACGCGCCGCCATCGGCAATCAGGCCGGCGGGCGTGTCTTCCTGATCCTGTTCACCGACGACTTTGCCCGCGACCATGCGCGGTTTTCACAGGCCGGAGCGATCTTTGCCGAAGCCCCGCGCCACGAAGCCTATGGCACAGTGGCCGTGTTCCGCGACCGCTTCGGCAATCTGTGGGACTTGCTTGAGCCGAAATAGAGGTGGCGATTGTAATGCAACTGCATTACAATCAGGTGGTATTTCGAGAGGTTTCCCATGGCAACCGTCCCTGTCCAGACCCGTGTCGAGTCCGACATTAAAATCCGCGCCGGTGAAGTCCTTGAAAAGATGGGGCTGACCGTGTCGGACGCTGTACGGATTCTCCTGACGCGCATAGCTCATGATGGTGCCCTGCCCGCAGGCCTGACGGCTGACACCGCCGCCTATGAGGCCTGGTTCAAGGCCAAGGTGCACGAAGCCCTGAACGACCCGCGCCCGGATATGCCTCATGAAGAGGTCGAAGCGCATTTCGCTGCCCGCCGCGCGAAGGCTCAGCAAGCGAATAAAGGCTGAGCATGCACCTGCACTGGTCGCGCCTCGCCTATCAGGATCGCGACGCGATATTTGACCATATCGAAGCCGAAAGCCCGTCGGCCGCCATACGGGTCGATAGCGCCATCGCCAGTCAGGCCGCCCAGCTGATTGACTTTCCGTTCAGCGGTCGGACGGGACGGGTTCCCGGCACCCGCGAATGCGTCGTCAGCGGTCTGCCCTATATCCTCATCTACGAGGTCAGCGAACTCACGGTAAGAATTTTGCGTGTGCTTCACGCGGCCCGGCAATGGCCCCTATGATATACTAAACAACTGCCTGTGCTGTTCGATGGCATAGGCATCCGTCATACCGGCAATATAGTCGCAGACCACGCGGGCGCGCTGGGTTTCGGTATCCTTGGTGCACACCCGCCCGTACCAGTTGGGCGGCAGCACTTCCGGCTCCTCCATATAGAGGCGGAACAGGTCATTCAGCACGCGCCGCGCCTGTGAGCGGTGACGATTGACCGTATAGTGCTTGTACATGCGCGCATACAGAAAGGCCCGCAGACGCGACAGATCCTCATTCACCGTGCGCGAAAAGGCCACCATCTGACGCCCGGCGCGGCGCACATCCTCGGCCGTTTCAATGCCGTCCTCTTTCAGGCGCCGCCCGGTCTCCAGACAGACATCACGGATCATAAAGCCTATCACGCGGCGGATGGCCTCAAGCCGCAACAACCGTTGATCGATCAGTGGCCAGTCCTTTTCCACCTCGGCAATCGCCGGTCCGATCAGCGGAATGTCGCGCAGATCGGCCAGCGTAAACAGCCCCGCCCGCAGACCATCGTCGACATCGTGGTTATTATAGGCGATGTCGTCCGAAATCGCCGCAATCTGCGCCTCAAGCGACGCATAGGTTTCCGGGCGCAAGTCCCAGAAATCGCTGAAATCGGCCACGGCCTTCCACGCCGGCTGGCCCAGCTTGTGCGCCACGGGGCCGTTGTGCTTGATCACGCCTTCCAGCGTCTCCCAGGCCAGATTGAGCCCCTCAAACGCCGGATAGCGGTGCTCCAGCCGCGTCACAATGCGGAAGGTCTGCACATTGTGATCAAAGCCGCCCCACGGCTCCATCATCTTGTGCAACTCGTCCTCGCCCGCATGACCAAAGGGCGAATGGCCCATATCGTGCGACAGGGCGATGGTTTCGGCCAAATCCTGATCGGCCCCCAGCGTATGCGCCAAAGACCGAGCCACCTGCGACACCTCAATCGAATGCGTCAGGCGCGTGCGGAAATAATCGCCGTGCCCCGCCACAAACACCTGCGTCTTGCCCTTCAACCGCCGAAACGCCGTGCAGTGGATCACCCGGTCACGATCCCGCGCAAAGGCCGTGCGCGTCTGGCTGTCCGGCTCGCTGTACAACCGCCCGCGCGAACGGGCATGGTTTTCGCTATAGGGCGCAAGCGTCAGGATCAGCGGATCGTGCACGGGCAGGTCTTTCGGAGTGGAACTTACGCCCTAAATCCCCCTCTGCGCGCCAATTTGCAATGCAAATTCATGAGAAATATTCGCTCAGAGCGCTTTCCGAAAATTGGGACGCACTTTTCGGGAAAAAGAGCGCGGCAAACCAAAAATTTAGAGCGATATTTTGTTACGCCAAACGGCGTTTCGATTCAATTTGAACAAAATACGCTCTAACCCTCTAAAACTCGCGCCCGCCCCGCGCTATATTGGCCCCATGAACCCGATTACGCTTTCCGCCAGCGCCGCGCGCCACCTCAACCGCCTGTCCGCCGACGCCGGGCACCCGATCCTGTTGCGCGTCGCCGTCGAAGGTGGCGGCTGCTCCGGCTTCCAGTACCAGCTCGATCTGGTCGAAGCGCCCGAAGACGGCGATACGGTCGTCGCCTATGACGGCGCTCAGGCCCTGATCGACGAAGTCTCCGCCCCCCTGCTGGCCGGGTCTATCATCGACTATGTCGAAGAACTGGTCGGCGCACAGTTCAAAATCCTCAACCCGCAGGCCAAATCGTCCTGCGGCTGCGGTGTCAGCTTCTCGATCTGATTTTTGGTGCCTCTTTCTGGCGGTTGAAGAGCCTCCGGCGGGCAGGGGCACAGCCCCTGCACCCAAAACTCGCCCCGAAGGCGGGGCCTGTCACCAGAAAGGCCATAAAACGAGCCTACAGACACCACTCACCTTTAATTCGAATAAATCATTAAAATTTATTCTGACTTAATGCTCAATTAGAGTGAAATAACTTATTGATTTAAGAGAATAGTCAATTTCCTCATCTTTGGGCCTGCCATTCTGGGAGAATTGCACGTCTAATGTATCTGGGTAACAATCATATCTTCCAACAATTAACTCTCTCTGCCTTTTTTTATACCTAACTGAATAGTCACATGGATAACTCCCGCAGACAGGCTTCGGGATATAGGTGCGACTCCAGCCCTTACTAATTATAAATAAATCAGCCTCCTTGAAGCTCAGCGTCCCGTCCCTGTCATTTAACATTATAGAGAATCCGAACGATATTTTTCCGTTATCGCCTCGATTTACACTGTATGCACAATCAAATTGATCATCAAAAGAGTCATCAAAACATTCATAAATATCGCGAAAAACGTCGGTATGACTTAATTTAAGTTTTAAATTTCCGTATTTTTCAAATTTTTCTAATGAGCTGAATTCATTCAAGTCAGAAGAAAACTTTTCCAGCAACTCCATGCTCACAGATTTCGTCTCTTCGCCGTGGCAAACAACGGGACTTGTTGCCAGAAACAGCAAAAGCAATACACGTATCTTCATCTTTCCCTCCCCGCTTGCTGACAGGCTTGGCCACAGGTGACCGGGGGCGGCCGATGACCCGGTGTTTCCCCGTGACGATTTCCCATCGCATGCACAACAGATGACAACGGGTTTGAGGGATCGTCAACGCGAAAAGGTTCGTGTTGTTAATCGACCAGCGCGGCGCAAGCCTCGACCCTGCC
>NZ_JAIXSV010000028.1 GCF_027484505.1 Asticcacaulis sp.
ACCACCCGCATTCCGGCCTGAAAATGCGCTCGCCCCGCGAGTTCATAAGGGCCTATCGTGAAACCGCCTGAATGTCCGGCCAAACGGGGGCCAGTTCAATGATGGCCTGAACCCGGTGACGGGGGGGCATCTGGGCGCGCACGCCGTGACCCGCCACAGCTATGACCTGCTGGGCCGCCGCACCGCCACTACGCGCGGGGCCGCCAGCAGCCTCTACGGCTATGACATTGCCGGGCAGCTGAGGAACCTCAACCATGCCTGGTCGGGCGGCTCGCTGGCCGCCAGCTATCTCTACGACGATGCCGGCGCCCTGATCAGCGAGGCATTGGACAACAGCGCCTTCCTGTGGCAACCGGCCCCGACCCTGGCCAAGACCACCACCTACGACCCCGCCTCGCCCATCAACGCGCTCACCAAGGTGGACGGGGTGGCGCAAACCCACGACGCACGCGGCAACCGCACGGGCGCTGCGGGCCGCACCTGGCGCTACGACACCCGCAACATGCTGGTGGGCGCCAACGCCCCCGGCATGGCCGCGACGTACGGCTATTACCCGGAGGGTGGCCGCGCCTGGAAACAGGTGAACGGCGTCACGACGCTGTACCTGGAGCTGGACGGGATCGAGTGGGGTACCTACGACGCATCAGGCACCCTGAAGGAACGCACCATCCGCGCCTCGGGCAATGGCGGTGCGGTGGTGGCAATCCACGCTCCGGCCGCCGGCCTGATCCGCCTGCTGCCCAACCGCCAGGGCAGCGTCATCGGCTGGCTGCGCCCCGACGGCAAGCTGGGTGGGGCCTACACGTACGACGCCTATGGCAACTCCCCACAGGCCGGAGCCGCCGGCCCGCAGTTCCGGTATGCCGGGATGCGGTTGGATGCAGAAACAGGCCTGTACCACACGCCCAACCGGGCATACGATCCCCAGGACGGGAGGTGGATGCAGCTTGATCCGGCGGGGCTGGTCGATGGGCTCAACCGGTATGCCTATGTCAGTAACAGTCCGGTCAACGGCGCTGATCCAACAGGATTGGTATGCGTAGCCGCTAACAGGCTCAGTGACTATTGTCGTCGAGCTGAGATATATCGCCGCTTCGACATGAAATTTTATGATCAAACTCGATTCTTTGCAGCGGCCTCAATGACAACCACAATGTTAGCCAGCATGGACATTCCTGTTCTTGGTGGCTTAGCAATTTCTAGCAATGCCCGGAGTTTTTTATCTGACGTTAGTGCTTCTCTAGAAGACGCTAACGCGAAATTGGCGATGTCCATGGAGACTGTGAGATCAAGAGGCGGGAATATAGACCTTCAACTGATAAGGAAAGAACAAGATCTCGTTCAGGGTCATCTAAACAACTTGAGAAAAAACAATATCGAAAACTACACTAAGATAGTGTCCGAGATAAATAATATGCTAAATTCTGAAGATGGTTTCTCGTCTACAATGAATGCCGCAGCTGGCTTAGTATATCCAAGTGAGAGGCATTATCATAATATGCTTTCCCGCGTTCGTGAGCAGATTGGTGGTGATATAGACTTTTCAAATCAAGAACACAGAGAGGCAATTGGCAGACAATTGGTGAACGATCTTCGCGATAACGGTGGATGCGACAGGACAGGCTCAAGGATAAAATCATGCTAAACTGGAGGCGACTTTTATTGATTGCAATTAACTTAATTTTAGAAATTCCCGCCGCAGCAATTACAATTTCATTGGTTTTGGAAAAGAATTCATATCTTTACTTCTATGATTACAGTTATTTTACGTCAAATACATTTTTATTAACTATTATATTTGCCTTATTTTTTTATGTTGCGTCCGCTTATTTATTCACTACAATGTATTTCGCATTGTATCATGATTTTACAAAAATATCATATATTGTAACAAGAACCATTTTATATATTATCCATTGCTTTCTATTTTTTTTCATGTACTCACATGGAGGTGGACTTAAAGTATTGCAGATCATGGCGGCTGGCATCCCAATAATAATCTTATCTTCATTGATTTCTGTCCTGCTTGTCAGTTTCACACTCATACCCTTCACCGCGCCAGATCAGCAACTTAAAGAACGCAAAGACAGTGAGCAGGCCCCGCGCGGGAAACACAATGAACGAGATGGTGATGGCTCCTGTAGTGGATGATGATCGCATGAGCCTGACGATCAGTTTTGGCTTCAATACGCAAGGCACAGGTGTCGGCGGACTACAACACCCGCCGTCAGCCGCTTTACGAGGAGACGCGGGCCGGGTCCACAGCAGTGGCACCCCAAACCGCCGCCACGGTTCTGTCGCGCACCGACTGGGTCTATGATGATGTCGGCCGGGTTGTGGAGGAAAGGCGGGCCTCGGATATGCCGGGCATCCCGCATGCCGTCACAGCCACCCTCTATACCGCCACCGATCAGCCGCAGAGCGTGACCGACCCGCTGGGACGGGTGACGACCACGGATTATGACGCGCTGGACCGCGCCATCCGGGTAACGACCCCGTGGGAGGCGGGCAAGACCCGGGTGTCGGAGGTGCTGTACGATCCGGCGGGGCGCAAGCGGATCGAGCGTTCCGCCGTGGGCACGGATATGCAGCAGGACAGCGCGACCTATACCTACTCGGATGGCGATTCCGTTCGCACCATTACCGACCCGCGCGGCCATGTCCTGACCCATGCCTATGACGGCCATGGCCGCCCGCTCGAACCTATCTGAAATAACCCGCACGCAGAGGGTGAACAACGTTATCATGATGCCGTGAGCGCTCAGCAAATGGCGGCAC
>NZ_JAIXSV010000305.1 GCF_027484505.1 Asticcacaulis sp.
CCCTCTGCGTGCGGGTTATTTCAGATAGGTTCGAGCGGGCGGCCATGGCCGTCATAGGCATGGGTCAGGACATGGCCGTGCGGGTCGGTAATGGTGCGAACGGAATCGCCATCAGAGTAGGTATAGGTCGCGCTGTCCTGCTGCATATCCGTGCCCACGGCGGAACGCTCGATCCGCTTGCGGCCCGCCGGATCGTACAGCACCTCCGACACCCGGGTCTTGCCCGCCTCCCACGGGACTGTCACCCGGATGGCGCGGTCCAGCGCGTCATAGTCGGTCACCGTCACCCGGCCCAGCGGGTCGGTCACGCTCTGCGGCTGATCGGTGGCGGTATAGAGCGTCGTGGTGACGGCATGCGGGATGCCCGGCATATCCGAGGCCCGCTTTTCCAGCGTCACCCGCCCGACATCGTCATAAATCCAGTCGGTGCGCGACAGAACCGTGGCGGCGGTTTGGGGTGCCACTGCTGTGGACCCGGCCCGCGTCTCCTCGTAAAGCGGCTGACGGCGGGTGTTGTAGTCCGCCGACACCTGTGCCCCGCGCGGTGTCACTTATTGATGGTTCTATTTCGTCGCTGAAAACAGTAATTTTTTTTGATGGAGAATATGCATTGCTTCCCGTTCGGTAAGCATCGATATGTTAAGATTCACACCGTTCTCTTTAATTGACAAAGAGCAACTGCTATTATTAATCCTCGATATACTTTTTAGCTCATCTAAACTAGCTGTGTAGTTAAATTTATTTGTACCTGAGCAGAAAATAAATCTATGAATGTATTCATCTCCTGCTGAAAATATTTTTGATTTTGGCAAATTATATATTTGAATGGAGCCATTATAGTTTCTGCAAATTACCTTATAGTAATTTCCAATTTTCTCTTCACTGCACGATTCTAAATGCTGAATCACTTGACCGTCTATGTCCGGAGAAAACTTAAAGTAGTGTTTTGGGTCTCTAAGAGCGGTGAGTATTACGTCGCTTTCGGAATCATAAATTGTGCCTATGAAACCGGTGTCCTTCATGAAGGATCGAAACATGAACCAAACTGGACGCTCATCTTCAATGTCAACATCAGACGACCTGACCCCGATCATATAAGTAAAAGCGGCAAGTCGCCACTGGCTTGGATTCTTGAAATACCTGTCACTGAGCGGACGAACATCGCCGCCCGACCAATCAAACAGGAAAATCAGAATAATCGCAGATGCCAGAAAAGCAGAGATGGCTGAACTCCTACGGGGCATCACAGCCTCCACACCATATCCAAGCAGTTATTTTCGCTTCAGCTTCAAGGCCAGTTAAGAACGTGCCTCCGAATACATCTCGGCGGACACCATGCCGCTCAAACACCCGGTGGTGGTAATTGGTAATCTGGACCGCAGAAAGCGACCCAAATATCAGGCCTTGCTGCGCTGCAATATCTTCTGCCACAGCCTCGATGTTAGCTCCGATTAGATCACGCGCGATACTCCGCATAATCGCCATGCGCTGCGCCGGGGTTCGTCCGGTCATGTTCAAGTGTCCGGCCAAGTTGCCATTGGCGATCTTGCCCAAGAAGCCGTAGTTCCATGTCACTTGTAAGGCCGTGATCCCGTAGGCGTCTCCCCTCAATGCGCGTGACCCGTAGTAGGTTTGCCGGTCGCCTTCATCACCCGCCTGTGTTTCCTGAGCATCAGTCGGAATTTGCTCCCCTGGTGCCGCTTTGTGTGCGCCAGCACTGACGACGCCGAGGGCGGTTCCTTTGCCAAGGGCGGTTACAACATCATTCAGCGAACCCTTTAACTGCCCGGATTCCTGATCCTTCTTCAGCATGCCTCCAAGTTCACTATTGGACTTTCCTTTCCTGCACGTCTCGAGCTGCGCGCACTGGCCCGCACTGATCAACCCCGTCGGATCAACCCCCATCAGCGGCGAGTCCTTCACATAGGCATACTGGTTCAGCCCATCCTTAATCCCAATCGGATCGAGCTGCATCCACCTCCCGTCCTGGGGATCGTATGCCCGGTTGGGCGTGTGATAAAGCCCTGTTTCTGCATCAAACCGCATCCCGGCATAGCGGAACTGTGGCCCGGCGGCTCCCGCCTGGGGGCTGTTGCCATAGGCGTCATAGGTATACGCCCCGCCCAGCTTGCCATCCGGCCGCAGCCAGCCGATGACGCTGCCCTGACGGTTGGGCAGCAGGCGGATCAGGCCGCCGGTGGGGCTGTGGATTGCCACGACCGCCCCGCCAGCGCCAGAGGCGCGGATGGTGCGTTCCTTGAGCGTGCCGGTGGGGTCGTAATTGCCCCACTCGATCCCGTCCAGCTCCAGGTACAGCGTCGTGACGCCGTTCACCTGTTTCCAGGCCCGCCCGCCCTCCGGGTAATAGCCATAGGTCGCGGCCATGCCGGGGGCGTTGGCACCCACCAGCATGTTGCGAGTGTCGTAGCGCCAGGTGCGGCCCGCCGCGCCCGTGCGGTTGCCACGGTCGTCATGGGTCTGGGTGACCCCGTCCACCCGGGTCAGGGCGTTGATGGGTGAGGCGGGGTCGTAGGCGGTGGTCTTGGTCAGGGTCGGGGCCGGCTGCCACAGGAAGGCGCTGTTATCCAGCGCCTCATTGATCAGGCCGCCGGCATCGTCGTAGCCATAGCTGGCGGCCAGCGATCCGCCCGACCAGGCGTGGCTGAGGTTCTTCAGCTGGCCGGCAATGTCATAGCCATAGGCGCTGCTGGCGGCCCCGCGCGTGGTGGCGGTACGACGGCCCAGCAGGTCGTAGCTGTGGCGCGTCACGGCCTCGGCACCGAAATCCACCCCCGTCACCCGGTTCAGGCCATCATAGCGCCAGCCCACCGTGGCACCCGACCAGGTGGCCCCTGTGCGGTTGCCGGCTTCGTCATACGTAAAGCTCATCGCCACGGTGGGGGCGACGCCGGTCACCCCCGTGGCGGGGCGGTTCAACGCGTCATAGGCGGTTGTCGCATTGACCAGAGGTTGGATATATTTCTATAGAATTCGGATGAGGATACACTAATAATGGCGAGAAGTCTATTTTCCAGAAATCAATCTCATATAATTTTCCGAAATTATCAAGATTTACGGATATTCTTACCAATACGCCATCTGCATCACAATAATCAGCATCTACAATTTTTCTTCCGATTATCCTATTTTTTTCACCAGAGAAGATAATGCTTCCCATCCCACCATCATTCATATCTCTAACCATGACATTATCGAGCCCGCCATCAATTAGATGAAGGCTTGAACATTTTGAGAGCAACTCCTTCACGAGTGCAACTTCAGGGCTACGGAGACGACGTAACCCGTCATGGTCGTGGTGGGGTGATTCGTCCAACATTGATTGTCCCATCCGGAAGTTTGAAGGCGCTGTAGTCAAGCTTAGTTCCATCTACAAGGACGCTGCTGCTGTACTGACCGCCTGGTAACGCTTCTCCAGTCTTCGATAGCTGCTGGTTGATTGCTTCTTGCACCGTCTGCCGGTCGAAACCGGCTTTCTCAACATGTCGAAATGTATGAGAAATTTGGTTCTCTACCGCACCGAAGCGCACAGTAACACTTTCAGCAGCTTGAACTACATCGTCGGTAACTCCCGCCAGCTTGCCCACCGCATTTGCACCAACTGCCCCCGCCGCAGCAAGGGTACCCGAACCAGCACCAGGGGCTACTCCTTCAGCAAGCCCTGCCAATGCCTGAGTAGCCCCAACAGGATTTGCCAGAGCTGCTGCGCCAACCTCAATCGCCACTGGAGCCGCCATAGCAGCAAAGGCGCCAATCAGGATGGCATCATCGACCTTGGTCTCAGATTGCGCGACACCAACGCCAACCTGTCGCCCCGCCTCGGCCAGTTTGTCGTCTCGTGGTGTGCCGCAGTAGCAAGCCAACCCCGTCGGGTCCACGCCCATCAGCGGCGAGTTCTTCACATAGGCATAGCGGTTCAGCCCATCCTTGATGCCAATCGGATCGAGCTGCATCCACCTCCCATCCTGAGGATCGTAAGCTCGGTTGGGCGTGTGGTACAGGCCTGTTTCGGCATCAAACCGCATCCCGGCATAGCGGAACTGCGGACCACCGGCCCCGGCCTGGGGTGAGTTGCCATAGGCGTCATACATAAACGCCCCGCCGAGCTTGCCATCCGGCCGCAGCCAGCCGATCACGCTGCCCTGCCGGTTGGGCAGCAGGCGGATCAGGCCGCCAGCGGGGGCGTGGATTGCTACCACGGCACCGCCAGTGCCAGAGGCGCGGATGGTGCGCTCCTTGAGCGTGCCGGCGGGGTCGTAGCTTCCCCACTCGATCCCGTCCAGCTCCAGATACAGGGTCGTGACGCCGTTGACCTGTTTCCAGGCGCGACCCTCCAACCCGGCTCCCAAAAAAATCTCACATCCCCGCTCTTGAACCGTGGTCAGTGCTTCTTACATCAGCACTATCCTGGGTCCGGGCCCCTCTGGCGTGATGGCGACAGCCTC
>NZ_JAIXSV010000115.1 GCF_027484505.1 Asticcacaulis sp.
AATCCGGCCTTTCAGAACCTGACCTGGGAAGACCTGCCGGAGAAACTGCCGCCCAATTACCGCGTCGATATCGACCCGTGGCACGTCATCGACACCTATCGCAAACTCTATCCGCAGATGACGCCGACCGATGTCTATTTCGCCGCAACAACGGCGGGGCGGTCGTGGCGCGGGGCGATTATCGAGGCCGAAGAACGCGCCAAGGTCGGGGCCAAAACCTTTGTCTATCAGGCGGACTGGAAAACCCCCAAGGACGGCGGGCGGTTGGGCGCGCCACACACGATCGACATTCCGCTGGTCTTCCGCACCACGGCCGTGCCGGACGCCATCTCGACCGACAGCCCGGAGGCCCGGCGCATGGCCGACCTCTTCTCCGACGCCTTTATCGCCTTTGCACGCAACGGATCACCGCAGACCTCCGCCCTGCCCGACTGGACGCCCTACAGCCTGCCGGAGCGTCAGACGATGCTGATGGACCTGACGCCGCAAATGGCGAATGATCCGCGCGGCGAAGAACGTAAGCTGTTTGAAAAGGTGCCGTTTATCCAGTCAGGCACTTAACGCATACAACGGCCGAAGAGGCTGACCGCATCCGGTATCACTGCGCCATAAACACAATCGGATAGGGATTGCCCGCCGCGTCGGTGTCTGACCGCCCGGTCACCGCAAATCCGCACTTTTGATAGAAGGTGACATTGCCCGTGACCTGCTCGTTGACCTCAACGATCAGCGGCCCTTTCAGCGCGTGGGCCTTAGCGATCAGGGCCCGCCCCACGCCGCGCCGCTGACGGGCCGGATCGACAAACAGCATAGCCAGCGCGTTCTCACCGGCCAGCACGCAAAAGCCGGCGGGGGCACCGTCGTCTTCGGCCACCCACACCTCGCCATCCATCAGCCCGGCCAGCAGGTAGGGGCGGTAAAAGTCGATATCGCCCTCAGCGAGGAAATCATAGGCGGCGCGCACCGACTCTTCCCAAATGCGCGTCAGGGCGGCGACATCGGCGGTGGTCGCTGTCCGGATCACCCCAGCACCTTGTCGATCCAGCGGGCGGCCAGTGACGGCCACTGATCGTGCGTGCCGTTAAGGTCGCGCAGCGCAAAGCCGTGCGGGGCCTGCGGGAAGATGTGGGCATCGACGTCGCCACCCGTCTGCTGCATGGCCCTGATCAGGTTCAGGGCGTGATCGACCGGCACGATCTGATCGTGCAGGGCATAGGCCAGAAACACCGGCATTTGCGGGATACCGTGCGCTTCCCCGGCGATGCCAATAGGCCAGGCGTCGTAAAAGGCCTGCTTTTCGGCGGGCGGATAGTCGGGCTTGCCCGCCGGGGCCTTATAGTCGCGGTGATTGGCATTGATGGGCGCATAGGCGATCAGCACGCCTTTCGCCTTTTGCGCGTGGTCCTGACAGGCCATGACGCCGGCCAGATGCCCGCCCGACGACAGGCCCACGTGCAGAAGCGGCAGGGGCGCAAGGCTTTCCAGATAATCGAGCGCCTTGAAGCCGTCGTTCAAAGCGATGTCATAGGGCCAGACGCCGCCGTTCGCATCCGCCTGCCCCGGCTGACGATGCGTCAGCACATAGGCGTCGATACCCTGCGCATTGAGCCATAGGGCAACCTCCAGCCCTTCGCGGTCGTGCACAAGATTGATATAGCCGCCGCCACCATAGACGAGGGCGCGCGCGCGCGCCGGAGTCGGTGATTTGAACACGCTCAGTTCGGCGCGCGTGACCTGCTTATGCACGCGGTCAGGCCACTGCCCCTCCAGCGCATTGGGTGCGCCGTCGGACAAGGCGATCACGTGGTCCGGCACAGGGGATTCGACGGGCAACACAGGGCGGGCGTTCGGCATGGGCTTGTCCTTCTTCTTAGGGGCAAGCGGTAATGCCGGGGCGCAGAGGCGTCAACTGTCTTATCCCTCCCCGGCCATGCGATTACGCCGCCACCTGTTCGCGCAACAGGAGCGTTTGATAGGCCCCTTCGACGGCGGCGATGACGCGGGAGTCATTCGCCAGCGCTTCCGGGAAGACCTTACGGTAGGCAAGGAAGGTCGCCACGTCCGACAGGTCGTCTTTCAGCCCCTTGCCCATGGCGATCAGCTCATCGGCCAGCGGGTCGGTGATCGTCTCACCCGCCACGGCCCTGGCGCGGATAAAGCGCATCCACGCCGCCAGTGGCACGCCAAAGCGGCTCACGTCCTGCCCCTTTTCCAGCGCCTCGGACAAGGACGACAAGAGGCGGATCGGCAGCTTCTGCGAGCCGTCCCAGGCGATTTGCGACAGAAGGTGACGGATGGCCGGATTGCGGAAGCGTTTCAGTATGGCTTCGGAATAGGCGGTCAGATCAAGGCCCTTCGGCGCTTCCAGCAACGGCACCACGTCGCTCAGCATCAGGTCACGCGCCAGTTGCGCCAGCTCGGCATCCTTCATGGCTTCGGACACGCTCTCGATACCCTTGTGCAGGCCGGTATAGGCGATCGTCGAATGCGGGCCATTGAGCAGGCGCAGCTTGGCGCGTTCATAGGCCGGGACATTGTCGGTCAGGATGACGCCGACCGAGGCCCAGTCCGGACCGCCGTCGTGAACGTGTTCCTCAATCACCCACTGGGTAAAGGCTTCGCGCTGGATCGGCCAGGCGTCTTCGAGGCCAATGGCGGCCTTGACGCGCTCACGCAGGGCATCGTCGGTGGCCGGGGTGATGGAGTCCACCATGGTGCAGGGGCAGGCCAGATCGGCTTCGATCCTCAAAGCCAGCGCCGCATCCGTCTTCGCCACAAAGGCCACGACGGCGGCCTTCAGGCGGTGGCCATTCTTGGGCAGGTTATCGCAGGGGATCAGCACGAAGGGCGAAAGGCCCGCCGCATAGCGACGGCGCAGGCCTTCGGCCACATAGCCGATATAGGATTTCGGCGTTTGCGGGTGGGCGAGGTCGTGCACAATGTCCGGATGGGCAAAATCGAGTTCCCAGTTGGGATTGAGGCAGTAGCCCTTCTCGGTGACGGTCGAGGTGACGATCTGCACTTCGGGGCGCGTCAGGCGCTCCAGCACGGCTTCGATGTCTTCGGGCCCGACCAGCACTTCGCGCATTGAACCGAGGATCTGATATTCGATCTTTTCGTCGAGAATGGCCAGCGTATAGAGGCCGTCCTGCGGGGCCAGCGCATCGCGCACACCCTTGGAATGCAGCGACACGCCGCAGATACCCCAGCGCGGGTCTGAGCCCAGCAGGGCATCGACAAAGGCCGCCTGATGGGCGCGGTGAAAGGCCCCGGGGCCGAAATGGACAATCCCCACCGAGACCTTCGCCGGATCATAGGCGGGTTTGATCACGTCCGGAGAGAGATCGGACAGGGTGGCAAGCGACAGGCGGGTCATGCGGTTTCTTTCGGGCTATGTAATCAGCTAAACTGTGAAAAATTCCGACGGGCCGCCCCAGGGAATTTTCTCTATTATAGCGAAGGTGGTGCACAGGGGAAACGTCGTTTTCCCCATGATACCTACAAAGTGACACCATTCTTCCAGATGGCGATTTCGCGCTCGTCATTCTTTTCGTTGTTGGACCGTTCACCCGACGCCACGCGCAGGATGAGATCCATCAGGTCATCGGCGGTTTCATCCAACGTCTTGCCCTCCAGAGCCTGACCGGCATTGAAGTCGATCCAGTGCGGTTTCTTTTCAGCTAGCGCGGTGTTGGAGGCGATTTTCAGCGTCGGCGCGGGGAAGCCCAGCGGCGTGCCGCGTCCGGTGGTGAACAGCACGATCACCGCCCCGGCCGCCGTCAGCGCCGTCGAAGACACGGCGTCATTGCCGGGCGCTTCGAGCAGCGACAGCCCCGGCTGCGTGGCGCGTTCGCCGTAGCGCAGCACCTCGGTCAACTGGCTGAGGCCGCCTTTTTGTACGGCCCCCAGCGACTTTTCTTCGAGCGTAGTGATGCCCCCGGCCTTGTTGCCCGGCGATGGGTTTTCAAACACCGGCTGGTTGTTGTCGAGGAAGTATTGCTTGAAGTCGTTGACCACATCGACGACCTGATGAAACACCCCTTCGTCTTTGGCGCGGGCCATCAGGATGCGCTCGGCCCCAAAGACTTCGGGGATTTCGGTCATGATCGACTGCCCGCCGGCCAGAGCCACGATGTCGGCGACGCGACCGACCAGCGGGTTGGCGGTCAGGCCCGAAAAGCCATCCGAGCCACCGCATTTGACGCCGATAGCGAGGTCCGAAACGTCGCACAGTTCGCGCTGATCCTTTTCAACCACCTTCACAAGTTCTTCCAGCGCCTCAAGGCCCGCCTCGTGCTCGTCCTCAACCATCTGGGCGGCGAAATATTTGAGGCGATCCGGCGTGCGGCCCTCGATCTCGCCGATCAGGGCGCTGAGCTGATTGTTTTCGCAGCCCAGACCGACGATCAGCACGCCGCCGGCATTGGGATGCGCCGCCAGCGCCGCCAGCAGCTTACGCGTATGGTTGAGGTCGTCGCCCAGTTGCGAGCAGCCCAACGGATGGGTCAGGGCATAGACGCCATCGACGCGGCCTTTGAAGCGTTCGCTCGCCACCCTGGCCAGCCGCTCAGACGTGCGCGCCACGCAGCCGACCGTGCACAAGATCCAGATTTCATTGCGGATACCCACCCTGCCATCCGCGCGGCGATAGCCCATAAAGGTACGCGCATCGGGGTGAGAACCCGGCCCTTCGGCGGCCACAGGCACATAGTCATAATCTTCCACGCCCGTCAGCGAGGTGGCCAGATTGTGCGTATGGATGTGCTCACCCGCCTTGATCGGCGCGATGGCGTGCCCGATACGGAAGCCAAATTTCAGCACCGGCGCGTCCACGGCGATGTCACGCAGGGCGATCTTGTGCCCCTTGGGGATGTCGGTGCCAAGCGTCAGTTGCACATCGCCAAAATCCAACACCTCCCCGGCGCTCAGCGCTTCGACCGCAATCGCCACATCGTCGGTGGCATGCACGCGCACATAGCGCACCATCGCTGGGGCTTTGATGTCCTTAGGGCCAAGGGTCGCGCAGGAGGGGGACTCGTCTGGCATAATCGCTAGCTTTCTGACGTCCGACACCCTCTGTTGTGAGTTCGCGAACGCTGTTTTTTATGTTGACGGTTGGTAACCGGTGTCATACCTCTGAAAGCGGTAGATAGGCAAGAGGCGTAACAGGGCTACGGACGGAAAATCTGCGCGCTTGCCCGCAACCGCCCTTTACCGCTAAATATAACAGATGAAACGGACTTTTGTACGGGCCGTTTTGCAATTCAGGCCGGAAGCAAAACCCACAGATGACCACGACCGCTCTTCCCGAAGGCGCCCCCGATCCCGTCGAAGATTTCCTGAAGCGCCGCAAGAAGGCGACGATCAACGATGTGGCCTCTCTGGCGCGGGTGTCGAAAAAGACGGTGTCACGCGTCATCAACCATTCGCCGTCAGTACGCGCCGAAACCCGCGATCAGGTCAATGCCATCATCGCCCGCATCGGTTTCAAGCCGGACCCGCAGGCGCGCGGCCTGGCCTTTCGCCGCTCCTTCCTGCTGGGCCTTGTCTATGACAACCCCAATGCCCAGTACGTCATCAATATCCAGAACGGCGTGCTGGATTGCATCCGGGGGTCGGGCACCGAACTGGTGGTCCACCCCTGTGACAAGAGCAGCCCAGACTTTATCGACGAAATCCGCGACTTCGTGGAGTTGCAGCGCCTGTCCGGCGTGATCGTCCTGCCGCCCATTGCCGAAAACCGCCAACTGCTGGCGGCGCTTGATGATCTCGACGTGCCCTATGTGCGCATCACCGCCATGCCCGGCGAAGAAAACACGCCACCCATCGTCTCGTCGCAGGTGGTGTCGCGCGACCGCATGGGTTGCCGTGCGGCGGCAGAACATCTGGCCGATCTGGGGCACCGTCGCATCGGCTTCATCTCCGGCCCGGCGGGTTACGCCTCAGCGCGTCAACGCCGGCAAGGCTTCGATGAGGGGCTGACGGCGCGCGGCCTGACGCTCGATGCCGCCCTGATCGTGCAGGGGGAATATACCTTCGAGTCGGGGTACGTGGCCGGTAAGGCCCTGCTGTCGCAATCACCGCGCCCGACCGCGATTTTCAGCTCCAACGACGAAATGGCGGTGGGTGTCTATAAGGCCGCCGCCGAACTAGGGCTTAGCGTGCCCGATGACCTCAGCGTGGTCGGCTATGACGACGCCCCCATCGCCGCC
>NZ_JAIXSV010000173.1 GCF_027484505.1 Asticcacaulis sp.
GTGCTTCGCGATGAAGGCGAACCTCATATCGAGTCCTTCGCGAAGTAGGCCGCCGCTTTCCTAAGAAACAGCCATCTCTTGGTCCTCCGGTAATTCCTGCAGTGCGAAGCCGAATGCTTTGGCGCGTCGTTGCAGATTGCCGATAACCCGGCTGCGATAGCGCTCTTCGTACTGGGCCGCCCCGGGGTCATGATACGCCATCCCGTGCCGCAGAGCGTTGTAGAACAGCACGGCGAGCTTGCGTGCGGTGGCGGTCACGGCCTTGGCTTTTCCGGCCCTTGCCGACAGCCGGCGGTAAAATGCACCCAACGCCGTATCGGTCCGGCCAATCGTGGTTGCCGCAAGGCGCAGCAGTGCCGCAGCCCGGCTCGATGATCGGCGCGTTTTCGAGGACAGCAGTTTGCCGCCCGATATCTTGTTGCCCGGCGCCAGGCACAACCATGACGTGAAGTGCTTTGAACTCGGCCACGCCGCAAGGTCTGTGCCGCATTCCCCGACCAACTTGAGGGCCACCGACGGGCCAATGCCGTGAATCTGAGTCAGGTCCATGCCCAGCACGCGGTAGAGCGCCGAGCGAACTTCAAAGTCTGGAGCATTCACTTGTTTGGTTTTGGTCCGAGCCTTGGGCAGGCGGGCCGTGTCGTGACCGTTGCCCCCTTCGAGTTCTCGGAGCGAGATCTCTAGTTTGCGATCACATTCCACAATCTTGGTCTGGTAAAAGTCAAATAGCGCAACCGATTGGCACAGGGCGAAGATGTGCTCGTCGCGCCAGTTACCGGTCAATGCGGAACAGATTGTCTCGGCAGTGGCGCGGCAACGAACGTCACGCATCTCGGCAAGCGTCGCCGGGTTGCGCTCGCCGGCCACAATGGCCCGGATAATGCGCATGCCCGTGGCGCCGGTGATGTCGGAGACGACATGGTGCAGTTGCACGTTCATCTCCATCAGTGCCTTTTGCATGTGCTGGATATGCGAGGCCGAATATTCGATCAGTCGTTCGCGCTGCCGCATATAAGCGCGCAACGTGGCGACTTCTGCTTTTGGGCGGAAACTTCCGCGCAGAAGACCATAGCTGTGCAAGCGCTGAAGCCAGGCCGCATCATTCACATCGGTTTTGCGGCCAGGGACATTTTTTGCGTACCGCGCATTGACGAGGATGACCTGGAAACCGTGCTCCTCCAGCACCTCGAAGGCCGGGATCCAATAGACGCCGGTCGATTCCATCGCCACGCTGGTAACGCCACATGCTTTGAACCAGCGAGCCATATCGTGCAGATCGCCGGTGAATGTGCCGAATGCACGGACAGGCCGATCATCAGCGTCGGGATTGACCGCTGCCATGTGCATGGTCGAACCGATGTCGATGGCCGCCGCACCGGGCACAACCATCGGCAGATCACCGACCTTCGGGGATTTTGATCTACTCATTCCACATCTCCTCCAAAATGGGAGGGCATGGGCGATGCAAACCGTCATTTTCCTAACCGGGGTCGCCGGGTCACGGCGCCACCACTCTCAAGTGCGCAACTGCCCACGGGCCACGTTTTTTAACGGGGTATCATGCCACCAATAAGCGATCGGCCGCGACCCTCCGTCCGCCTCCATAACACGACCCGTTTCTACCGCGCACAGGCGGGCCAAACCCGCGACCGTTTTTTAGGATGTCGCGCTCCGCCTTCATCCGAGCCAACTCGCGGCGCAGCCGCTCAATCTCCTGTTGCTCTGGCTTCAGGTTGCCGTGGCCGGGAAAGGCCGATCCAGGATCGCCTTCCGCTTCGCGGATCCATTTGCGCAGCACGTTGGCGTGCACGTCGAGATCCCGCGCCGCCTGCGCTGCGGAAACGCTCCGCTCCAATACCAGCTTCACCGCCTCGAGCTTGAACTCCCGGCTGAACTTCCGTCGTTGCACCATTACCCTCCGGTTCCAAAAACACCTTATCTTGGTGTCCACGAAACCGGGTGCAGCTCACATCGCTGTTGCCGGGCAAGGTGGCTGATCCGGGGCGTTCCGGCACCGATAACCGTTTGTTCGTGAACGGATGTTTGTGGGTTCTGCGCTCTGGCGCCCATTGGTGCGACCATCCGGAGCGCTATGGAAAGTGGAAGAGCGTCCATCGCCGCTTCAGCCGGTGGTGCCATGCCGGCGTCTGGGAACGGGTGTTCGATGCGTTGACCGCCGACCGGGACAATCAATATCTGATGATCGACAGCACGATCGTTCGCGCGCATCAGCAGGCGGCGACCGAAAAAGGGGGGCGTGCGACCAGGCGCTGGGGCGTTCCCGAGGCGGACTGACTACCAAGGTCCACATGCTGGCCGACACCCTCGGCCGCCCGCTGCGTTTCATCCTCACGCCCGGCCAGACCGGCGACATCACCCAGGCTCCGGCTCTGCTCCATGGGCAAGAGGGCGAAGCCGTGCTCGCCGACAAAGCATATGACAGCAATGCCTTACGCGCCATCATTGCCGATATGGGCGCCGAGGCCGTCATCCCCTCGAACCACTTCCGAAAGAGCGCTACCCCCCCAATGACGCGGTCGCCTATAAACAGCGTAACCGCATCGCGCGTGCTTCGGCCGCCTCAAGCATTTCCGGCGCTTCGCCACACGCTATGATCGCCGGGCCATCCACTTTGCCGGTCTCGTCCTGCTCGCCGCCGTCATGATCTGGTTACGTTGAATGTCGATCCGCGCCAGGCTGTGGTGTGTCGGCGCCGTCGATCTCGACGCCAGAGCGGCGCGACCGCGGGCGCGCCGCACCCAGACGTTGACAAGCGTTGCTCCGCGCAGTCCAAGCAACCGGCGCGCGCCCTTACCCGGCGGTCCGGCATGCCAAGATCGCAAGGAACGTTCATGATCCCGAGTCCCCTCCGCA
>NZ_JAIXSV010000094.1 GCF_027484505.1 Asticcacaulis sp.
GCGGCAGCCCCAAGGGAGCCGAACGCATCGCCGCCTGCTGGGCAGAGAACCGCCGCGTCGCCCAGATCGTCTACAAGCCTGACTGGACCCGCCACAAGAAGGCGGCCCCCTTCCGCCGCAATGACCAGATGCTGGATACCCTGCCCATCGGCCTTGTCGCCTTTCCAGGCTCCGGCATCACCCAGAACCTCCCCGACAATGCCCGCAAGATGGGCGTTCCCGTCTGGCGTTTCGGGGAGGGGGGATGAAGACCAGCCGGAGCCCCTCAGTTGCCGTGTTGGGGCCGGAAGCAGACGGGCCGATTTTCGAAATACCAATTTCCCCGCTTCATGCAAAATGATAAATTAGGGTACAAAATGTCATTAAATTATATTTCCGCCGCAATAACGAACATTAAGGGAAAAATTTTCAATTTTAACGTCCAATGTACCATTTTTCTTCGTTCCATGATATAAAATCCCAGACGATAATTTATCCGACGACCTTACCATGTCAGCGGCAAACCAAAGATAACTCGACTTCTTTTCGTATCCACGTTCAAGATCCTTAAGTCTTTTCTTAACTCTGCTGCTATGTTCCCAGAATGCCTCTCCATGTACGGTGCTATCAGAAGCAAACTTATGCGCACTATCTCCCGCAAAGGAAGCATCAATAACTAGCACTCGAACATGTACATCAAGCGCCCTTGATTGATTGAATATTAAATTAATACAACGACCAACAAGCTCTATTGAACGAGCTCCGGAGAAGAATATATTCTTCTCATCATCTTTGGATGATAGCGAGTTTGCCCAACAATAAATATCAATATCGCGACGACGACCATCAAAAATTAATGCCTCAATCTCGTCATTAATTACTTCTTTGAATCCACGAACTTTCATTCTATAAGCACGAAGAGCGTCTCCACGAAGATCTGACTTCTCTCCGGTTGAATCAATAATATCATACCAAATGACATACTGATAATTTAAACGCTTATCGACTCTCCCAAAAGCTGAACAAACAGACGAAATCTGGCGACAGACATGGCTAGATTCACCTAATTCTCGATCAATTATCCTAAGTGCGTAGCTCAGCATAGTCTTGGGCTCTACTGCAATTTTATTGGCAGCAATTTCAAGTAGGCGTTCTCTTAGCTGATGGTTTGATCCTGGAGGAATCTGATCAAAGTAATCGATCACTTTTAAACACGAACGTGTAAAATGCCTCTCCCCTTTAGCTGGATTTTTTGTGAAAAACTGCGAAACTAACGCTAATTCCACAGTGAATAGCTGCTCAGCGTGCATAACTATACGCTGCATACACAAATTAATCCAATAATCAAAGGTTTCCTGCTGATGTCTATCGCCATCGTTTAACACAGGGTCCCAATATGCTCGCCATAGACCAGCCAGAACGGCTCCCTCTTCAGTTGATCCTAAAAATAACTCACCACGAGTTACTACATCTCGAGCGGCATTTTTTCTGTATGCCAGATACTTCATGCGCGCTGAATGCATAGCTGTATATGTTGTACTGCCAATAAAAGCTCTATATTGCTCCTCAGGGCGAGAATCGTCTAGACGCTTAGGTAGGATGCGAGCATTGCTTAAGATGATATTTAACTCGGCAGCCAAAGCCATAGCCGTATCTCTAGGCTTTGAGCATGTCGTTAGAATAATAAAATCTTGATCAGATAGTACTTTCCGTCCATTCAATTCCTGTGATTTCCAAAGTCTTCCCAGAAGATATCCGAGATTTCTGGCATCTACATCTGCCGAAGCGGCTATCTTTGCTGCTTCGGGCCTCTCTCCAATTTTGTACTGCCCACGCTCCGCCCGTGTAATTATGCCATTATCAGCTAAGTATTGCGAAAGCCAGGAATCTTGATGATCAGCGAGAAGGCTATCGTCTTTAGGAATCGTGGCGACTGCGCCATGCAAATGGAACCCAATGCGAGCTATATCTCGCACTGCCCCACCTCGACCATGAATCTCATTCAAAAACTTCTTAGCTACCCCCACTCTTAGTAGAGAGACAAGTAATTTCTCAAATATGATCCGCGGGATCTGCTCCACCTTGGCACCACTTAAGAACCCTGACATGGTATCATGGACAAGGGCAAATTCTTGATTTGCAAATGGAACATCTTCACCGTGTCTGTATGCACGGAACAGCACGCCATCACGCTCACAAAGCAGCGGAACTGCTATCCCAGCGTCCACTAAAATATCTAATAAAAAGCTAAGTCTAGTAACGCGCCCAGGCGTCGCCTTAAGACGCTCACGAGTAAGTATGCATTTGGCAATCGTTCCCCAGTCGAAACCAAATTTTAGCCGATCCCGATGCGGAGCTTCATGCGCTGGTACCTCAAAAATATTCTTTCCAAACCTTTCTACTTCGGACCTAGCTGCTACCTCATGTGTTTCATGTAGTTTTAAAAATATACGCTCCATATCTGTTCGAACTGTTCTAGAAGATGACAAATTACCGGTTTTCTTTTCTTCTTCAGTAGATACAAATTCCATACATTCGGTGTCCGATATCTTTATAACCTCTTCAGGAAGCATTACCTTCTTTAGATTGGCATCTCGAATGCGAACAGGAGCATCTCCATTAAGAAGAAGATCTACAGCTTCGTGGCATCTAGTAAGGTCGCCCCGCATCCAGAAACCAAAGAGACGAGACGCCTCGTCTTGCGAGAAAGTCGGAATCCTAGAAAACGAAAGGTTTTTTTGAAGAGAATTTAGATAATATTGTCCAAGAGAAAGGCTTACAATATATTGACAAAACCTAAGCTTTGAAATATTAGAAACCATATTATTACGAATACTTACTAATGAATTGGCCGATACTCCCTCTAGCTCCTCAACTAAACTTGCGAATAACTTCTCAACAGCGTCACAGGAGAGTGGGGATAGCGTTGCAATAGGAACAAAACGGGTCCAATAAACGCCAGATTCTGATAAACGGCTATAGATTCTGACTTTCGATAACTGAATGATGCCGCTAAGATTAAGAGAAAATACCCGCTCAATTGCAGATTCCGCTCCCTGCAATGGAACAGAAGAGTAACACGCACTCCCCTCCATAGGTTCGCCACCGGTTGACAGGGACACTGTCTCCCATCGACCTAGACTTTGCAAATTGTTGAGTGATACCTTAGATTGCCTTAAACTACTTGAGATTGGGAAATCTGACAAATAGGGTATAGAAAATGTAGACAATGCCCGAACTTCTGCAGAGCAAAATGTCAATATCTCGTCGTGATTCATCTTGATAAATATTTTTTCCGGCTTGACAAGCGCCTGTTTCCAGTGATCCGAATCTGCCGCAAAGACAACTGAATTCACGCATCGCGCCCCTGCTGCCAGAAGCTTACGTTCCGCTTGCCCCAAAGTTGTTCCAAGTATCAGAGTATCATCAACCAGAGTGACTGATTTACCGGAGAAACGACTCAGATCTTGATCCAACACATGATGATAAGTATAAGATCGCGGCGGCGGCGAGCATCCTGCGAGCACAAGCAAGTCAAGCAAGCGTGACGCTTTACGGGCCATGCATATTACATAATCTGTTTGCAAGTTCGATATATACTTAGAGAACTCAACCAGAGCGCCGCGAACAGATGGCTCAAAGTGAGAAAGAATGCGCTCACGAATTGGTGTAGACTTATCGGCAATCAAGGCACGAACCCTCATTTTATTTGACGTTAGAATGCGCAAAGTTTTCTCAAAAATCAACAAGAAATATCCTGTCTGCGTATGCATATCGAGTTAATGGTAACTTCTCAACTCGCCCGAAAGATTCACTGGTCTGCCAGGTTTAGCCATAACCCATTGATTAGATGTAGACCTGATTATGCACCAGGGTCGTGATGCTGCCGGTATTGCGTAGCGCCTATTCGGTTTGGTTCTACACGCACACTCCGGCCGACCCGCAACTTGGCGGGTTGCCGGATGATACTTTGCGGTTGGAGGGACGGGTTCGGCGTGGGCACGCAACCCGCCGTTTCAGATGATGAGGCGGGCGTTACGGGACAGGATCAGAGCAAGCAAGGGCTGGACGGTGCATGCGGTTGGCAGAGCGCAACCTTGTCTTCATCGCGACGACAAGAGCTGGTCCCCGGTGACTGGACAGTCTTTGCTCGGTGTTAAGCTTGGGCGAGTTCAGAATCCCTGTGAAGCACCGAAACAGAGTACGATTAAATCTCCTTTCTTGATTTTGTAGAGTGATGTATGCCCTTATATATAGAATTTTATATCTAAAATCCCCCCTATAATGGGGTAATATATACAACCTTAATGCGCGGAGTTGCTAGATGTCGAGCCGTCCAGAAGATCGGGAAAATCTGTTGGCTTCGTTTTTGAGGCGTATGGCGCCATTCGGTGGCATCGACGAAATCATTTCAGCACACGAGGGGATGAACGAAGGGGTCGGCCATCGGTTCGGCCAAAGCGCGTTGGAAAATATAACTTTAGGAAGGAAACTTTCACCTGAAGAGCATTTTGCGCTTGAGGCGATTATCATTCCAGAGATGCGACCATCGGTTCTAATTACTGATGGCACCTATCATATTCATCATAAACTATGGACCCATCTGAACGCGCCCGCGGTGAAGGCCATGCTGTCCAACGCCATACAAAGCGTCGGCCGGATCGAATTGCCTGATCACCCTTCCCTTCCCTATGGGGGTACCGGTTTTGTCGTCGGGCCATCACTGTTGATGACGAACCGTCATGTCGCAGAAATCTTTACGCGTGGCATTGGCATCAAGGGACTGACAATCGTTTCAGGCCAGACAGCCGGCGTCGATTTCCTTGCGGAGAACGGAAATCCGAACAGGAGATACCTTCAAGTGCGCCGGGTCGTGATGATACACCCGTATTGGGATATGGCGCTTCTGGAGGTCGAAATCCCGCAAGGATCATTGCCGCATTTGACCATGAGTCTCCTGAGCGAGGAGGAATGCGTCGGTCGGGAGGTCGCCGTTGTCGGCTACCCGGCTTTCGACAGCAG
The DNA here is from genome assembly GCF_027484505.1 of Asticcacaulis sp. Lineage (GTDB taxonomy): Bacteria > Pseudomonadota > Alphaproteobacteria > Caulobacterales > Caulobacteraceae > Asticcacaulis. The sequence goes on from NZ_JAIXSV010000094.1 coordinate 5,002, forward strand.
GAACCCGGCCGACGTGCAGAGCCGGGTTTTCGACGGGATTTATGACGTAAAACGTCTTATGCCCGGCGTCGTGAGCGGTAAGGAGTCGATTGTCAGTTACGGGAATCGGGTCGGTGCCCTGGGTCATGACAGTTCGACGCTGGGAGGGGCGTCCGGTTCAGCGCTGATCGATGTCCAGACGGGATTAGTGCTTGGGCTGCATTTCGCCGGCATCTATATGATTTCCAATTATGCTGTGCCCGCCTGCCAGCTCGGGCGTGACGGGCGCGTTGTCGACGCTGGCGTGACGTTCCAGGCCCGCACAGAACGGCGCACTGTGCCCTGGGAAGACGCGTGGCGTAGGGCCGATCCGGAAACCGTCGGGCAGTCCTTGCGCGGCGTTCCGGGGGGCGAAAACGGGCCTCCTGACGCTAGGGCGGCCACCAAGCTGACGGGCGGGGAGGTAACCCTGCGCATACCTCTGGACGTCACCATTCGGCTGGGGCAGTCCATCACCGCGCAGTTCCAGGTGACCCTATCGGGCGACACACCTCCAGGGGCGACCGTCGAACGGATGATCGAGCCGTTCCGGGAAAGAACCTACGACAATCGGCGCGGTTACGATCCGAATTTCCTTGGGATCGCTGTGGAAATGCCCAGACCCGCCGATTCCTCGCTCGCTGCGCCGACCCTGTCAGGAAAAACTGTTTTACCTTACCATAACTTCTCAATCGTCATGCACGCGGATCGACGGCTCGCCATGATCACGGCGGCGAATGTCGACGCGAGCGCAACGCTCAAGCGGCCAGAGCCGCTGCCCGCGTCCGCTTACAATCGAGACGGGCTGACGGGCCTAGGCCCCGGTGACCAGGAGAAGTGGTTTCCCGATCCCCGCCTCGACGCCCGCTACCAACTCTCAGACCGTTTTTTCAACAAAGATCGGCAGGCGTTCGATAAGGGCCATCTGGTGCGCCGCGAAGATGTCGCCTGGGGCAGTACCTACGCCGCCCTCCAAGCGGCCAACGGTGACACGTACCATATCACCAACTGCTCACCCCAGGTCGCTGGCTTCAACCGGTTTGCTCTGACACCCGACGACGATAACTGGGGAGATCTTGAGAATCTGATCCTCTCCCAGGCTCGTTCGCAGCGTCTGGCCGTGTTCGCAGGCCCCGTTCTTGACGCTGCCGACCGGATTTTCATCGGCGTCGACGATGTCGGCCCGATCCAGATCGGTATTCCAAGCCGGTATTGGAAAGTCGTGGCCGCTGTCGATGCCGGTCGCCTTAAGAGCTTTGGCTTCATCCTGGAGCAGGACCTCGGCAATGTGGCGTTTGAATTCGTCGCTCCGCCCCATTGGGCGCGGCGCATGATCCCCATCGCCGAGATTGAGCGCCAAGCAGGTATCGTATTCCCGGACAATCTGCGTGCAGCTGACCAGGCGTCCCGGGTTTCCGGTCGCACAGTGCGCCGCCGGACGGGTATCACCCTAGCCACAACGGCGCCCCCCCACACACAGCCGATCGAAGGCAGAACAGAGACCGACAGTCCTGTGGGGGATTTGCTCAATTCCTGGCGGCGGGAACAGCGCGCGCAGGCAGGCACTCCCGGTGTCCGGTTCACGCTGGAATATACCTGCCCTGTGGACGACGCCGCCGTGGCGGAGGCGATCAGTGAACGACTAGGCCTTCGTGTCGAGCTCGGGCCGCTCTTCGCGGCGGACCCGGCACTTGACGGCTTCCGGCTGCTGCGGATACCGAGTGTCGGCCGACCGGATCGGGCCGATCTGTTCGACCTGGCGCGGCTCATCCAGCCGGTCGCAGAGGCAGAGTCGGTCGAACCCGATCTGGGATCGGATTTCTTCCAGTCGGATGTTCCACCACCCAATCTGGGCTCGCCAGAGAGCGCGGACTGGGCCTTCTGGTGCTGGGCGCCGGAGGAGGACAAACCCGATGATCCGCACTGGGCCCTGAGTCTAACGAAGGTGAAAGATGCCTGGGCCGCCTCCGAAGCGGCCGGCCGACAGGCGAAGGGGCGGGGGATCATGGTGTTCCAGCCCGATACGGGCGTCGACCCGACACACCCCGAACTCCCGCGGGACCTCCATACAAGGCCCGGCGCGGCGAACTTCGTCGAGCCCGGACAGCCCCCGATCGACCCGATGAATGGTAGTGGCAATTCTGGGCACGGCACAGGAACGGGGAGCGTCGTCGCCAGCCCGCTGACAGGCAGGGTCTCGGGCGTGGCACCAGAGGCGACACTTGTGCCCATCCGATGCATCGAATCGGTTGCAGTGTTCGACCAGAGCCGTGTCGCACAGGCGATCGACCATGCCCGCCGACACGGCGGGCATGTCATCACCATGAGCCTCGGCGGCGTGTTCAGTTCCGCGCTCCGGGCAGCGGTGAAAGAGGCGATCGACGCCAACATCATCGTCATGGCGGCTGCCGGCAACTGTGTCGGTCAGGTGGTCTGGCCAGCCCGCTATGATGAGGTCATCGCCGTCGCCGGGATCAACAGCCGGTTCAGGCCATGGCAGGGCTCCTGCAGGGGGCCAGCTGTCGATATCTCCGGCCCAGCGGAGTTCGTGCTTCGGGCCAAGGCAGGTGTACCCGGAGATCCGGCGGCGGTCGAGGGTGGGCAGGGCACGTCCTTTGCTGTAGCGCATCTGGCCGGCCTTGCTGCGCTTTGGTTGGCCCACCATGGGCGGGAAGAGTTGATCGGCAAGCTTCCCGCCGGCCTGCGACTGCAACACGTCTTCCAGGCGCTGATACGGTCAACAGCCCACGTTCCTGAAGGCTTCGACCTGCAGAATTTCGGCGCCGGCATCGTTGACGCCGCTGCTCTGCTCGCAGCCGACCCCCTGTCCGTGCTCGGGCAGGAGACCGTTTTCGCTCCCGCTGTATCGAACTCGTCTCGTCAGGTCGCCGATCTGCTGGCCGAGGTGTTGGGACAGACGGGGCTGGAATCGGTCGGTCCCATGCTCGGCGATCCCCTCAGCGCCATGGAATTGGCCGCGATCGCCTTTTACAAGGTGAAGGTCGGGAAGACGCCACGGGCAGCGGTCGAAGCCCTGCCTCCGCCTGCGATGTCCGCCGGGCTGCGGGCTGCGCTCGGTTCGCGGGCAAAAGTATTCCTGGCCCCGGAGACAGCGCCATGAGCGACAATCGGCTGGAGAACGATCCAGGTTTGGACACCGCGGCATGCCGCGCTCGCCATCTGCTCGGAGGGCGCACCACAATCGGGGGCGGCCATTCCGAAGCCTTGGAACTCGTGGCGGGCCGGCGCTCTGGTCCACCCGATCACGGCGATGTCATGTCGATCAAGGCCCGACTGATGGCTGCTAGCCGGGTGGGGGGCGGACATGGGCTGGCAGATGAGGAGGCGAACGGGCTGGCGTCCCACCTCGTCGATACAGCGCGCAGGACGATGGAGGCCTTTGAAGGTGGGGCGTCCAGCGGGATGGTGGGCGCAGAGGACGCGCTGGCGCTTGAGGCCGTCATCCAGACCCGTGGCCGTCCCGCTGTCCGTGTGGTCGGGGACGGCCTGGACCCGGACGGGTTCATTCCTCCCGAAGATGATCGCTGGCGTCAAATCGCCGACAGCCATCGCCGGATGCTTCTGGATATTGCCGGTACGGTTGCCGCAGTTCGTGTCCGGGACGCATACAACCCGTCATTCACCTGGGTCCAAGGTACTGCCTGGATGCTGGCCGACGGACTTGCCGTGACCAACCGTCACGTGCTGTTCCCACCGCCGGGTGGTACCGCCCTTGCGCGGCGGGTTTACGGCAGTTCGTCCGCACGGGTGCGTCGGGACTATTTCGTCGAACTGGATTTCGCCTTCGACAACGGACCGGCGCGTCAACATGTCTGCAAGGTTATCGATGTGCCCTGGGTCGCTGCGGAAGTCGATCCCGTGGACGCGGCGATCCTGCGTGTTGAGCTTCTCCAGGGGCCGACGACGGGGCGTCTGGAATTGGCCCAGGGTGACGGAGGCGATCTCGGGAGCCTGTTTGTCGTGGGACATCCCGGGCGGATGCCGGAGATCCCGGAACGGGTCCGTCTGGTGTTTGGCGATCCCGATGAACGCAAGCGGGTGAGCTTCGGTGAAGCGATGAACGATCCGGGTGCCCGTCCTGGAGAGATCGTCCACGATGCGTCCACGATCGGCGGCTATTCCGGTGGCGGCGTGTTCAGTTTCCTCAATAGGTCGGTGGAGGCGCTACATTACTGGGGCAGCGTGACGGCGGGCAATCGGGCGATCACCGCCGCTGCGCTGCGAGCCCACCCCGAATTCAACCGCTTTTTGTAGACCTGACCAACCATGCTGACTAGTGATGCTATTGACCAGCTCGCCCCTTTGATTGTCGATGGGCTGACGGAGCGCATGTTCCGGCAGGATGCCGTGACATTTGCGGATGTCGCGAACTACGACCAACTTGCGGGCGCTTCCCTGCATCTGCCAGATGCCAGGGTCGTCCACGTCCGCCAGGTTCTGAATCACGCGGAGAAGAATGGGAAGAGCCTGCTGCTTCTCGAAGCGATCCTCCACCGGGTCAGTGACTGCGCACCTGAACTGACGGAGAGGCTCGCCAAGCTGCTGTATGGTGAGAACGCGTCGACACATCAGGCGATGCTGGCCCGTCGGGACAATTTCCTCGAGAGCACAACGCTCAAGCGATATTTCACCGAGATCGAGGACCGCATCTGCTGCATCTATGGTCAATTCCCGACGCAGGAAGGGTACAAGCCCACCGTGGGAACTGGCTGGCTAGTTGGGCCCGATCTTGTCCTGACCGCCATGCACGTGATGCAGCCTGTGATTGATGCCGTCCAAACTGAGAAAGTTCCTGAGTACGTGCAGGTCTATTTCGACCATGTCGATCACTCCCGTACCTTGGCCATCGACGCACTTGTCCATGGGAATCATCTCGGTAGTATCTCTCGTGTGCTCCTCGCTCAAGATTGGATGGTGGCGTCCAGTCCGGTCATGCCGGGCGACGGAACACATGCGGCCCCGGACCCGACCGTTCAGGCCCAACTCGCCACAAACCTCGATTTCGCGTTGATCCGGCTTGCCGAACCTGCAGGGCGGATGGCCGTCGACCGTAACGGCGGACGGCGACGGCATTGGATTGAGTTCCCGAACCAGTCCAATCCGCTCGGGGTGGCTGCACGCATTATGATCTCCCAGCATCCAAATGGATCGCCGCGAGTGTATGATGTGGGACGGCTGGCCTCGATCTGCATATCGAACACACGGTTTCGGTACGACACGGAAACCGCCAAGGGAACCTCCGGTGCCCCTTGCTTCGATCGGAACCTCCAACCTGTCGGGCTCCATGTCGCGGCATTTCAGCCGGCCTATCTCCCGCTGGCCAACCAAGCCGTGTCGATAGAGCACATTCTCCCACAAATTCAGGCCTATCTGCCGGGGAGCGCACAGCCGCCTGAACCGCCTGTGATCCGATGGAACCTTGCCAAGGCGCAGGACAAGTATGAAGTTGTCATTGGCCGCCGGGCACTGCTGGACTGGGCGCAACAGGCCGGGGCCAACCCGGAAGACGCAGCGATGCGCATCTATATCGCCGAGAGCCAGGACACAGGCACCGGCAAGACGTTCTCCATCTCCGTCATCGATAGGATCAAGGCGACCGACGATGTCCTGATCGTTTTCGATCCTAAGACCAGACCTATGCCGGACACTGTCGAGAGCTTTGTCGCGGCGCTGTTTGACCTCCTGTTCATTCCGGTATCCGAACTGGCCGGCATGCCCCCGCGACCGACGTCCGACCTGTCGGGGGGAGATCTCACCCAGGGAAAGCAGACCGTCTGGGCATCGAAAACGATGCCAGCATGGGTGGCGGAGGTGCACGGTCGGCACCGCATCAGGAAGATTGACGGCCGGGACACGGCCCGCCTTGCCCGATCGAGTTTACAGGACCTTGGGAAGGAGGTGCCCCCGGACATCCAGGAACTCGCTGACAAAACCGAAGCGCAATGGCAGGAGAGGGAACGGTGGCGCCTTGTCTGGATTGCCTTCGATGATTTTCGGCAGAATGCCATGGGGGCGGAATTGCGAGAGTTCATCGCCGGGTCGTCCGAAGGTCCGCCAAATGGCGACCTCCCCCGGGAACTTCGACGGTTCCGATGGTTGTTCCTTGGCGACACCCCGGATTTCCTGGGCGAGGAAAATGCGGTGACCGAGGAGTTGCATCCCAACTCCATCACTGAGGCCGGCATCAAAGAGGTGGTGGCAGCGGCGTGGCATGCACGCGGTCGCGACCCTGACGAGCAGGCCCTTGGCGATATTGCTGGTATGGCCATGGCATATAAGCAAGATGAACAGAATCGGGGATCTCCGCCAGCGAAGCAGATCATGGAAGTCCAACGCCACGTGAACATTGTGCTCCGCTATAAACTGAATGGCGGTAACAAGCCCTGAACCCGTCCACACCCGATCTGAAAGCCATTATGGAGACCAACCCCGGTCTCCGCGACAGCCTCATGCGGTTGGGCGGGGAGACCCTCATCGCCGAGATGCTTCGAAGCGCGCCGCCGCAGGTGGACGAGGTTGAACCGCTGCCTCTTCCCCTGACACAGGCGTGCCTCCACGCGGCACTGTCCCACACTTTTACATTGGCTGAGATCGGTGACACGTCTTCGGACGATTCCGCCGCACTCCTTGCCAATGCGGCGACAGTAACGGTCGGGCGGAGGACAAGGCTGCGTCTGTATGACGGCGTGCGCGGCCGGCTGATCGATGCACTTGCCGGCTCCGAGCTTCTGGCAGCCACCCTCCAGGCGCATCGTGCGGAAGATGATCGGGCCGTGCGGTCCGCCATAGCGACAGGATCGAAGGATGAGGATGCCTTGGCGTCGGCCCTGCTGCGGCTCTACCTCTCCGAACCGGCGCCGCTCCTGGAGACCTCGTCAACCATCATGTGGCGCGCCGGTGCCAAAGCCTGCGAAGCCCTGCAGCAGGTCAGGTCCAGGCTCTTCCCCGCACGCCCAACTCTGGACGAACTGCGGCGCGGCGCCGAGTTGGGCGAGGTTCTGGAGCCCCTGCGTGTCTTGATCGGCGCCTCCGGCCGCAGCAATGACAACCGCTTCGTCGGTCGCAGCGATGAATTGAGGCTGCTGCGTTCCTTCGTCGACGAACTGGAATCGCAGACGGCCATGGAAGGTTTCAGCCGCTTCGCCCAGCGTAGTAGCCGCATGATCAAGAGCTTCCTCACCGACACTGCTCCCAGGCTGATGATGATCATCGGCCGCGGCGGCCTGGGCAAGTCGGCGCTGATGGCTAAGTTCGTGCTCGATCATGCATTGAATCAAGCGACCCGTTTTCCCTTCGCCTACCTGGACTTCGACCGGGCTTCCCTCTCTCCCGGCAACCCCCTTAAACTGTTAGCGGATGTCGAGCGGCAGCTCCTGCTGCAATTCCCGTCAGCCCCGGACCGGGACCCTAGCCCGGACAGCAATAGCCGTCCCGACAGAGGCGCAACACCCTTCGCCCGCATCCGCGCCCTGGTACGCACTATTCTTACGGAAACACCAGGCCGGACGTTCCTTCTGGTGCTTGACACGATCGAGGTCGTACAGGCTGATCCACTGGCCATGAAGGGTATCGTTGAGTTTCTTAGCTTGCTTGAGGGGCGCGACTTTCCTGAGCTCTGCGTCGTGGCTGCGGGTCGCGCGGAGGTTCAGGAATTCCATCAGGAATTTGAATCCTGGACCCTCAAGGAACACAAGCTGGCCCCCATGGGATATGAGGATGCTCTTGCGCTCGTTAGGCGATTTGGGGAGCACTACCTGGGTAGTGCATGGCAGAAGGGGTGGGCGGATCAGATCGTCGGGCGAAAAAGTGGTCCTGCCGTGCGGAGGGAGCCCCTTACACTCCGGCTGTCGGTCGATCTCGTCCGGGGGACGCCAACGAATGAACGAGCCGACCTTCTTAGGAAGATAGAGATCGAGGGAGAGGAGGCTAACGATGGGTTCATCGGCTGGCTCTACGAGCAACGCATCCTATCGCATATCGGCGATAAAGACGCCCAGAAGCTGGCTTGGCCGGGCTTGGTGGCCAGGAGCATGAGCAGACGTATGGCGCGCGAGGTATTGGCACCCCTCTGCAACGTTATGCCTGACGATATTGATCGCGCCTTTGATTGTCTCGGTCGCGAGGTCTGGATCGTGACCTTCGACCGCGACCGGGACACCCTTCGGCACAACCCTGAACTCCGTGCGCGTACCCTGCCGCTGATGCGGCGCCATTCTCCCGATCTGTTTCAGAAGGTTGCCAGAAGTGTATTGCATTTCTACCGCATTGATCAGGAAGGTGACCGCACCGCGAATGCAGCGGAGATCTTCTATCTCCGCCTTTTGTGCGGCGAGGAGGTCACAAGTGTCGACAGGGACTGGCGCGATGCCTTCAAGCTTGCTCTCTCCGACGCCGCTGCCGATTTCCCGGCTAATGGACAAGTGTCCTGCTATCTCTTGGAGCGATCGGCGAGCCGTCTCCTACCGGCCAACGTCGTTAAGATGCTGCCCGAACCGATAGCCTGGCGTCATCTGGTCACCCATGGCTCCGCATTGGCCGGTCTCGGTGATGCGCGCATTGATCGCCGTTTGCAGCATCCGCGATCAGCAATGTACGACGAAGGGGATCAGAGCAAAGGATGGGAATTGGCATCGTCACTGCTCATTAAAACCGGCCAATGGCGAAGTGTTCCGTTTGCACCGCCGCGGCACATTGACCAACCACATGCGGCATCGGTGTGGGCATTTTTTCTTGCAAGGACAAGGTTCGATCAGGTCGACCATAGAGACGCGCTAGACTTGATTGATCGTATTGTAGAACGTGCTACCGAGGGCCCGAAATGGATGAGAGCCCTAATACATTCCCTTCCTCTGGCCGTTCGGTGCGGCATCGGTGACGAGGTGGACGGGTGTTTGGCTCGACTTTTGGAACGGTCGGCACCTCGGTCAATTAGAACATCATCCGGGATGTGGACAGCACTGGCCTTCGCTTCCCGATCCCAAGCATCATTGCTGAACGCATGGGTCAACAGGGGGCGCTACGGTCTTCAACTCTCCGCCGTTTCCAAGTCACAACTCAAGCTCTTGGTCAACTTTTGCCAGGCAGCACTGGACGACGCTCGCTGGGCAACACACGACCACGACTTTCTTCTGCGGGAAGCTGATGCTGCAATCCGGAATGGCAAACACGATCGTCCAATCCGCGCAGATAGTCCGCGGCTGATGGAATTGGTAAACTGGCTTTTCGCGTGGGTCGGCGCGGAAACGAAAGAATGGTCCGTTGCCCGAACATTCATCAGCGAATTCTTCAAATACAGGCGGCGCGAGTGGCTTTGCCCGCTCGGTTATGCGATTGACGCGGCCTTGCCGCAACGTGTCATACCGGCGGACGTCATCAGGCGCTTGCAAAGCTACGACAGCGCAAAATGGTGGCCCGGAAGTACAATCAAGGTGCCACCTGATATGATCAGGTTGCTGAGTTTAGCTGATGAGGCCGACGATCTTATGGAGGTATTGGGTCTGTTTTTGGGCTCTAGCGCTGATGAATCTGAGCACATGGATAATCGATTGGACCTCACGTTTCTTGCCGGGCAGATGGACGATTGGCACAAATTTGTTGGGTCGAGATTCTAGGGCGAAATGAGCTTTGGTTTATCCGTCGCCCCGCGACAGTCTGATCTGTAAATGCTGTTTTCTGGTCCTTTATTCCTGACGTCCGTGCCCGCGGTTTGGACAAGAGGGGCGGAGTTAAGGATACTGTCACTCCGCAACTAGCATTACAGTTGCATGTTTCTTTTGATGTGAGCGCACCGTGCGGCTGCCTGATGGGCTCGTCGCCAGATTGACCATGCGATGATGGATGCCGGCTGGATTTGGCGCTGTGCCATCC
>NZ_JAIXSV010000273.1 GCF_027484505.1 Asticcacaulis sp.
GACAGCCTGGATTATTTCAGCAAGGCCTTCGGCCCCTATCAGCACCGGCAGATGCGCATCCTGGAATTCCCGGCCTATGCCAGCTTTGCCCAGGCCTTCCCCAACACCGTCCCCTATTCAGAGGCCATCGGCTTCGTCGCCGATGTGCGCGATCCCGACAAGATCGACTATGTCTATTACGTCACCGCGCATGAGGTGGCACACCAATGGTGGGCGCATCAGGTGATGGGCGCCAATGTCCAGGGCAGCACGCTTCTGTCGGAAAGCCTGTCGCAATACAGCGCCCTGATGGTCATGGAAAAGTCCTATGGCCCCGACAAGATCCGCCGCTTCCTGAAATACGAGCTGGATGCCTATCTGCGCTCCCGCGGGGGGGAGGAGCGGGAGGAACAGCCCCTGTCGCGTGTGGAGAACCAGCAATATATCCATTACCGCAAGGGCTCGGTCGCGCTGTATTTCCTGCGCGATCAGCTGGGCGAGGATGTGGTCAACCGGGCGCTGGCCCGTCTGGTAACACAGACCAAGTACAAATCCGCCCCCTACCCCCGCTCCACCGACCTGATCCGCCTGCTGAAGGAAGAAGCCGGGCCGGACAAGGCCGACCTGATCACCGACACGCTGGAAAAGATCACGCTTTATGATCTGAAGGCCGTGTCGGCGACCGCCGAAAAACAGGCCGACGGCCGCTACAAGGTGGCACTGACGGTCAAGGCCGGCAAGGTGGAGGCCGATGGCCAGGGCAAGGAAACCAAGGTTCCCGTCTCCCTGCCCATCGATATCGGCCTGTTCACCGCCAGCCCCGGCGATGACGGGTTCGATGCCGGCAAGGTGGTGGCGATGGAAAAACGCCCCGTGGATGACAGCACGACGGTCATCGAGTTCACGGTGGACAAGCTCCCCACCCATGCCGGCATCGACCCCTACAACAAACTGATCGACCGCAATTCCGACGATAATGTCGTGAAGGTTGAGGTGAAGTGAGCATGGACGGGCGGACGAGGGTGCCGGTGGGTGCCCTCGTCCGGCCGGGCAGAGAGCAGCACCGGTTCCCCTCTCCCACCCCTCACACCCGCCACCGCCGTTTCACACCGTCACCGCCGCCCCCTCTCCCACCCCTCTACCGTCATCCCGGCGAAAGCCGGGACCCTAGGCCAGGGGCGAGATTTTACCGTTGGCGGTTAGGGGACTGAAACTTGCAAGACTGAGAGCGATGATCAACCCGTTGCCATTTACATACCGATGGCGAACATCCCCTTGAATAGGTTGTCGAGCTCAGCTCGATACCGAACCCTCTGCGTAGATAGTAGCTCCACAAGATCGGATATTGAGGACCGCACTGCTGGGTCTTTAGGTATTGGCAAAACCACCTCAAGTAGTCTATGCCCGAGCGTATCGATCACGTCACGGGTAAACTGTTTGCGCCTCATTTGGGCGCGGACGACAGGCAAGTTGAGGGCTGCATACAGGAGGGCGGGGCTAATCTTCTCCGAGTTGTTTACCTGAATGTTGTAAATCCCTCCGCAGTAAAGGAGGGGAAGATCTTCTGCCTTAACCATAACTGAGGACCCAACTAGGTACGTGCCATCACGGACAAGCAGGATATCGTTCTCAGCGATGCCTTGGGGGTATGCAGACAACACTGCATCATTCACACCGTGCTTAGCGTCAGATTTGAGCTCATATGAGCCCAGATCAGATGTCCTAATAAATGGGTTCTCGCCTGTACCGTAGTTTAGTCTGCCGATCTCGTCGCCCGTTCGTATGGAGATAGAACCATCACCCACAAGCGAAGAAATCGTAATTAAGTCGCAGCGGTCCCTATAGTCGGTGAGCATCGTTGGAATGGAGGGGTCGTAGTATTTTGGAATGAATATATCTTTTTTAACGCTGGAGGATTTTAGCGTGAACGCCGTAAAGCTCGGCCGTTCTCCCAAGAAGGCAGGGCGGCCCTGATAATCTTTCGGATCGGGCATCCATTGCAAAATATCTGATAAGTTACCGCTACCAGCTCTCCGCAACCAAACGTCAATGGCTTGGAAGAGGTGTGTCAGTCGCTCTCGCATCATGGCTCGGCCTTCGACTGCGCCCCGAACGGAGTTTGCAATCCGGATAATCGCGTCGCGGTCTTTCGGCACAGGGATGATAACCTCCCCTACTCTGCCAACAACCGAATCAATAATGTCCGCCGAAAACTGCTTAGACCGAATCTGCCTTTGGACGAGAGGGGCATTTATGGCTGCGAGCAAGAAGTGTGGAGGGAAGGAGCATTTTTCGGCTACGCGAAATTTTGCTAGGTGATGTTGATAGAGCATAGGGCCATCGTATGGCGTGACAAGAGAAGTTGCGCCAATCAGATAAGTACCCTCGTGTACAAAAAGAATGTCACCCGCCTTCACGTCGTTTTCATCTTTATAGGCATCATATATTGCTTGACTTACCCCATGTTTCGGTGATGCCTTTATCTCGCAATTTGCGATATCGCTTGTTCTGATATAGGGGAATGCTCCAGTTCCATAATAAATCTTTGGTATATATTTCCCATGATCGTGAAAAATATCGCCTGCGGCGATTAGCTGATCCAACGACAGGAGGTGATGAGTTGTTGAAAGATCAGCTAACTCGCCACCAATCCGTGGATCGTAATAGCGCGGGATGAAGATATCGCGCTTGACCGACGTTGCTGGGAGGACAAAACCGGACTCTGCGTATCGACGCATCAGCAAAAATCCTTAATCATTGTCCGAAATGCTTTTGCAGCCGCCGGGACGTCATCCAAGAGTTCCTCCGTCCCGTCATCCTTTGTGCGGATCGTTGGATTTCCACGAGAATCGTGGCCACACCATTCGACCACACTCATGAAAATTTGATCGCCATCGCTTGGGGGGATTTTCTTGACGAACATAACGGCTGTCTTTGCATGAGTGTGCGGCTGAAAGAGCTCCTCGGGCATCGACACAACACCAACGATCCTCACTCGCTCCCTGAGGTACTGCACAATATGGGTGTAAGTTGGCATTCCCAGGATGCTCTCAGGAATTACGATACCCATGCGCCCACCAGGCTTTAGAAGTTGGAGGCAGCGCTCGATAAAGAGGATTTGTGGTGGCTGCTTCTCATGGAGCTTGGTTGTCTTTGTATACCTGCCAGATGCCTTGTCCTTTTTGTACTGGTGACCAAGGTCGTACTGGCCCAGCGTATCCGCCCCTTTGATTGGTATTTTGGTGCCAAACGGGGGATTGGTCATAACGATGTCGAATTTGCCTAATTGGATCGCGCTTTGCGCCATTGGCTCCCAACGATCCGTGGGTAGCAAGCTGTTGTCGCAGAACACTCCTCCGCGGCCGTCCCCGAGAATAGCCATGTAAGCTTTGGCCACTTTTGCCAGGAATGCATCCTTATCCATTCCTCGAAAAAAGCGAGAGCCGACGTGTCGTTGTTCTTCTCTGATTCTGTCCTTGGAGAGCCCTCGTGCAGCGCCATCTACTTCAATTTTGCGCCAAACATAGTCCAGTGCACCGACAAGAAAGCCGCCAGAGCCGCAGGCGGGGTCAATGATCAGTTCCTCGGGTTTAGGGTCGACTATGTCGATGATCATCCGCACGACATTTCGGGGGGTGAAGAACTGTCCCTCTTCACCCCGTAGCGCTGGCCCCATAAAGACCTCAAACGCGTCTGCAACGACGTCACGTTCTGCATCAGTAATGCAATAGGTTTGAAGCTCGCCAACAACATAGGCAATATTTTCATCATCTAATTCGATGGCTTCGGTAGGGTCAAATACATCGGAAAAGCGATTTTTCACGCGAGAAAAAAGTTCGATGATACGATCGCGAACCACCTTAGAGTCCTCGCCAACACCCGCCCGAAAACTCATAAGCTCCTCGGGGCCTTTTGTTGTCTCGTCGTAAATTTTGCAAAATAGAATATTAATGATTTGTTGGGCTAAGCGCTCGTCTTTTGTTATCCCTTTCAGGTTTCCTGCCAGATGATGGCGAATGTCTTTCAGAACAGACTTCAGGTGGTTTGTAGCCTGCAGATCTTTCCGCAGATAGCGTCCAATATCCTCGATGCGCTGGCCGCAGCGTGGCAGAGTAGGGAGCTCGGTGAAGGACAGGCGCCCTTGCCCCACGTACTGTTTATGTAAATAAAGGTGAGACTTCCCGTTAAACCAAACACCAATAGGAGCATCGGACAGTGAAAGATATAGCTCAAGTTGCTTGCGCCCAGACTTGACGTTTTCAGCTTTGCACTCAACAATCATCAAACACTTGTCATCATGCTTCGTATCGTCGGAGAACACGGCGATATCTACGGGGTATGATTTTTTTTCGTCAGACGGGCGGCGGCGCACACGATACTGAGGGCGAGTGATGAGACGAGATTTCGGATATCCAAAATCTTCTACGAGTCGCTTCGCAAAAACCTGGGTGGCTTCAACCTCCTCAGGCGTAGCCTTAATAGAAAGACCAGACACGTAATCTTTGACGTATCCCGCCGCGATGGCGTCTACATCGTCGCTGTTTTCATCGGGACTGATGTCAATGTCAGGCTCTTCCATAGTAGTGTGAATATCGATTTTTGTGCCCTGTGAGCCCTTTTTGGGTCGCGCCATCATTATCCCCTTACGCTGCGCCGTCGCGCCTGTGTGCGTAGCAGACTTTGAGGCTATAACCAAGGGGGTGGGGCAGAGTGGGATATGATGACTGTCAAGAGGTCGTGACCATGGAGATTGGAGAAGTTCCGCGCCCAGGGGGCGGCGGCTCTCCAACAAGAGGTGGCCGAAGCGGTGGAGCGGCCGGGCAAGCCGACATTTGGTGACTGTCTGTAGTGGGCCACCGGTCCGCTTCGCCCTGCCGCCCGCCCCCCTTCAGCATCTGGCCGCGCCAGGGTCGGGCGTGGGGCCCGTGGGTGCCGGCGTGCGCCGGGATGAGAGAATAGGCGGGGGTGGTGGCAGATCGCCAAGCGCGCGCCAAGCGCTGACTTTTCGCCGCCTCCGTGCTATGCTGCGCCCCGTTACCACCCTTTGCCTGTCCGCATCCCGGCACCGGCCCCCGCCACTGTGCGCGGGCGGTGGGGTCATGCAAGTTGCTCTGAAACATGGGGGTGTTTTGTGTTTCACGCTGTTGCACAGGGGCGGTGCCGAACGGCCGGCGCCTGTGGACCATGGCAGGTGCCAACCCCTCTGGAACAGGGGCCCTTGCGATGTTCAACAATGTTGCACAGACCCCGCTACGCCCCGTTCTGCGGGGCAAAAAGAACACAACCGGTAAAACCGTAGCGAGCGCTCACACAGCCTCTGGTCAAACCTTACTGATCTGTTAATCTCAATCTCGCGGATGCGAAACGAAGCCATTGTCGGC